>NZ_JBHSKS010000004.1:0-83274 GCF_042657405.1 Algoriphagus aquatilis
TGAGCTGTACTTTAGTCGGATAACCCATATCTAGTCTAATAACTAGATACAATATCCATAAAAAAAGGCCATAACTCCAAATTATGACCTACTTTTTTTCATCGACTAGTAAAGAGCCAAACATCAGAAGGTGTAGATGCAATCTACACCTAGTCCTAATCAACTTTCTTCTACACCCAGAAGGGGGTTGGGCCCTCCGGCCATTTGGCTGTTCAGCGCCAGTTCGTTCAGCTGATCCAGCAGGGCCGTCTTGCCGCCTGCAGTCAGGAAGCTCGCTTCGTTGACTCGTGCTTTCTTCTTGTCCAGAAACTTGCCGTGTACCGATAGGATCACGCTGTCCCCTTCGAAGATCTCCTGTGTGGTGCCCGGTCCCACCATCTCGCCCAGACTGGCATTCAGCCAGGCCACTTCCTGACCGCCCTGGGTTACGTTGTGCTTGGGCTCCCGCTTTCTGGTCGGCTTGATCTGGGTAAACGTGCTCTCTTCTTCGGCCGCATTGGCCTGCTCCATGGTGGCGATGCGGAAGTTGGCCGAGGAGTTTCGCAGCACTTGGCGCACATTGCCGAGGTGGTCCTTCAGGTAGTATTCGTAGAACAGCCCTCCCGGTTCGGACGCGACACGTCCCTCTTCATGGATCAGGTAGTCCAAGGCACCGTTTTGGTACACGTACTCCCCGATATAGTCCTGGGTGGTGGTCAGAGCGCCTGAGGTATTGTACACCTTCTGAGTGAGCTTCGCTCCTTCGGCATTGTAGGTAAAGCGGATACTGGCCCCCGTGTTGAAAGTCACTTCCACAGGTAGATTCAAGTGGTTGTAAGTGATATTATTGATCTGCTTATCCAGATTGGCTTTCAGATTGCCGTTCGAATCGTAGGCATAGGCCGCGGTGCTTCGTTCGATAAAGCCTTTGGAGGTATAGGTTTGAGTCAGATTCGCATCGGCCACCTGACTCAGCTTGTTGCTGTTGGTTTGGTAGGTATAGGTGAGCTGGTCTACCACATCGTAGGTCCCCGGTGTGCGCTCGTTCCTTCGGGTCATGGCAGTAATATTCCCATTCGCATCATACGCCATCCCGCTGACGGTGTACCAGTTGGTTTCCCCTGTTGCCGAATAGTTGGCTGCCGTGATCCGGTTGGCTTTGTCGTAGAGATAATTGTAGGTTCTCACCTTCGGGGGCTCTGTGGTCACGGACTTGCCGCTCCAGTCGATCCGTGAGATGTTTCCGTTCCAGTGGTTTTCCGTACCTCCTGTTTCGTAGTAGTTGGTCTGCTTGTAGCCCTCTGTCAGTCCGCTGCCCAGCGTCTTCAGCCAGCCTCGGATGTTGTAGCTATACGTCTGAGTCCCGCTCGGAAGCTGGGAAAAGGCTTTGGTAGTCAGCTGCCCTAGATCATTGTAGGTATTTTTTGCAATGGTTTTGGCGGATTGACTTCCTATTTTATGGCTAAGAGAATCAAGCATCCCTGCCACATTGTAGGTGTAGGTTCGAAGAACTGCCTGGTTCGGCGAACTGCTGTTCGCACTCAGCGTCTGGGTCGGCTGATCCTCAAAATTATAGGCCGTGGAAGTCCGTACCGTTCCTCCCAACTGCTGCTGGGACAAGGTTTGGATCACTCTTCCTTTGTCATCGTAGTACATTGCCGTGGTGTAATACACGCCCGTCTCCAGATTCCTTACCCTTTTGCCCGTCTGAAGCCCGTGCACACGGGTGCTGGCCGTGGCCGTAAAGCCTGAATAGGGTGAGGTAGGTACTACATAAGAAAAGCCTGTCAAAAACTGGTAGCTGTCGTAGTAGTTTACCGTCAGGATCTCTCCCTCATCCGTAGGCCAACCCCCGGAAGAGACCGGAGAAGTAAGTGATAGGATGGAGGCATTGTTGGAGGCGGACCCATTTAGGGTAGTCTGTATCGCCGCACGGCCAAGGTCTGTGTTTACCAACCCCGTCATCACCACTCTTCCCAATGCATCGTATTTGGTGTATTGCCATTTCTTCGGAGTTCCTGCCGCCATGTTCCCATCCTGATACCCCACCAGCCTGTCCTGATTGTCATACACCATCGATTCTACTCCCTTGCCGGGAACACGCTTCTCAATCATTCTTCCCCGCTGATCATAGCTGTACCGAAAATACAGTTCATTGCCCAGAGAAGTGTTTGTGCTGGTGCTACTTTGCCAGGAAGCTGCTCTGATCGCATCCACTGCCTTTGGAGGAATCACCACCCGAAGCCTGCCATAGGAATCATAAACATAAAACGTACTCAACCAGCCCGTATATCCCGATGTCGGACTCAATCCAACCTGAACCTTCTTCAGGATCACTCTACCCAGAAGATCTTTATATTCAATGACTTTCTGTCCGTTTTCGTCGATCACCTCTTCTTTGGACAGGGCGCCATTTGGGTAGCTGGCAGTGGTAACAGGCATTCCATTGGAATCCAATGTCCAAACCCCCCTCTGGGTGTAGTCAAATCAACGTTGTGACTGGGTGAAGTTTGCAACTTCACCCTCATATCCTTACCAATTTGCAATTGGCTTAGAAACCTTTATTACCAATAATCTACTTCTATCAAACCCTTCAAACCAGAATAATTCCTAGCACTCGAGTATAAATATTCTTCCTCCTTTTCGACAATTCCTGCCCTAACTGGATTCTCGTGAATATACTTCATCCTACTCTCAATCATTTCTGGCCGATACAATTCTATCGCATGATTGTCATGGGTCCAAAACTGCAAATCGCCTGATCGCTTATTAAACTCAGCATGATACTCAAAAATCATCTTCATCCATTCTCGCCTGCTTTCTTGCGGATTCTCTAGGATCATTTTCAATAACTTTTTACTGGTGAACTTTTTAAAATCCCGCACCCAATCCGAAAGCCTTCCGTCCTTTTGCTGAACTAACAAGTGAATATGATTGCTCATAATCACAAAACCATACAAGTACAATCCCTTTTCTAACCGACAATAGGAAAGGTTCTCCAAAATCAGATCCCGATAAACTTTTCTGGTAAATACATCCGCCCAACCTACAACCTGAAAAGTAAGGAAATAGGGCATTTCTTGATCTCTTATCTGATAGGCCTCTCCCATAAATCATGGTTTTTCGAAAATAGCAAATTACAAATTTGTTTGTATAGAAAGGTGTAGTTACAAACTACACCTAGTCCTTATCATATTCCTACTACTCCCAGAGGGGTATAAAAATTTTATCTTAAGTATTCCAGCAATTCATCTTCTGACACTAAATCCTAATCTTTACAGCAGAATCATCCGAACAATTAAATTACAAATTTTTATTTATATAAATGTATAGATTTAATATACACCTAGTCATATTATTAATTCATTTATTAAAGAGGATCTCTCACCTATAATTTTAAACTACCAACCATTAATTGTTTTGCTAAGAAAAATTCCCGAAGCAATCATTACTAAAAAGCATGCCGAAAGAATTGAAATCGCTACTATTTTACCCCTTTTTTTTGAGTACTTGCCATTATATAGATTGTTTATTTTTTCGTACTTTCTTCCTCTTATCAGCACATAGTAATTACCTCCTATTATTATCAACCCCACAACACCAAATAAATACCTGTAGTCTAAAGATCTAAAAGGAAAAAAATTATAAAAATCATAAAAAAGTACTCCTAAACAAGAAAGAAATATTATAAGTAATAAGGATTCAGAAATTGAAAATAAAACCACTGCTCTAATATGACTTGTATCTCCTTTACTTTTCCAAACAAGACTATAAAAACACCAGAACAAATATGTATAAACATTACCTTTCATCTGTATCCAAAATTTTTATCAATCAATGCATCTACCTGTGAGCCTGCAGTTAAACGATAAACCCCATATGCGATACCTATTGTGGCAACGACAGGCGCCGCTGTAATCCCAGTAACTAAACCTCCAACAAATAGCCCACCTGTTATTGTAGCATCAACCCAAGTGGAAGTGTTATCCTTATTGTTCATAACCGAATTATATGCTGACCCAGCACTTACTAAAACTCCTATCCCACCTAAAATACTACCGCCTACTTTTGCTGCTGATCCTGCAGCCCTAAACGCCTTTTGAGTACCAGAAAGCCATTTATTACTACCATAAAATCCTGTAGAATAAACCTTACCATTTTTGCCAATCCATTGCCCTTCATTTAGGAGCTTTTCATGTCCCCAACTTCTTAAATCCATTAAACCTGCAGGTCCTGATAACAATCCACCAGTTATGTTTAAAGTCGAATTCGTTTGACTATAATTATCTTCCGAAGATTTGTCCCCTCCACTACTTCCTCCTCCAAAGAATCCATTAATCCTAATTCCTTCAGAACTATTTTCAGTCATCGGAGCTCTGGAAATAATTTGCCATTTTCCGTCTCTAAATTGAGAAGATCCAAATCTATTTTGAACGACCGCCCCTTCCCGATAATTCACATTATTTCTTTCTCCTTCACTGCATCCATTTGGACATCTTCCATCAGGGTCAATGTATCTTATTGGATTATTCCATCCATAAGCATAAGGTGACTTATCGATTTGAAGTTCATGGTGGGCCAAAGGATCCACCACTCCCCATCTCCCGATCACCGGATCATACATCCTGGCACCATAATCGTAGTACTGAAGGCCCGCGTCCTCGATCAGCTCCTTGCCGTTGTAGAGGTACTTATTCTTCTTGACCCCTTCGTATGCGTAGCCGATACCCGTCAGTTCCAAGCCCCATGGATCATAGTGTGTCTCTTGTACTAGGATCGATTCCTGACTCAGAATCTTGAAGTTATCGAACCAGACATCTTGCGATGTTTCGTTGACGACAAACGTTTCAATATACCCATTTTTCTTGATTGCCAGTTTCTCTTCCAGTTCCTCGTGTTGGTTGGCAGCGTTGCGTGTCAGGACTCCCGCCCTGCAAGCTGGCCCCTCGCTAAAACAGTCCACTGGACTGTTTCTTTACGCTCGGTCCTCAACCTCATATCGGTTGCTGTCTTGGTCATACAGGGCATAGATCAGGTAGGCTTCCGGAGTCTCCTTCTTCTGCAGGTCCTTGGCCACGATGTCCACCAGATTCAGCACCGCGATCGGGTTGGGCCCTCCGGCCATTTGGGTGTTCAGCGCCAGTTCGTTCAGCTGATCCAGCAGGGCCGTCTTGCCGCCTGCAGTCAGGAAGCTCGCTTCGTTGACTCGTGCTTTCTTCTTGTCCAGAAACTTCCCGTGTACCGACAGGGTCACGCTGTCTCCTTCGAAGATCTCCTGCGTGGTGCCCGGTCCCACCATCTCGCCCAGACTGGCATTCAGCCAGGCCACTTCCTGTCCCCCCCCTAGGTGTAGTCTCTACTCAGCAACTCTGAAGTCCAGTTTGGCGCTGGGTGAAGTTTGCAACTTCACCCTAATATCCTTACCAATTTTTAATTGGCTCACTTTCTTCAGATCTTGCATCATAAGCAAATTACAAATTTGTATTTATATAAAGGTGTAGATGCAATCTACACCTAGTCCTAATCATATTCCTACTACTCCCAGAGGGGAGCGGGGCAAAATCCTTTGGAGAAAAGGAGGCATTATCACCAAGCGGGACTTGATGCAGCAGTTGAAAGGGTTTATCTAATGGAAAAAGGCCTCGATCGAGGCCTTTTTCCATTAGATGTAATATTTCAATCGAATCACTTCCTGCTCGGTAAGGAATCGGTAATGACCACGTTTGAGATCTTTTTTATCGAGACCGGCATACATGACCCGATCCAAGCCAATCACTTCATAACCCAAGTGGGAGAAAATCCTTCTTACGATCCTGTTTCTACCGATATGAATCTCCAAACCAAGAATGGTTCTATCCTTGGAAAGTACCTGCATATCATCCACTTTGGCATCCCCGTCTTCCAAGGTTAATCCTTCAAGGATCGCCTCTTCGTCTTTGTGAGTAAGAGGCTTGTCCAAAGTGACCTGATAGATTTTTTTGATCTCATTGGATGGGTGGGAGAGTTTCGCTGCCAATTCACCATCGTTGGTAAAAAGGAGCAACCCAGTGGTATTCCTGTCTAATCGACCTACCGGGAAAATTCGTTCCTCACAGGCATTTTCCACCAATTTCATCACCGTCTTGCGCTCCATCGGATCTTCAGTCGTGGTGATAAAATCCTTAGGCTTATTCAAAAGTACATAGACGGGCTTTTCAGGATTGATTCGCTTTCCCTCAAATACCACACGGTCGGTTTTCTTGACCTTGTAGCCCATTTCTTTGATTACTTCTCCATTGACCATAACCAGCCCTTTGGTGATCAGGTCATCCGCCTCCCTTCTACTGCAAATCCCTGAGTTGGCGATGTACTTGTTTAGCCTAAGCAAATCGTCAGCTTCTTTTTTATTTTTCTTTTGAGGGAGGTTGTCAAAATTATAATCCGGCCGATCGGGATTCAACTCTACCCGCTTGGGATGTTTTTTACCAAACCCGCGTTTTTCACTTCCGCTTTCCGGAGTATATCGCTTCTCTTCTACTCCGAAGATTGGCTTCTGATCCTTACCTCTGCCCTTGTACACGAGCCTTTCACCGGTCTCAGGATTGAATTTTTCGCCGGAGAACTCCTTCTTGAAAGGCTTATCTCCACCGGTTTTTGGTCCTTTTGAAAATTTATCTTTTCCAAAGTCTCCTCGTGATGGTCTTTCCGAACGCTCCGAATAAGGCTTGCCTCCCTCGGTTCTTTTTGGTCCAAACTTCTTCTCAGAGGCACCCTCTTTCCCAAATCGCTCCGGCTTTTCCCCAAAATATTTCTTAGCAAAAGGCTTGTCCTCGCTCTTTTCCCACTTTTTGGGAGCACCGGAAAACTTATCAAATCGCTTCTCTCCAAATGGCTTTCGCTCACCGGAGTCACTGTCGTTTCGCTTGCCAAATGCCGGCTTCTCAAATTTTTTCCCATCATCCTTAAAAAATCTTCCTTTTGGCTTATCTCCAAAAGTTGGTTGATCCTCAGATTTTTTGCGGAAAGGCTTTTTGTCAAATGAATCTTCCTTCTTGCCGAAAGACTTTCCTTTGAACTCAGGCTTGCCTTCAGATTTGTTAAATTTTGACCCTTTGGAAGAAAAGTCCGGTCTCTTAGGTGAATCGAAGTCCTTTTTGTCTTCGCTGAAAAATGGTTTTCTTGAATTGTTCTTTTTCATGATTTTGCAGCATCACTGCTGTAGTTTGGTGTTAAACTAAGCTTAAGAAAGCAGGATTTGATATAAACTCCCATGCTTTCTCCATCCTTTTGAAATCAATTGATAAACCCATGAATTTCAAACGCTTAATCGGGCATCAAAGATACGCGATATCCATCCAATGTGGCTATCAAATACCGAATTTTATTTAAGCTACTTAGAGATTTTTATAATAATATTCTGTAGCATTCCTAACTGATCCTTGAGAAAGCAGTAATTGATTGGCTACTTCGTAAGTCAAACCAGTGGCTTCCATGATCATTTTGGTTCCTCTATCGACCAATTTGGCATTGGAGAGCTGCATATCAACCATTTTATTTCCTTTTACTCTTCCCAATTTGATCATCACAGCAGTCGAGATCATATTCAGAACAAACTTCTGCGCAGTCCCTGATTTCATTCGGGTACTTCCCGTGACAAACTCAGGGCCCACGACTACCTCGATAGGGAATTCGACTGCTTGAGCTAGAGGAGATCCAGGATTACAGGTGATGCAGCCTGTCAAGAGACCCTTTTCACGGGCCATAGTCACACCTCCGATGACATAGGGAGTCGTCCCCGATGCAGCGATCCCAATCACGGTATCCAACTCAGAAAATCCATACTCCTGAATATCCTTCCAAGCTTGGTTTGGATCATCTTCCGCATTTTCCACGGCTTTGCGGATCGCAGCATCGCCTCCTGCGATCAATCCAATGACCCAATCGTGAGGTACTCCATAGGTAGGTGGGCATTCGGATGCATCCAGAATCCCCAATCTCCCGCTTGTCCCAGCTCCGATGTAAAACAGCCTTCCACCCTCCTGCATCCTCGGCACAATCTGCTCTACCAAAGCCGATATCGCTCCCAATTTTTCCTTTACCGCGGGGGCAACTTTGTGGTCTTCGGAATTAATATTTTGGAGCAATTCCATGACCTCCATTTGCTCGAGGTTTTGATAGGAAGAGCTGCTTTCGGTTACCTTGTTCATAGTTTTTCCTGGTGATAAAGTGTCAGTCCGGCGATAGGACTTTCGATGATGATATTGACCTGAATGCCTGTATCAAAGGCTGCCTTTCTCAAAATATCACTGTTGTAAAAAGCGATCGAACCTACAAAACTCACGGGTTTGTTTTGGTAATCCTGATACTTACAGACATGCTTTGCAAAGAAGTCCTTGAATGCCTGATAAAAAAGTCCATAGCAATAGGGTTCGGCTTTGTGCTCAGTAATAAATCGGCAAAAACTTGCCATGTACCTACTTGGATAGGGCTGAAGGTACACATGGTCCTGAATGATATTCTGGGTAATGTGAAAACGTTCGATCGCAGCTTCTCGGATATTCTCTGGCATTTCCTCATGAATAAAATCCTGGAGGAACTTCCGGCCCACATAGCATCCTCCTCCCTCATCACCCAAAATATATCCGGCTGCAGGCCTCGTGGCTATGATATTTTCCCCATCGTAATCGCAGCTGTTTGATCCCGTACCCAAAATACAGGCGATGCCGGACTTGTGCCCACAGGTAGCATGTGCTGCTGCAGAGAGATCGTGATCGATTTGAATTTCAGCCTCGGGGAAAATAGTGAGCAGGGCATTCTTTACTTCAGCCTGACGCTCCGGTGCTGCACATCCTGCTCCGTAGTAGTAGATCTCGTTGATTTCCCCGGAGAGGTCAATCAAGAAATCCTCTCTCATTTGGATAGCCATCTCCTCAGAGGTCATGTAGTAGGGATTAAATCCTACTCCACGGTGCTGACTGATTTGGCCATTTTTGTGAATTACTCTCCAGTCTGTCTTGCTGGAACCGCTGTCTGCGATCAAAATCATGCTATTCGAGTTGGCCGATGGCCGTAAATTTTTCAAATACTTTTTCGGTGTGAGGGGCGTCCGCTAGCTCTTCTGTCAGGTCCTGACCTGCCCAATGCTCGTAATGCTTTCCATTTTTCCATAACCGAGAGCTGCCTACATCGTAGATTATCCCACGGAATGCTACCCAAATCTCAGGCCTGTCCTGCCCATTTCTAAGTGCCAACTGCTGTTTGGTATACACTCTCATCAAGACAATTTGATCTGTGCATTAATCCAGCGCTCCGGAATCTCACCTTTTTGGGCCAATTGGTAATCAGCATAACTACAAGGTACCGTGCTCACCCGATCAAATCGGAAGGTCTCATGATGGGGAATTTCCATCCACCACTTTCCACTTCGCTTACTCTTATAAAAAACAAGTGTATTGGGCTTAAAATCAAGCGAGACAGTATACTTGATATAATCTGCACTTTTGAAAGAAAGGCTGTCCTTTCTGCTGTAAAATCCTTCAATAAAGTACCAAATCATCACTGCCGCCACTTTTGCGGTTTTGTTGTTGGCATCATCAAAATAAGGATCGTACCCATATACCCCGAAGGAGCTCAATTTTTCATTTGTCCCGGCAAACCAAGCTATCTGACAAGCCTCCTCCCCTGTTAAGCCAAAGGGCTGCGCATCCACTGCACCGGGTGCCACAGAGGATTGTATGGAGCAAAGATCAAAACTCATCAAATCGGCATCACGGATTAAGGGCTCAATTTCTTTGAAATTATCTCTGATTTGTCCAAGCCTGATATGGTCAAAGTACAATTTCTCTAGAACATTGACCAAAGTGGAATCCACTAAAAAACTCTGGTAGGCAAGGTGAGTATTTGAAAATAAAAAGTTGGGTTGGTGTAAAACGATTTCTTGGGTGTGTCTGTCACTTTCTGGACCTGACTCTTCCATATCGATCTTGGCATCTACGGTTACCATGGTGATGAGTTTCTTCATCTTTTGATAGGACAAGTATTGTCCATAATCCAAGTCATGGGAACCTCCAAAAAATACGGGTAATACCTGATGCTTCATCAAATAATCGCCAACCTGACGAATATTTTGATAGGTATCATTCAGGGATTCCCCCGAAATCAGGTCTCCCAAATCCGCGATTTTGTAGGAAGTGGGGCCTTTCTTCAATTCATAAAGCTTTTCTCTAATTTCAGAGCTACCTCGCTCCATACTTTCAGAACGTTTGGCACCTCGGCTTTCCTTCAAACCGATCAAAGCTATGTGGGTATTTTTGAGTTCTGGGAATACATCCTGATAGACTGAAATATGATTAAAGAAGGAGTTTTCCTGATAATTTTTCTCAAGGAGAAAAGAGGCTATAGGCTCAAAAAAGGATTGGAGATTCATAGAGGGTGTTTATGATACTGAAATAAACAAAAATGACACTAAACAAAAAATCCCGCCGAAGCGGGATTCTTGTTTTTCATTAACCACCGAAGTCGTCAAATCTGATATTTTCCTTTGGAATACCCATGTCATCGAGGAGCTTCAATACCGCTGAGTTCATCAATGGAGGACCGCAGAGGTAATATTCCACATCATCTGGCTCAGGGTGATTCTTCAAATAATTGTCATACAACACTTGGTGAATAAACCCTACATAGCCATCCGCCTCTCTGTCATCAAGCGACTTCTTGATTTTCCAGTTGTCTTCAGGAAGTGGTTCGGATAGTCCGATATGGAAATTGAAATTCGGAAACTCTTTTTCGATTTCTCTGAAATGAGGGACGTAGAAAAGCTCTTTCTTAGAACGTCCACCGTACCAATAAGACACTTTTCTGTGGGTCTTTTCAGTGTGAAAAAGGTGGAAAATTTGCGCTCTAAGAGGGGCCATACCTGCACCACCACCGATGTAGACCATTTCTCTTTCAGTAGGGTTAATGTGGAATTCTCCGTAAGGACCAGAGACTGTTACCTTGTCACCTGGCTTTCTTGAGAACACATAGGAAGAACAAACTCCTGGGTTGACATCCATCCATCTGTTGTTTGCTCGATCCCATGGAGGAGTAGCGATACGGATAGTCAACATGACAATGTTCCCTTCAGCAGGGTGGTTTGCCATTGAGTAGGCACGGAAGAGGGGCTCGTCATTTTTCATGACCAACGACCAAAGTCCGAACTTATCCCAATCACTCTTATATACATCGGCAGGGTGCCCTAATTCAGGATGTGGAGTGATATCCATATCCTTAAAATTCACTGTGATTGCAGGTACGTCAATCTGGATATATCCACCTGCTTCAAAGTGAAGTGTTTCCCCTTCCGGAAGTTTAACTTTAAATTCCTTAATAAAGGTGGATACGTTGTAATTGGAGATTACTTCGCATTCCCACTTTTTGATACCGAAGATTTCATCAGGTACACGGATTTTCATGTCCTGCTTCACTTTTACCTGACAGGCTAATCTTACCTTACCTTGCTGCTCAGCGCGGCTAAGGTGTCCGACTTCAGTAGGGAGTACATCGCCACCCCCATCTTCTACTACGCACTTGCACATCGCACAAGTACCACCTCCACCGCAAGCGGAAGGAAGAAAAATTTTCTGATTACCTAGAGTGGAGAGCAAGCTGGTACCGGCAGAAGCTACGATAGGATTGCTTTCATCCCCATTGATGATAATCTTGACATCCCCTGAATTGACCAATTTGGATTGGGCAAACAAGAGGATAAGAACCAGTAGCAGGATAATTACCGTGAATGCTACAATGGACGTAATAATTACAGAACCCATGAAATTTTGGTTTTACTTTTCGTAGGAATTAACCCTTTTTTGGGAGCACAAATATATTTATTAATCAATAAAACAGGCCAAAAGAGATTTCAAATTTGGCTTGAATTCAAGAGAGAATTTGATGGAATAACTGATTAATTGTTCAAGAGGTTTAGCAAAGTGGTCAATCTTGATTTCAACTGCCTTCGATCGATGATGAAATCAAGGAATCCGTGTTCCAACACAAACTCTGCACTCTGAAACCCTTTTGGTAAATCCTTTCCGATAGTCTCCCGGATTACCCTCGGACCAGCAAATCCGATAAGTGATCCAGGCTCAGCGATATTGAAATCACCCAACATGGCGTAAGATGCCGTCACACCACCAGTAGTAGGATCTGTCAAAAGTGATATGTATGGGATCCCTGCCTGATCGAGTAGGGCTAGTTTGGCAGAAGTTTTCGCCATTTGCATCAATGAAAAGCCTGCCTCCATCATTCGGGCCCCGCCTGATTTGGAGATCATCAGGAATGGTACTTTATGTTTCAAAGAATGATCGATGGCTCTCGCAATCTTTTCGCCTACCACCGAACCCATAGATCCACCGATAAAATTGAAGTCCATACAAGCGACTACCAGGTCAAGACCGTTCATTTTTCCATGAGCTGTCCTAACAGCGTCATTCAATTCTGCCTTTTTGATGGTAGCCTCGATTCGGGAAGAATAAGGTTTGGTATCTACAAACTTCAATGGATCGCCTGATTTCATTTCAGTATCCATCTCTGTGAATTTATTATTGTCAAATAAGATCTCAAAGTATTCTTTAGAGCCTATTTTGACATGAAAATCATCATTAGGGGACACATAGGCATTGCTTTTAAGCTCTCTTGTGTGAATGATACTACCTGAGGGAGTCTTAAACCAAAGCCCATCAGGTGCATCTTTTTTCTCCGCAGTAGAGGTTTTAATGCCTTTGTCTGTTCTTTTAAACCAAGCCATATCGTTAGTTGGGTTGTTTTTTGACAAGTCAAAGGACACAAATTTAGACCTAATCTCCAGTAATTAAAATTTAATTGCCTTCGAAGCTCCTCCTATCCCCCAAAGTGAACGATGCAATCCTGATTAAAAATCAAGAGTGCATATCTTTATTTTGAAATGCTAGCAAAAACACGGATTTTCAAAGGCTAATTTCACCTTGCCCAAAATAAACATGAGTCTATCGCTATTGCTTCTGATTTCTGGAATTATCCTATTTGCAGCATACAAGATCTACGGAAGTTTTGTTTACAAGCGATTCGGATTGGATGACTCTCGAAAAGCGCCTTCCCACTTACTGAGAGATGGAGTAGATTACGAACCTAGCAAGCCGATCGTAGTCTTGGGTCATCATTTTGCCTCAATCGCAGGAGCAGGCCCGATCGTAGGACCTATCATTGCGGTGACCTTTGGTTGGGTTCCGGCTGTCATCTGGATTTTAGTGGGTGGAATTTTCTTCGGAGCGGTACATGATTTAGGAAGTATGGCCGCTTCGCTGCGAACTGAAGGAAAATCAATCGGAATAATCATTAAAAATCAGATTGGAGCTAAGGGAAAACAATTGTTTGTCATTTTTAGCTTTTCTACATTAATCTTGGTCATTGGTGTTTTCTCGGACATTATTGCAAAAACATTCGTAGCTAATCCCGGTGTTGCTTCAGCCTCCATCCTGTTTATCTTCCTTGCGGTAGCTTTTGGATATGTCAATCGATGGGTGGGAAACAAAACCACTTCTTTTGTCCTATTGACCGTGGTCGGTGTCATCCTGATGTATTTCTTTGTTTACTTAGGCACTCAGCTTCCTTTTGTCTTAGATTACAAAATATGGATCCTGGCACTTTTGGGTTATGCCTTCTTGGCCTCAGTGACTCCCGTTTCGCTTTTGCTTCAACCAAGAGATTACTTGAATAGCTACTTACTCTATGGAATGATGATCGCAGCGGTAGCCGGCGTAGTCGTTGCTAATCCACAGATTGAGATGAGTACCCAAGTGCAGGCTTCAAGCGAAAGTTTAGGCTATGTGTTTCCAGTCCTTTTCGTTACCATAGCCTGCGGAGCCATTTCAGGATTTCATTCTTTGGTTGCTTCCGGGACTACTTCCAAACAATTGGATAAAGAGAGTGACGCCAAGATCGTAGGTTTCGGAGGGATGCTGATTGAATCATTTTTGGCTATTATATCCGTAGGCGCAGTGGTCGTGCTATCTAGAACAGCGTATATGGAGCGACTTTCCGGCGAAGGTCCCGTTGCTTTGTTTTCAACTGGATTGGGAGGTATGATTTCCGCTTTGGGGATTTCAGAAACATTTGCAGTCGGCTTTGTAGCTCTGACGGTTTCGGCTTTTGCCTTGACCACCTTGGATACTTGCACCAGACTTGCTCGATTTACTCTCCAGGAATACTTCGAAGACATGCCTCAACCGGCTGCAAAAGTTTTGGCGACTAATCGATACCTATCAACCACCGTGGTGGTGATTCTATCAGTTTTACTACTCGCCTCGGGAGAATTTTCCACCCTATGGCCGATTTTCGGATCAGCCAATCAGCTTTTGGCTGCTTTGGCTTTGCTAACCATCGCGGTTTGGCTCATTAAGAAAAATATCCCTGCCACGTTTGTTACCATCCCCATGTTCTTCATGTTTACGGTGACTTTGGCTTCTTTGGGTCTTTTTGCCTGGAAAAATTATCAGGAAAAAGGATATGTACTTGCTGTGATTGCAGCATTGCTGTTTGTTCTGGCTATTTCTTTGATTTTTCTAGCTTTCAAGAGCCTCAAAAGTGAAGTCAAAGAGCCCGCGAAGGCCCTTTGACATTCAAGAATGAGAAAATTAAAGCGTTCCAAACGGGGATTCGACTTTCTTTGAGATTCTCCAGGCCACTCCAAAATTGATCAGGTAGTCAGCAAATGCAGCATCGCCATGCCGAAAATTGTCAGGCGTGGAATCTGCAATATCCGTGAGACTTCGTGTACGGTTTCTAACTAAGGCAACCGGCACATTCAAGGTAGCAGTGATATTACCAAGCATGTAGCTTATGCCCGGCTCGACTGAGATCACATATCCAGGACGGCGAAATCCCCCGCTTTCCCCAATCAAATCCCGAACCGGAACTCCTTCCAGTCTCCCTCCCAATGAAAATCCCAATCCGTGGATTTTTTTAATCCCGAAAAATACCCCGGCACGCAAAGCAAACTGATCTGGCACACTCATGATTGCCTCACTTTGCCTAGCCCTGAAGGTTTGTGTACCATTGGTATTTCTTGGATTTAGCAGGTAAAATGCATTGTAATAGCCAAACAGGGAGGATTTGAATTCCTTTAGTCCTTGAGACTCAAGCGTGATTCCAAATCCACCGTCCCCCAATTGGATACTTTGATCAACAGGTCGAATCAGAGAAGTTCCATTGGGTCCGACATTGTAAAATGTACTTTTAGCATTATAGTTTCCAGTTGGAAGCTTAAAGCCAATACCTAATGCCAGGTTTCCTCTAACCGCTCTTTGTCCGGATAGAAGCCAATATCCTGCCCCGACCCTCACATCAGCCAGTCCTCCAGAGTAGGACAAGTGGCGGGACTGTCTCCCATGCTCGTAAAGTGAGCTTCTTTCATTGTAGGCAAAAGGGACAGAAGCTACAGCATATAGCCTTTCTGTTAGCGCATAGCTGATGTTGAAGTCCACACCATGAGACCAATTGATCACTTCTGTCCCCTGCTCCACTCGCTCAGGCTCTTCATGAGTACCTCTGAAATGCCTGAAAGATTTGAAATATCGATAGTTGGTACTGAGATTCCAGTCTCCTTTGGACTGTACATTAAGCTGTCCGACTGCATTTCCGATTCCCGAAAATTGACGGATAGCTACACAACCTTGAGAAAAAGACAGCTGATGTCCTGCCAAGGCTAAAATCAAGGTAACTAGTATTTTCTTCATTGTGCTCAAGGTCAAGGATTAATCTACTCCGTCCAGTTTTGCTTTGGTGACGGAATAGGCTCCTACAGCTTTGCCCTGTTGCAACCCAACCTCAGCATCAAAGCGGTAGTGGATGCCTCCATAAATCCTTGACATCGCTGCTTCTTCAGCCCATTTTCTAAACTCGTTGGCATCAGTAGGGAAGAAATGAGATAAAACCTCCGCAGCAGCTCCTGAAAATGTACTGTGTCCTGAAGTATAAGCCGGAAAATTAGGTGTGCCCAGAATGGTCTTGAATCCGGGAATTGCCTGAATAGGTCTTGGATAATGGTAGTAATATTTCACATCCCAACAACTGATGCCTGCATCCATTACGGCCATATTCATATAGGCAAACACCCTTGCAGTACGAACAGGACTCAGGCGATTTGCCACAGTTTTTTCCTTGGCCAGCCTATTCCAGTGACCTGGAGGGGTGTAAGTATTTAACCCATCATTCCAAAAATTGGCTATTCTTCGCTGCTCCGGTGTAAGATTTGCCGCAAACTTTTTCAACTCTTCCGCATCCTTATTGAATTCAGGAGACCCTGGGGCCGGTGGAGGTCCCACTCGGACAGCCTCTACGTTGGGGATATTCCATGGACGAACCTTTCCGAATAATGGTGCCAATCCGACTGGTCTTTGAGGAGTTTCCAGATTTTCCCAAAACCAGCCAAATCGCTCTTTAGCTGCGTTTTTGATAGAATCTGACTTAGCTTTAGAAGTTTGGGCATTTTTCATTCCGTCTGTAGACGCTCTAGCCAATGCTGTTTTCGCTACTTCTGCACCGATTACTTTTCCTGCTTCTACATCACTGGAGACATTGATACCTGCAAGGACCAATGATTCAAGATGTTCTTCGGCCATTCTGGCTAAGTATTCCTTTTCCAATGGAAACATGGCGGTAAGTATTTCTCTGGATGAAATCGCCACGACCGCACCATCCGAAGGGTAAGAATAGAGGTTATTGGACTCATAGGCAGACTTGATTTGGGGATCGAGCTGATAAGGAGCCTCCCTCTTGAATTTATATTTATAATGCCAAGCCATGATCAATCCATCATACTGCGCCACACTTAAATACGCAAGCATCCGGCTAGTATAAGGGGGATGAGAGTAGGGAAACAGTGGATACTTTCCAGGGTTGGCAGGATCTGGAGAAGGATAGGTCCCATCTGGATTTGGAGCTGGGATCAAGTTATACTTCGTAGCCAACTCCAATGCAATCTCATTCCATCGGAGAAGGGGATTATTAGTCCAATAGGTAACAGATGCTTTTTGATCTGAAGTAGCGCGCGAGATTTTTTCTCTGGCATCGGCCAATTCGCGATTTAACTGAGCAGAACCAGCACTAGATGGAGTTGGGATAGCAATCTGCTCATTGGAATTATGGAGTATCAACTTCCACTTGCCGGCATTAGCATCCAAGTCTGCAAATTCATAGCCTGTATATTCAAAATACTTAGGCAAATCCTCCACACAACTATGGAAAAGGAATGCAGAGGCAAGAAAACTTATAGTGAGGTAGAAATATTTTTTCATGATAGAATAGATTATAAGGCTTTAAACTGATAGGTCATTCCCAGACCAAATCCAGAAAATTGCCCCATGTTTCGCCCTGAAAACATGTGGTTGTAATAGGCAATGACTCCAAAGCCACGCCCGCCTGTGAAGTAATACTGAGCAAAGCCCTCTATTCGGTCAAAGTCAACCTTGTTGGTGGGCTGTGGCATATTATAAGCCCTAATATCATCCCCAGTTGCGCAGCGAAATGTGATTAGGCTAGCCTCTACTCGCAGCTTTTTATTCAAAAACCATGACCCCAAAGCAAGCTGTCCATGAATGGCATCAGGCACATCCATAGTCGAAGTATAGAATGCACCATCGTTGAAATAAAAATTACGCTCTGCCTCCGTAGTCCCCCGATGCAAAAAAGCAAAAGAGCCCCGAAGGTAAGGTCCTTTATCCAACTCATATTGCCCGATAGCTCGCAGACCAAGCTCATTGGCTCCAAATCCCAAGCTAAATGGCATATAGTCTGACAAATAATTGGAAGCCGGTGTGCTAAAGCTGAGATTGGTAAAACCCGTCAGTTTACCCTTTCCGAGTGCTTTGTCCACTAGCTGAGCTTTGAGGGAAAGACTCAAATCTTGGATTCCTTCGACCCCTGCCATCTGGCCACCCGTAGCAGCAGTTTTGACATAGGGTAGACTTACAATAAAATTGATTTTGTCTGTAATCCCTCCTACCACCATGGGCATTAACATTTGTCTGGTAAAGGTCCCAATGTTGGCATTTTCTCGGGTGAAATTACCCTCCCAATAGCGCCCCCAAGACGCATTTTCATAGATTGCGGCAATACAAATCTCCCCTTTAGGCATCATCAAGCCGTCTGTAGGCGTTTGGGCTCTAGATATAGTAACTAATCCCAAGCTTGCACAAAGCAAGCTCAGAACTCTGAATTTAAAGTTCATAGTAATTGATAGTGAAATGAGGAAAAGATTATTCCATCAATTAATAAAAGAGCGATAGCTCCCAAATCAACCGAATAAGTGGAATTAAAATAGTACCCAGAAAAAGTCAGAATTAGACTTACTAGGATTTTAGGAAAAAATCAAACCTGCTGCGGAGGTGGTGAATCTAAAGTGAAAAAAGGACTCATGTAAGGTGAAAAAATAAACCCAATCATTATTTCATAACCTAGCCGGCTTGGCACTTCCAAACCGAAGGTGGATGTCTCTAAGTAATCTTTTGCAAACAGCTTAAGGAAGTTTTTACCGCTTTGGTCTTGTGGCAATTCATCCTCAATAAGGGAAGAAATCCACTTTTTAACGGTATTATCGAGGACTTTTCTTGCTGTATCAGGCACATAAACAACCTGAAGAGTGTCATTTTGATACCGCTGCTTGATAGCTCTGAAGTACTTCCCGTCTTTTTCAAATCGCGTATTTGTCGACTGAAATTCTTCCTGGTTTGCCATGTAGGGTGCATGGAGCGGGATTTCCATAATCCGTTCCTCTAAAGACCCGATTTGATCACCGTAAATCCGGTCCTTCCATCTGTTTTCAATGGACATATTAGCGGAAAAATAGAATGCGTAGTAGCCAAAATGAAATATGGCAAAGCATACTAGAAGCACTATGGAGACCGCTTTTCTCAAGGGAGATAGATTATAATCCGAAAAGTGAATGAAAATCCGAGAAAAAGAAAATCCAAGGCTGCTTTTTTTCAAAAAACAAGGATATCCAATGAAATTTCTTGTTTCTTGAAATTTTCTTCTGAAATCACGCCAAATAGCTGAGTAAAACCCAAACAGCAAACAAGATGAGGGATACTCCTCCATAAATCTTAATCACCCTGAGTCTGTTAAATCGGTCAAGAAACCAAAGGGCATAAACCGGACGAACGAGTCCAAACAATAAGGACCCAATAGCAATTATCAGAAAAATAAGAATGAGCATCTTAAAGGCAGAGAACATGGCACAAAACTAAAAAAGGAACAGCTTCCACTGTTCCTTTCTTTGATGATCAAGTCAAGAAAATTATTTCTTCCTCTTGATTTCCTTCATTTCATAACCTTCGATGGTATCATCAATTTGGATATTGTTGAAGTTTTTGATGGATATACCGCACTCGTACCCTGCCTTCACTTCAGACACATCATCCTTGAATCGCTTCAATTGGTCAATTTCTCCTTCGTGAATGACAATACCGTCACGAACAATACGAATCTTATTCTTTCTAGTGATGAATCCGTCAGTCACATACGAACCTGCGACTGTTCCCACTTTAGAGATCTTGAATACCTCACGGACGATGATGTTACCAGTGATTACTTCTTCGTATTCCGGCTCAAGCATACCTTCGATGGCATCTTTGATCTGATTGATCGCATCATAGATGATCGAATAGTGACGAATTTCAATTTCTTCCTGCTCGGCCAATTTCTTAGCATTGGAAGAAGGACGAACCTGGAATCCGATGATGATGGCATCTGAAGCAGAAGCCAACAATACGTCTGATTCGGAAATCTGACCTACACCTTTGTGGATAATGCTCACCTTCACCTCATCCTTAGACAGCTTGAGCAAGGAGTCGGAAAGAGCTTCCACAGAACCGTCCACGTCACCTTTGATGATGATGTTGAGCTCTTTGAAGCTACCGATAGCCAATCGACGACCAATTTCATCGAGCGTGATGTGCTTCTTGGTACGCAAGCTCTGCTCTCTGTGAATCTGCTCTCTGGAATTGGCAATTTCTCTTGCTTCCCTTTCGGTGTCATATACTTTGATCGTATCACCAGCCTGAGGTGCTCCGCTAAGACCCAACACCTGTACCGGCGTAGAAGGGCCTGCTTCTTTCAGTTTTTTGCCTTTGTGGTCAAACATCGCTTTTACACGACCATAGTGCTGACCTGCCAGCATGATATCTCCGATTTTTAAAGTACCCGCTTGTACCATGATGGTGGCTACATAACCACGTCCTTTGTCCAAAGAAGCTTCGATCACTGTACCCACCGCATTTTTATTCGGATTAGCCTTCAATTCGAGGATTTCAGACTCTAAAAGCACTTTTTCCAAAAGCTCATCTACACCTTGACCTGTCTTTGCTGAAATCTCCTGAGATTGGTATTTACCACCCCAGTCTTCCACCAATAGGTTCATATTAGCAAGCTCTTCCTTGATTTTCTCAGGACGAGCATTTGGCTTATCCACCTTATTTATTGCAAATATCATAGGAACGCCAGCCACCTGAGCGTGGTTGATCGCTTCCTTAGTCTGAGGCATAATGCTATCGTCCGCTGCAATTACGATGATGGCTACGTCAGTGATTTTGGCACCACGTGCACGCATAGCAGTAAATGCTTCGTGACCAGGTGTATCCAAGAAGGCTATTTTGTGTCCAGTCTTGGTCATTACATCATAAGCACCGATGTGCTGAGTAATACCTCCAGCTTCTGCAGCAGTCACTTTTGACATACGGATGTAGTCAAGCAAGGAGGTCTTACCATGGTCAACGTGCCCCATGATGGTAACGATCGGAGCTCTTTCCTCTAGTTCCTCATCCGTATCGGCCACTTCTTCTTCCATCTCATCTTCGATGGATTTGGTAAATTCGACATCGTAACCAAATTCATCGGCAATGATGGTAATTGCTTCTGCATCCAAACGCTGATTGATGGAAACGAACATTCCCAAAGACAAGCAAGTAGAAATAATCTGGTTTACAGAGACATCCAAAAGCGAGGCAAGGTCATTAGCTGAAATAAACTCAGTAACCTTGAGGATTTTGGATTCTTCTCCCTCCATTTCGACATCTCTGTCTCTTTCAGCGCGTTTATCTCGTCTGGATTTGGTCTTTCCTCCGGGCTTGTTGCTCTGAAGTCTCGCCAAAGTCTGCTTGATCTGATCTTGGATTTCCTTTGGAGTAGGTTCGGCCTTTTGAAGACGCTGTTGAGGTTGCTGATTTCCTCCACCACGGTTTTGTTGGCCACCACGGTTCTGCTGACCTCCTCCACCCTGTCCAGGTCTGTTTCCTCGTTGATCTTGAGGTCTATTTTGACCTCCTTGACCACCCTGATTTCCCTGGCCTTGGCCTGTTTGTTGACCACCCGGAGTACCTGGTTTATCGATTCTTTTTCTTGGACGCTTTTTATCTCTTCCTTTTTCGTCAGAGGAAGCCACCGGACCACCTTTTTTCTTAGCTCGGTCAACCGGCAACTCGATTTTACCCAAAACTGTCAGACCCTTTAGGGAATCAGCCTTAGCCGCAATTACTTCATCCTGAACTGGCTCCACCTTAACCGGTTCTGGCTTAGGCTGGGGAGCAGCTGGCTGAGTTGCTACTGGCTGGGGAGCATTTTGAGGTTTTACAGGTTGTGGTGGGGCAGGTGCCGGTTTCGGCTGAGGAGGCTGCTGTTGCTTTTGAGGCTCAGGAGCTCTTTCCACTTTTTGAACCGGTGCTGGTGCTTGCTTAGGCTGGGGAGCCGGAGCAGGGGCTGGTGCAGGTGCAGGCGCAGGTTTTTTATCCAAATCGATTTTACCTAGGATCTTGATCCCTTCCAGCTTTGGTGTATCTGCGGCAACTTTTTCAACTTTTGGTTCTTCTGCTTTTACCTCCGGCGCAGGCGGTGCAGGTTTTGGTTCTTCCTTATGAACCGGGGCAGGAGTAGGCTCAGGAGCCTTTTCTTGCTTAGGCGTTTCATGTTCGAGCGACACCGGCTCATGACGCTTTCCGATGGAAAGATGGGAAGCCTCTTCCTTTTCAAGAGCAGAGGACTTAAATTCCTTTTCCAACATGGCTACTTGGTCCATGTTGATTTTGGAATTTGGATTGTTCTCCACCTCATAGCCCTTTTTAGCCAAGGACTCCACGATGGTTGCCGTTCCCACGTTGAGCTTTCTGGCTATTTGGCCTAATCGCATCATTTTTTCTTCTGACATAAGCAAAAACCTCTTACGAAATCTTAATTAAAATTAGGGTATTCTCAGGGGGAAATTCCCCTTATTGTTCAAATTCTGTTCTGAGTATTCGGAAAATCTCATCAATGGTCTCTTCCTCCAATTCAGTTCGGCGGATCAAATCCTCCTTGGTCAAAGCCAACACACTTTTGGCAGTATCCAAACCTGTTTTCTTGAGTTCATCGATAATCCACTGATCGATTTCATCAGAAAATTCATTCAAATCTACATCTTCGTCATCGTATTCATTCAATTCTCTGAATACGTCGATTTCATAGCCGACCAGTCTGCTGGCAAGCTTAATGTTAAATCCACCTTTGCCGATGGCCAAGGATACTTGGTCAGGCTTGAGGAATACAGAAATTCTTTTACTTTCCTGATTGACCGTAATCGATGAGACTTTTGCAGGACTCAAAGCTCTGGAAACATAGAGTTCGAGATTTTCTGTGTAATTGATTACGTCGATATTTTCATTCTGAAGCTCACGGACCACCGCATGGATTCTGGATCCTTTCATTCCTACGCAAGCACCAACCGGATCAATGCGGTCATCATAGGATTCCACAGCCACTTTGGCTCTTTCTCCTGGCTCACGCACGATTTTGACGATAGTGATTAACCCGTCATAGACTTCTGGTACTTCGTTTTCGAACAAACGCTCCAAAAATACAGGGGAAGTTCTCGAAAGAATCACCTTGGGGTTTCCATTGATCATGTCCACGCGATGTACAATCGCTTTTACAGTATCCCCTTTTCTAAACCGGTCTTTGGAAATCTGCTCTCCTTTTGGAAGGATGAGTTCATTGCCCTCGCCATCGATCAACAAAATCTCACGACCTAGGATCTGGTAGACTTCTGCTGAAATGATTTCTCCTACCTGTTCTTCATATTTATTATAAAGAATGTCTTTTTCCAGGTCTTTGATGCGTTGAATCAGAGTCTGACGGGCCATTTGAACCGCTCTTCTGCCAAATTCCTCCAATTCTATTTTCTCATATACTTCTTCACCGATTTCAAAATCAGGTTCAATTTTTTGAGCCTCGCTCAAACTGATTTTATCAAAATCCCAAATATCCTCAGAGTTGTCATCAACGATTTCGCGGATTCTGAATATTTCAAGATCACCCTTATCGGCATTGATGGTCACATCAAAGTTTTCGTCTGTTTCGAATTTTTTACGGATCATCGCTCTGAATACATCTTCCAGAATACGGATCATCGTAGGTCGATCCACATTTTTAGATCTCGCAAACTCTGCGAAGGATTCTATTAAGATTTTGGCATCCATTGGAGTTATTTAAAAGATACTTGTACGATTGATTTTTTGATTTCAGCAAAAGGAACTTCTACTTCTTCTTCAATTGCTTTCTTTCCCTTTTCCTTTCTTTTGGTCAGTAATTTAATCGAATCTTCACCGACTTGGAGAAGTTTTCCCTGAAGATCACTTCCTGAAGCTAAAGTCAATTTAAGCTCTCGGTTAAGATTTTTCAGGTATTGCCTGACTGTAGTGAGTGGATAATCCAATCCCGGTGAAGATACTTCCAAGATGTAGGCTTCACCGATTAGATCCTTTGTTTCCAATTCCTCGGAAACTTTCCTACTTACCAAAGCACAGGTGTCGATAGTGATACCCTGATCCGCATCGATAAGAATAAGAAGACGGGTTTTACCTGCCTTCTCCTCCACCTTCACATCTACCACAAAATGGCTTTCATCGGGGAGATATTTTTCTACCAATTCTAAAACCGCCTGTTTCACGTCACTCAACTTTCGGGATAATGAAAGAGGGGACTGTTGTCCCCTCCAGAAACTTTCGAATACGCTGCAAAAGTAATGTAAAGAATACTGAAATACAAAATGGCTCAACTTAAACCTAAGGATTTTCAGAATTTTGTTGACTTATTCTTCAAAAAACTTAAAGTGCTAGGATCCTTGAATTAAAAAGCTTCCAAAAAACAAAAAAATCTTCTTTCACTCAGTTTTATCGATATAAGATAATAATTTTGCCGACCCGCGTTTAAAAACAGTACTGAGGTACTATCTTAAACTCCAAAATCCAATCCACAGCCAATCAAAACTTCAACATGGGATTATTTGATTTTTTCTCTAGTGACATCGCCATCGATTTGGGTACAGCAAATACCCTTATTATCCACAAGGATAAAATTGTGGTCGATGAACCATCCATCATTGCAATAGATAAAACCAACAACCGGGTGCTTGCTGTTGGCCGAGAGGCGATGAATATGCATGAAAAGACCCATGAAAATATCAAAACCATCCGCCCTCTGAAGGATGGAGTAATTGCCGACTTTTATGCTGCAGAGCAAATGATCCGTGGATTGATCAAAATGATCCCCGGTCAGAAAAAAGGCATGTTTCCTCAATCTCACCGTATGGTGATCTGTATCCCATCAGGCATCACCGAAGTAGAAAAAAGAGCTGTTCGTGACTCTGCAGAGCATGCCGGAGCCAAAGAAGTATATATGATCTATGAACCTATCGCAGCGGCCATCGGTATCGGCATCGATATAGAAAAACCTATGGGTTCAATGATTGTAGATATCGGAGGAGGTACTACCGAAATCGCATTGATCGCACTTTCAGGCATAGTTGCCGACCAATCCATCCGAGTAGCAGGAGATACATTTACCAAGGACATCCTTGATTACATGCGTCGTCAGCACAACTTACTGATCGGAGAGCGATCAGCAGAAAAGGTTAAAATCGCTATAGGTTCCGCTCTTACAGAACTTGACGATGCCCCGGAAGATTATGAAATCAGAGGACGGGACTTGATGACAGGGATTCCAAAAGTGATCAAGGTTTCTTATTCCGAAATTGCTTTTGCTTTGGACAAATCTGTTTCTAAAATCGAAGAGGCTGTTCTCAAAGCTTTGGAAATTGCTCCACCGGAACTCTCCGCTGATATTTACGACAACGGCATTCACTTGACGGGAGGAGGGGCTTTGCTTAAAGGACTCGATAAGCGACTTCACCAAAAAACAAAGCTGCCAATCCACATTGCAGAAGATCCGCTTAGAGCCGTAGTAAGAGGTACTGGCACTGCTCTAAAGAATATCCAAAACTTCCGAACCGTATTGATGACCTGATTTCTGAATGCTACGCATCCTCCAGTTCCTTTATCGAATAAGGGCTTTTATTTTATTTGTTTTGCTTGAGGTGTTGGCAATCGGATTGATTGTCTCCAACAATTCTCCCCAGGGTGCAGCTTTCTTTAACAGTTCCAATAGACTTGTAGGAAATATCCTAAAAAAGCAGGCTGATATTGTTCAGTTTTTCTCATTAGCAGATGCGAATGAAGCTCTAACTGAAGAAAATGCCCAAATCATGAGGCAGTTGATTGCCATCCAATCTAAACCGGATAGCATGCCAATCGCTTTGGATTCTGTCTTGTCAACCACCTATGAATTCAGAGGAGCAAGAGTAATTGCAAATTCCTTACGTTTTTCACAAAACTACCTGACCCTAAATAAGGGATCCAAGCATGGTGTAAAACCCGGAATGGGTGTATTCAATTCAGAAGGCGTAGTCGGAAGAGTCAAGTCGGTATCGGAAAACTATTCTGTTGCTTTTTCATTGTTGAATACAGGACTAATGATTTCATCGAAAATCAAATCTTCGGAAGTCCTAAGTTCGGTTCAATGGGATGGCTCTAATTCATCCGAAGCAAAACTGCTTTATGTGCCTAGGCATGTCACTACTCAGGCGGGGGATTCAGTCATTACCTCTGGGTTCAATGCAGTATTTCCTGAAGGAATTCTGATCGGTGTGATTTCCAAAGTGGAACCAGATAAAAAAGACCCGAACTATTTAGATTTAACCGTCAAGTTGAGCACGGATTTCAGTAAATTGACGTATGTCTATTTGGTAGAAAATACCAAGTTTAATGAGCTGGATTCGCTTTACAGCAAATCAGAAATGACCAATGAATATTAGAAGCTTAATTTCTTATGCATTCCTTGTGTTGCTCTTGGGCTTGGTTCAGATTTTCTTTTTGAAAAACCTTGCCCTCTTCGGTCTTGCCTTTGGCTTTTTGTATTTGTTGGGAATATTAATTTTACCTACTTCCATCCAGGCCATTCCTTTGATGATTATCGCATTCTTTATGGGATTAAGCATTGATGTTTTTTACGAGACGATTGGAATGCATGCTGCTGCTTCTACCCTATTGGCATTCCTTAGACCCTTTTGGCTCAAAGTCACCAGTCCCAGTGGGGGTTATGATGAAGTAGCCGAGCCAAACTTATCAGAGCTTGGAATCGGAAGGTTTATCAGTTATTCCTTTCCGTTGATTTTCATTTTCTCAATGGCATTTTTTATAGTTGACCAATGGGGAACAGGCGGCTTTTTCGGAGTGATCAACAAAAGCATTTTATCCTCGATTTTCACCACGCTTTTGGTTATACTTGTACAACTCCTGTTTTTCAAAAGGAAAAGAGGAATCTGATGAAATGCCAAGAGAAAAGCTTCTCACACAGGGCGATGATTATTTAAGGCATTCCATGTGGCAATTAAAATTCAAATTATAAACACATGAAATCGAGCAAGTCTTCAAGGTCAGAAACTGGGATATTGAGTATCCATACGGCCTGCCAGCTGCAGGGATTCTATGTGACCTTTGATAATCAATAATAATCACATGAAAGATCAAAGACCCGTAGTCATTCTCATCGTGATTTTCTTGGTGAGTGCCATCCTGCTTACCAAGCTTTTTATGATTCAAGTGTTGGACGACAGCTTTATGAAAAGAGCTGAACGAAACGCCATTCAGCGAATCGTAGACCACCCTTACCGAGGATTAGTCTATGATCGGAATGGAAAACTGATGGTCTTTAACAATCCGATTTTTGACCTGATGGTAGTACCCAAAGAATTTAAAATTCAGGACACTACACAGTTTTGCCAGCTTTTTAAAATCAGTAAAGAAGAGCTCATCGAGGGATACACCGCCGCCAAGAAGTACTCCTCTGTCAAGCCATCCCCTCTGATCAAACAGATTTCAACCACAGATTTTGCCAGAATTCAGGACTTTCTAGTGGATTTTCCGGGATTGTTTATCATGACCAGGTCTGTCAGGTCTTACCCCCTACCCTCAGCTTCTCATGCATTGGGCTATATCGGAGAGATCAACGCTTCCCAACTCGAAAAAGACACGCTTAAATATTACAATCAAGGTGATTATGTGGGTCTGAGTGGTCTTGAGAAATATTACGAAAATGAGCTTCGCGGCAAGAAGGGGGTAAAGTATAAAATGGTCAATGTCCGAGGGATTGACAAAGGCCCTTTCAAAGATGGGGAATACGATACGGCATCGGTCGCAGGAAAAAACATCACCTCCACCATCGACCTCGAGCTTCAGCGCTATGGGGAGATGCTCATGAATGGAAAAACCGGTTCCGTGGTAGCAATCGAACCAAAAACCGGGGAAATCCTGGCGATGATTTCAGCTCCATTTTATGATCCAAATGAACTGACAGGAGCAGAGTTTAGCAAAACTTACAGAAGGCTAAACAATGACAATTCAAAGCCGCTATTTAATCGGCCCATCATGGCGACTTATCCTCCGGGATCGATTTTCAAAATCGTCCAGAGCCTTATCGGTCTTCAGGAAGGCATTCTGACACCAAGTTCAACCTTCGCCTGCAACCGGTCTCTAGTAGCTTGTCACAATCATCCCAGTCCGGTGGATCTTTTTGGAGCCATCCGCAACTCCTGCAATCCCTACTACCATCAGGCTTTCAGGCAAATTATCAATCAAGAAGTCTCTACCAACACCTTTAAAGACACAGAGATCGGCCTAAATTCATGGAGGGAAAAAGTCCTTAAGTTTGGATTGGGAAGTCCTCTAGGAATGGATATCTATGGTGAAAAAGGAGGAGATATCCCTTCAAGTAAGCTATATGACCGGGTGTACGGCTCGGGAAGATGGAAGTATTCCACCATTTATTCCCTTTCCATAGGCCAGGGAGAAATGCAGGTAACGCCTTTACAGATGGCAAATTTGGCCGCCATATTTGCCAACAAAGGTTATTATTATACGCCTCATTTAGTAAAAGCCATCGACGGAGACCCTAGTCAAATACCCGGTAAATTCCAGATCAAACACGAAGTCGGAATTGATGCTCACCACTTCAATTTGATTCAGGATGCCATGGCAGAGGCACTCTATGGTACTGCAAACAGAGCTGTGATCAAAGATTTGATCATAGCGGGGAAAACAGGAACAGCTCAAAATCCTCATGGCGAGGACCACTCAGTGTTTATTGCATTTGCTCCAAAAGACGATCCTAAAATCGCCATTGCTGTGTATGTGGAAAATGCAGGATGGGGAGGTCGGGCTGCTGCAAGCACAGCCTCTTTGATGATTGAGAAATACATCAAAGGTGAAATCACCAGACCTGAGCTTCAGGAATATGTCCTTGCAGGAAATTTTATCTATTAAATGAAAGAATCAGACATTCATATCAACCGGGTAGATTGGATAGCCGTCTCCATCTATTTTGCACTGGTCATTATCGGCTGGTTTAATATCTATGCAACGGTTTATGACAGTCAATTGGATCAGAGCATTTTTGATCTCTCGATCAACTCCGGCAAGCAGCTGGTCCGAATTGGGGTGGCGTTAGGCTTGATCATGGTAATCATGGTGGCGGATTACCGATTTTTTGAAAACCTCTCCTTGGTCATTTATATCATTTTTCTTTTGATACTAATTGTAACACCTGTTTTGGGTAAGGAAGTAAATGGACAGATACTTTCAATTGGTTTTGGAGAATTCAGGATACAGCCAGGGGAATTTGCAAAATTTGCCACTGCTTTAGCCTTAGCTAAAGTGATGGAGAGGCCCACTTTTGACTTGTCAAAGAAACAATACCAACTCATTGCATTCAGCGTATTATTGATTCCGGTAGTGCTGATACTTCTTCAGCCCGATACAGGTACGGCTATGGTTTATTTCTCGCTTTTGGTAATGTTTTACAGAGAAGGCCTTCCGCAATGGTATTATATATTGGGATTAGGAATGATCGCGATCACCCTTCTGGGTTTGGGCATAGAAAATAACCTCTACCTCGTGGGTGCGATCGTGTTGATCACCGCTGCGCTTATCTTTTTAGGAAGAAAATCTTGGCAACGGGCACTCGTATTTTCCATGATTGCGATCGGATTGATTGCCTACATTTACTCTATTGATTTTGTAGTATCCAAGCTACCTCCCCATCAGCAAAACAGGATCATGGTTCTTTTTAACCCTGATTTGGATCCTTTGGGAGTAGGATGGAATGTAACTCAATCAAAAATCGCGATCGGCTCGGGAGGCTTGTTAGGAAAAGGATACCTCGAGGGTACTCAGACCAAGTTTGATTTTGTCCCTGAGCAGCACACCGATTTTATATTCTGTACCCTAGGTGAGGAATTTGGATGGATCGGTAGCTTAGTAGTGATAGGTCTCTTTTCCGGATTACTCTATCGATTAGTCATCATGGCCGAACGGCAAAAGACCCGCTTTTCCAGAATTTATGGCTATGGGGTAATATCCATTTTGCTCTTTCACTTCATGATCAATATAGCCATGACTATAGGCCTATTCCCTGTGGTGGGTATTCCCTTGCCTTTCTTTAGCTATGGTGGTTCTTCCCTTTGGTCATTTACCGTACTGCTTTTCATTTTTATCAAATTTGATTCTTCCAGGGCTACACAATTAGGAAGAATCAGTTAGAAAATTGTAGAGGATAGGGAGACTTGTCTTCAAAAAATCATAAAAAAAGCGGAAGGATTCTTCCGCTTTTGAGTTTCATTACATTTTTGGTTTAATCCAAAAACTTCCGGTAGATCAATCTCATAAATTCCCAAACTGCTTCTGAGTCAGTTTCCCAACCCAGTTCAGATACGAATCTAGTATTGACTAGCTCGACGGCTTTTTCAAACGATCCAGCCTCATCTATAGATTTCAAAGCATGTCGGAGTAAATCTGCATTGCCGTCAAACAACTCCTTGGTAAACATGAACCGCTGATTCAAGGCAAGGCTTTCGGAAAGTTCACCAATTATGCCCTTCATACCTTTGTAGGACTCTGTTGCAAATTGGGCCTTCAGCTTAGCTGATTCCAAGCTCACCCCAGTACTGTAGGAAGTGTTTCTGACAACCGGAATGGATGCAGGAATTGGTTTTTCGACTATGGTTTCAGATTTGAGTGGTTGGGAAAAAGTAGCTACTGAGCTTTCATCTTCTATTTCCTCAAAGAAAGAGGAGGGGGCTGGTGTTTCAGGAGCATCTTGCACTGTAGCAGACTCATCCAAAGAATTCTCAGAATTATCTTGAGGCAAATACAAATCAAGGTTGAAAGCTTTGACTTCACCCAAAGTAGCCAATAACATATGGGTGGATTCCAGTGAGTCCTTGATCACTTGGAAATTAGCCGAAATGGCCCGGTGGTATGCCTCTGGGTCATGTCCAAAACCGGCCTTATCAATCAGAAAAGAAATCACTCGGTCATGCCACTTGTAATACTTTTTATTCTCCCGGATAAATTCGTTGATCTTGCCGGAAGGTGCCTTTTTGATTTCGCCTTGATAAAAAGTAACCGGATCTACGGCTACTTTTATTGCTTGCTCCACGGCTGTCTTGATCATGGGTTCGAGAAATGTGCGCTCCACTTTGATTCTGCGTGAGAGCACGTTCATGAATTGGGTAAGAGCATCATGGACTGCAATATCTCTGTAATCAAAGTAAGGGCTGCTTTTCAGCTTGGCCAATTCTTCCTGCCAAAGTTCAAACAGTCGCTTGATGATGAAAAAATTCACCTGAGCACTACTGGTAAGCTGAATTATTTCCTGTCCGGTGATAAATTGCCGTCCGTTAAAAAATCGATCGGAGACTGCTTGGGCGTATTCTTTGGAGTAGCTTTCTAAATAATTGCTATTAAATTGAACTGTCATGGGTGGGTCTGGTTTTCAAAAGCAAACGAACTGATGCCCCGAATTATCATTCAAAATCTAGAAAATTTCTCTATTGATTCGGACAGCACCGATCGTAAAGTTATCGAATTAATTCATGAAAATGGCATCGATTGGATGCATGCCTGTGGGAAAAAGGGACGTTGCACGACCTGTAAAATGATTGTGGTAGAAGGTCAAAATCATCTCAGTGTCGAAACAGAAAGGGAACTCTTTTACCGAACACAAAACCGCTTGAAGTCAAACGAACGACTAGCCTGCCAATCCAATTTGCTTTCCGATACATTGACTATTCGCGTGGCAGATGCCAATAAGTTTCCACATATGACCTATTCCAGCTGATCATGTTTGTAGAACCTTCCTTAAGTAGCAGAAAAAACACCGAGCGCAGCGGACAGATCGAGGTGATTTGTGGGTCTATGTTTTCTGGAAAAACCGAAGAATTAATCAGAAGACTCAACAGATCAAGGTTGGCCAAGCTAAAAGTAGAAATCTTTAAGCCTTCTGTAGATAAGCGGTACCATGAGTCCGATGTAGTCTCCCACAATGAGACTAGCATTCGCTCCACACCCGTTCATTTTGCAGGAGATATTCTTCTTCTTGCAGGAGATTGTGATGTGGTCGGAATCGATGAAGCACAATTCTTCGATGAAGAAATCATCCGAGTAGTGCAGCTTTTGGCAAATCAGGGGAAGCGTGTCATTCTTGCCGGTCTGGATATGGATTTTGAGGGTAAACCCTTTGAACCAATGCCAAGAATTATGGCCATTGCAGAATACGTTACCAAGGTTCACGCCATCTGTATGAAGTGTGGAGACCTTGCTGCTTTTTCGCTACGGCTCACAGAAGCTAAAGAAAAAGTGGTTTTGGGTGAAAAGGAAAGCTATGAAGCCAGATGTAGGAAGTGCTTTTTGGAGGATAAAAAGTAACCCTTACAGCTCATGCTAAAAAAGACTCGCGGGATCGTACTCAATTACCTCAAATACAAGGACACCAGCATAATTGTTCGGATATTCACCCGTGAACTTGGGCTTAAAGCCTACCTAGTCAATAGCGTGAGGACACAAAGTAAGGGAAGTAAAATTGCACTTTACCAACCGCTTACCCTTCTCGATTTGGTAGTCTATGACAAAGAAAATGCTGGCCTACAGCGGATCTCAGAAGCCAAAATTATTTTCCCACACCGGCTGATCCCCTTCGATTTTGCCAGGACAAGCATCGCTTTATTTATGACTGAAGTAATCAACAGGAGCATTTACGAGGGCTACCAAAATGATTGGCTATTTGATTTCCTGGAGGAAAGCGTCATGACTCTCGACAAATCAGGATGCAATCTTGGGCATTTCCCTTTGGTTTTTTTAATTGAAAAGGCAAAATACCTAGGTTTCGCACCGGAAGCAGCCGAAGGATTCTTAATTGAAAGTATTCATCATCCATTTGTCCCAGAGGAAATAAATATAACTATAGACTATTTGGAAGACCTACTCACCCATAGATTTGAAAGTTCCTTCACAATACCGATAGCCCTTCGGAGAAAACTTCTTGATTACTTACTCGAATTTCATTCGGAGCACCTTGAACATCCCGCGCCGATAAAGTCTTTACCCATTATACGACAGCTAATGAGCTGAATTCTATTGGATTTAAAACAGTAAAGCAAAAAGAAAAAATTTGTTAAATCCACATGCATCGTTTAATATTGTGACATCACCGTGAATAAAGCAAGTCAGCCCACTTTGACTTGAGCCTTTCCTGCAGACCTTTTTAGCTCAGAAAATTATTCACGTTCCCAAATACCGCATTTTACTGATCTTATTTATTTCACACCCTCTTTATGTACAACATAGAAGAACTCAGAATCAGGCTATTATCTGAACTGAAGGAGATTGCTGAAGAACTTGGAGTTAAAAACTTCAAATCACTCAAAAAAGACGAACTGGTCTATGCAATTCTTGATCAGCAAGCCATCACCCCAGAACAAGCTCTACCTAAGAAAAAACCCTCCATTGTAGAGACTCAGGCCCTAGAAGAAGCCGAAAAGAAACAAGAAATCCCTTCTGTCACCCCGACACCACAGGGAGATCAGCCCGAGTTCAAATCAAAGTTCAGAAGACAAAATGTAACTGAACTCCCTCCTGCGCCTACTGAAACACAAAAGGAAACGCCTCAAGCACAAGAAATCGAAACTTCCCCACAAGAAGAGCCAAAGCAAGAACCCAAAGCAGCGAAAGAATTTACCCCCAGACCTGAACGAAGAGAACCTAGGCCTGATCAAAGGGAGTCTAAACCCGATACCCGGGAACCCAGACCTGAGCGAAAGCCAATCTCCGAACCTACAGCAGAAGAACCCAAATCCTTCAGACCAAGAAGGAGAGTTTTCGAAGAAGTCAACGTATCGGAAAACATCTCTGAAGAAGTACAGACTGATCAACAACCCACAGCACCTGTCGCACAAGAGCAAAAAGCTCCCCGACCTGAGGCAGACGTGGAACTGCCAAGAAGAAAAAATTTCAAGTCTCAAGATGAGGTGTTGATGCCGACCGCTGAGACCATTCCGGGGCCTCCGAGGAAAAAACCTTTTGTGAGTCCAAGAGAATTTGACGGTGTGATCGAAAACGAAGGCGTTTTGGAAATCATGCAGGAAGGTTATGGTTTTCTGAGATCACTGGATTACAACTACTTGGCTTCCCCTGATGATATTTACGTTTCTCCTAGCCAGATCAAACTTTTTGGACTAAAAACAGGAGACCATATCAAAGGCTCCATTCGCCCTCCTAAAGAAGGAGAGAAATACTTTGCCCTACTCAAACTCGGAACAGTCAACGGAAAGACGACAGACGAAATCCGCGACCGCGTACCTTTTGAGTATCTCACTCCACTTTTCCCGGAAGAGAGACTTAATCTCTCCACCAAAGCCGACGGCTATTCTACCCGAATCCTTGATTTATTTGCTCCTATCGGAAAAGGTCAGCGGGGTATGATCGTGGCGCAGCCAAAGACAGGTAAAACCGTCCTCTTGCAGCAAATCGCCAATGCCATCACCGTGAACCATCCGGAAGTCCACTTGATGATCTTATTGATCGACGAAAGGCCTGAAGAAGTGACGGACATGGCACGATCGGTAAAGGCTGAAGTAATTTCTTCTACCTTCGATGAGCAGGCAGAGCGTCATGTCAAAGTAGCCAATATCGTACTCGAGAAAGCCAAGCGAATGGTAGAAGTAGGCCATGATGTAGTCATCCTACTTGACTCCATCACCAGATTGGCAAGAGCGCACAATACAGTGGTTCCAAGCTCAGGCAAAATTCTTTCAGGTGGTGTGGATGCCAACGCCTTGCATAAACCTAAGCGATTCTTTGGTGCAGCAAGAAATGTAGAAAATGGAGGTTCGCTCACTATCATTGCTACTGCACTCGTAGAAACTGGATCTAAAATGGATGAGGTGATCTTTGAAGAGTTCAAAGGTACCGGTAATATGGAATTGGCTCTGGATCGCAAACTGGCAAACAGAAGAATCTATCCATCGATCGACGTACTCAGTTCCGGTACTCGAAGAGAAGACCTACTGATGGACAAAGAAGAAATGCAGCGTGTGTGGATCCTCAGAAAACTGATGAGCGACATGACCTCACAGGAATCTATGGAATTCCTACTCCAGCGAATGAAAGGAACCCGAGACAACGCCGAGTTTTTGATCAGCATGAACGGATAATCCTGCGCAAATTGCACCCTAATTATCAAGCCCTTGAGAGAAAACTCAAGGGTTTTTTTGTTTTTACCTTGCTTCTTGAAAATAAATTTCAAAATGAACTAAAATGCTATTTTTTGATATTTAAATGAGCAAGTAACCTATCAGCAATCATCATTTATTTTGTTTTTAGCTATACTTCAATTTTTTATATCACAAAATTTCTAATCAAAATTATTTTATTCTATTTTTTAATAAAATAGACCTAAAAAATAGAATAAGCATTTTATTTCTTTTTTCATCTTTTATATCAATCCAGAACAATAAGGCACTTATAAAAATATTTTATATTGATTAAATTCAATTTTTTATTGTTTTTAGTTAATTATTAAAATTCAAGATTTGCTGATTTTTGTAAAAATGGAATACAAAATAGTATCTTTGAAATACGGTTTTTTGCACTTCAAAAACTAAATGGGCAATCTTAAGTATCTGGTCTTAATCATCTTCACTGCATTTTTTTCATTAAATGTGGTAGGACAAACTTTCACCTACAATGGTGGAAGCGGATGCTCATTCAATTCAACAAGTTCCACATGTTGGACAAGAACCAATACCTGCAGTAATAACAACTCTGCGATTCCCTTAGCATCTGCCATATTCAATAAGACCAATGGCTGTCCAGTCGTCCTAATTATTAATGCAGACCTTACCATTCCCGGAAACGTAGTGATGGGAGGTGTATTTGACGAGATAATTGTACAAAATGGGGCTACTTTGACTTTTTCTGGAAATGTCACCCTTGACAAAGACCAAGATATGACTTGGGATCTGAGAAAAGGAGGAAAAATTGATGTCCAAGGAGCCAGTGGTATTCTTTTAGATGCTGGCACTACTACTTCTCTTAATCTAAAGGGAGATAATTCATTGAGTTCGGTAGAATCAAGAGTAACCACCACCCAAATCAATTACGCAAATGATGTGAGTATTAACATCGGTAATGGGGCAGCATTGATAGTAACTGGAGATAGCTTTATTTCAGGTAAAGATGTATCCCTGAATATCAAAGGATTCTTCAGAACCGGAGGTAGCATGAAAATCTCAGGCAACAATGCCAGAGTAAATGTCAATACCCCAGGTATTGCCATCATCAATCAACATTTTGAATTGAGTGGTCAAGGAGGAATAAAAGTAACAGGAACCAGTGAGGTGGAAGTAGGTGGCGATTTAAAAGTAGTAGGTAATGCCCTTTTCGATGTAGAAAGCACATCATTTTTCAGAGTCTGCGGTACTCATTCTAGCTCCGGAAACTTCAACGGTGAAATTGCAAGCAAAATACAAGTAGGTAATTGCAGAATTCTACCGATTGGTTTAGCGCAATTTGACGTCAAATTCCAATCAGATGCCAGAAAAACTGAAGTTTTGTTTTCAACAGCCAAGGAATGGGAAATTTCTTACTTTGAAATTGAGCGAGCAATCAATCAAGTAGAGACTTGGGAAACAATTGGATCAGTTGAAGCTGTTGGATTTAGCGATAAAATCACCGAATATAAATTTATCGACCAGACGATCCCAGCCTCTGGAGGAATAGCATATTACAGAGTCAAACAACTTAACCTCAAAGGAGAATTCATCTACAGTGAAGTTAAATCCACAAAGATCGATGCTGTAAAAGGCAACAGCGCCTGGAAAGCCTATCCTAATCCTAGCCATAGAGGAACTTACATCCACCTAGAATTGATGGATAAATTGACCCAATCTGCAAATCCAATAGCTGTGAAGATTTCCGACATGGTAGGCACAGAGGTTTCATCAGCTACTTTTGAACAACCAAAGCAAGTTGAAGAATTTTTAAATCAGCACCTTGTCTCAAAAAATTCAGGGCTATATGTAGTTAATCTCTCGTGGGATGGACAAACTGAGATGATCAAACTCTTTGTAAGATAGTCTAATCACTGTTTTGCTCCAGAACATCTGGATCTAAATCAAAATCAGAGTCTTTGCGCTTTTAAAGGTTCAACAATTCCTGGCCATCTATCAACCTTTAAATTTTTGGAGAATACCAAACGTCTTTAGGTGGACAAAAGATTAGGTTATTTACCTATCATAGAACTTCCAAAACCTAACTATTCCTTCTCGTCCTAACTCATTTGTTGTTTACTCTCCTATCTTTTAGATTTTAATTACCGAATTGTAGGAGTTAGGAACCGAAGATCCAAAATTCCCAAAACCGATTCTTAGGTAATAGGTGACGTTACCTAGTTTACTTTTTTCCTCTAGTTATTCCAAATTCATTTTTATTGATTTGTTTTTCGTTTTTATAATTTCAAGAAGCATTTTAATGCAAGGCAAAGAATAAAAAGACTGGAATAATTGGTAGATAAAACACGTAAAGAGGAGTGAAAAATTCCTTAGGTGATGATCAAAATCGAATTAAACGCCCAGACTGAACCAGCACATTCATTAAAGCCAAAAACGAAATGAAAAGAGTTGAGATATCTGCAAATCAAATATTTAAGACTTTTAATTTACTTTTTATATCATTTCATTTACTATTTTTGGTCTTACTTTAATGGAAAGCCTAAAACTAACCGAGAAGTAATAGAACCCCAAATAGTACGAGTACAAGTAAATAACTAATTAAAAAGGAAATACAGATGTGATATAAAGCCTGAAAAATGGATGAATTGGTATATTAAATGCATTTTTAATGTTATGTAATGCAAATTTAGCTATATTTGTTCGTGATTATCAGGAAAAAGCATCAACCAAGCCTGTGAAAACTTTACGACAGCTTTTTCAAAATATTTTTAAGACCGCCCCATTGCTGATGGGACTTGGAATCATATTGCTTTTTTCAAGAAATGTTTTTGGGCAATCGCAGACTTTTAGCGCTACAGGAGCAGTTCAACAATTTACAGTTCCCGCAGGTGTTACTTCAATCACTGTTGAAGCTTGGGGTGGTGGAGGTAGGGGGAGCTCCGGATCAAACCGTGGTGGAGGCGGAGGTGGAGGTGGCTATTCGAGAAGTATACTTTCAGTTACACCTGGTCAAACCCTTAACCTTTATGTAGGTCGTGGTTCAACTACAACAGGTGCTGGAGAAGATTCATATTTTATTAATTTAACTACTATAAGAGCAAGAGGTGGAAACTCCACAGATAGTAATACGGGGGCAAATGGGGCATTAATCGGAGTTGGAGATATAACCTATACCGGTGGAAGGGGTGCGGATGGGGAGACAGGAGGATCAGCTCGAAGTGGAGGAGGCGGATCTTCTGCAGGTAATGGAAATGATGGAATAAGTGCAACCAATCAAAATGGAGCAATTGCCCCTCCAGGAGGTGGAAACGGAGGAAACGGAAGAGTAAATGATGGGGCTGGAAGCCCTGGCAACTTTCCAGGTGGAGGAGGAGGAGGAAGATATGGAAACAGTGGGACAGGTGGATCAGGAGCAAACGGCCAAATTATCGTCTCTTGGTGCCTAATCTCTCTAACGTCTTCACCAGCCTCTCCAAATCAAACATTGTGTTCTGGAAGCCCGATAGCTCCTATTGAATACGCTTTCACAGGAGTAACAGGCATTACCAATCAGCTGATGCCTGCAGGCCTGACTGCTACCTATTCTGGTGATGTATTAAACGGAACACTTCGAATTATAGGTACACCTCCTACAGCACCAGGTATTTATCCATACGAAGTTGTTCTACAGGGAAACTGCTCAGGAACAGTTATCTCCGGCTCAATCAGAATCTCTGAAAATAATTCCTTCGACCCTATCAGTGAAGACGATTTTTGTCTCGGTAGTCCAATTAGCGGAATTACCCAAGCCACGTTTCGTGCTACTGGAATAGGAACCCCCACAGGACTTCCTCCAGGTATCAGTGCTTCTTGGAATGCCAACCAAATCCTTTTCACGGGAACTCCAACTGCTACGGGAACATACAACTACTCGATTCCTTTGACAGGCGGTTGCGGAACGGTCAATGCTACGGGCACGATCCGAGTAAACGATGTTTTGGCAATTACCAACCCCCAATTGGGAGCACAAGCTTTATGTGTTGGAAATTCATTTACTCCACTTTCAGTGGGAACAGGTTTTGGATACAGTTACCAATGGTTTGAAAATACAACCTCTAGTAACACAGGTGGCACGCCAATTTCCGGTGCAAATTCAAATTCTTACACTCCTAGTTCTAGTACTGCAGGTACCCAGAGATATTATTATGTAGAAATAACCGGATTCTGTGGAGGATCGATCAAAAGTAATCCTTCAGGTTTAATTGAAACATTATCAGGGAATACAGTAAGCGCGGCGCCCACCCCTACAACAGTTTGTATCAATTCAGCTATTCCAACGATCACTCATACTACGACAGGTGCAACCGGAATACTAAATAATGGGGTAGGTGGTGCAAATGGACTTCCTACAGGAGTTTCAGCCACTTGGTTAGGAAATACCATTTCAATAACAGGAACACCTACTGTTTCTGGAACATTCAATTACAGCATTCCTCTAACCGGTGGCTGCGGTACTGTCAATGCTACTGGTACAATAACGGTAAATGCACAACCCTCAGCAATTCCTTTATCAGGCTTTACCACAAATCAATCTCGTTGTATTAATGTGTCCCCAGGCTTCAGTGCACTATCGGTTGAAGCAAGACCAGGTTTTAGCTATCAATGGTATCTAAATACTTCTGGAACAATTGATCCTGGAACAGATACTCCTGTTGGGACAAATTCAAATAGCTATTCTCCTTTAAATGACGGATCTGTTCCAGCATCGAGTCGTTACTATGTAGTAGTTTCATCTAATACATCTTGTGGAACAGCATCAATTAGTGCGCTTTCAGGTGTTTTTACTGTCAATCCACTTCCTACCGTTTTATTTGAGCCCACCCAACCTAGCGGTAGCCACTGTGTAGATACAAATCTGACCTATACTACCCAATCTGGACAATCCAATTATTTATGGACTATTCCAGGAGTTGCTAATACAGATTATACCATTGTTTCAGGCGGAAATTCAACTTCAAATTGGGTCACTATAAAATGGCTTACACCTGGAAATAAATCAATTTCTGTTAATTACATTTCACCTAGTGGTTGCACCGCATCCTCTCCTACTTTTTCCAATACCATAACTGTCCAAAAAAATACGGTAGCGGCACCTTCACTACCTCTTAGCGCATGTTCTGATGGAACTTTTATTACAATAAACCTTATTACATCCGGAGCTACAGGAATCGGAACACCAGTCGTACTACCAAACGGTCTCAACGCCACATTAAGTGGGAACATGCTTACAATTAGCGGTACTGTTGACCCATTATTAGTCCCTCCGGGAAATTACACTTATAACATTCCTTTAACTGGGGGTTGCGGAACCGTTTCAGCTTCAGGTTCCATTGAAGTTCAACCTGCATATCAATTGACCTCTACTACTTCTGTAGCGCCTTCAGCATCAGGAGGCCTTGCTAGGGTGACCATAACAGGAAATCCAAGCATTCTAACAAACGGTACTTACGAGGTAACTTACGATTTCGGTCTTGCCAATTCGGCATTGGGTACGAGGACGGCGAGTGTTTCCGTAACCAATGGAAGAGGTACTTTCAATACAATTCCAATTCCAAATGATCAACTAACCTCGCTTACCATTACCAGTATTCGAAAAACAAATGTTTCCACTAGTTGCCCAACACCAATAAGTAACAACAATGAAACATTTTTTGGATTCGGAGACACTGCATTCCCAGACGGAGGGATTTTCTATGTTCCTGCAGGGATTTTTGAGATTACAGTTAAAGTATGGGGCGGCGGCGGCGGCGGTGCCAGAAATGACGGCGGCGGCGGTGGTGGCAGCGGCTATTCTGAAGTCACCATAGCAGTTGTCCCAGGGAGCACGCTTTATCTCTATGTAGGCAATGGAGGCGCGGGTGCTACAAATAGCAGTGCCCCACAGAATGGTCAACCAAGCTATGTGTCTAGGACACCTAATCCTACAAATCCGGAAACAGGAAGCGTAGCATATGCCTCGGGAGGTATAGCTGCAAATGGAACCACTGGAGGAAATGGCGGACAAGGAAATAATAGACCTGGAAATCAGGGACAAAATGGTGTTTTAGGAACATCGGCAGGTCGTGGAGGAAATGGAGGAGCACCTGGTTCTCAAGGAGGCAATTCTGGTGTTGGCAACAATGCTGATGGCGCTAATGGTACATTAGGCGGCGGTGGTGGCGGAGCAAGAGGCAATGGAGATGGAGGTACAGGTGGAAAAGGCTTGGTAGTAGTTTCCTATGGTTTGCCGCCTGTGGGTCCATGTTTTGTCGTACTTGACGACGGAGCTAGATCTGGCAATACGATTATTGAATTTACATGCTCGGGCGTTTGGCAGGCACCCGAGGGATTGATTGAATTCACAGTCACTTCCGTTGGCGGCGGCGGCGGCGGCGGTAGGGGTAAAGCTGCAGGAGGTGGCGGCGCTGGAGGCTTTGCACAGGAAACAATCAATGTAAACGCCACATTCGGATTACCTGCGAACTCTAATTTCAATGTAACTGTGGGACAAGGTGGGCAAGGTGCATCAGATCTTTCGCAAAGAGGTGGAAAAGGTGGTAACTCATCAGTGACTGGTACCGTGGATGGAGTATCTAGAACCATCGCACCAGTAGAAGGAGGAGGAGGAGGAGGTTCGACTAATTCAATAAATGGGGGATCAGGAGAATCTGGAGCCTCAGGAGGTGGTGGTGCATATGATGACAATGTCAATGGGCTTGATGATCGGAACAATGGAGGAAATGGTTCCAGTGGATTTTCTGGTGGAGGAGTTCAAAAAAAGACATTTACGAATGATATCAATAAGGGAGCTGCTGCTGGCGGCGGCGGTGGCGGTGCAGCTGGTCCTGGTTTAAATGGAGGAGCATCAGGAGCAGGAAATGCCAGCGGAGGAAATGGTGGGCCAGGGTTATCATACGTAATTGGAACCACCACTTATTATCGCAATGGAGGCGGTGGAGGAAATGGATTCAATTTTGAAGGCAACTCTCTCCAACAAGCACCCGGACTCGGAGGGACTTTCTCAGGAATTCCACTTGGAGGAGACGGTAGCGTCAATGGAATAGGAGGAGCTGGGGTTGCAAGAACTGGTTCAGGTGGAGGAAGTGGAATTTCAGGAGGTGGAACTGGAGGGTCAGGCAGAGTATTTATCACCTATCCAGTCTTCCGTATCCTCCCACTCGACTACCTCTACTTTAACGCTAAATATGATCCAGCCGATAGGGAAGGTAACCTCTCTTGGGCGGTGACCAAAGAATGGGAAAATTCACACTTTGAGGTAGAACGTTCCATTAATAACGTGCAGCATTGGAATAAAATCGGAGAAGTCTCAGGAAAAGGGTATTCAGACAAAGTAACTGAATACCGCTACATCGATAAAACAATCCCAGCTGCCGGTGGTACAATCTTCTACCGACTCAAGCAAGTTAATTTGAGTGGTTCTTACTTCTACACCGAAACAAGAGCTATTCAGGTTGATCCAATATTGGGAACTTCCTCATGGGTCGTTTATCCCAATCCAACTTCAGGTATCGGCTTCAAACTTGAACTAATTAGTGATGACCAACTCCTCGAAGGAGATGTTACCGCAACGGTATCCAGTGTTTTGGGGCAAGTTGAATATTTTAATGATCCAGATATCAGCAGATTAAGCAGCAGACTTGGATCCTATCTGCAAACCAAGGCAGCTGGAATATATATTCTTACGCTCAATTGGTCGGGTAAAACGGAGTCTTTCCGAATTATCAAAAGGTAAGGTTACACTCCTTGAATCAGGAGTAAACCCAGTGTAATTCTGCTATCGTCCAGCTTTTCGACCTGTTAAACCTGAAATATGCATTAGAAAATTTATTACGAGCTAAAAATACGGCTTGGAACCAACCTGATAAAAATCAATCTTCTTTCAGGAAAGCTTCCTCTGGAACTTTAGGCCTGCCAAGGCCAACAGTACTCCTCAATCCGTTCAAGGTTGCCTTCCACCAGGCACTGAAAATAAATTTTCGCTTATCTCGTTTTAGATAAATTGGCCTCTTCTGTATACTGGTTGATGCAGATCTTGGATTGGAATTCTTTATCAAAATATTGGCTCCTACACTGTATAGCTTAAGTTTTCCCTTTCCCTGGTCCAAAGTCAGACTGTCTAGAAATTCAATTTTTAAATCTTGGTAAGCAAATTTCATCCATCCCATTGCAGATTCATCATCTAACTGAAATTCCCACTCCCCTCCTACAGAAAAGCCCTTTTCTGCCCTTGCAAAAACTGTTTTTGATAAAAAATCGGAAGCATCTTTAAAATCAAAAGCTCCAGATTCAAAGCTTAAATCCATAGGATAGGGTTTCTTGAAATAAAGGACGCTATTGACTTGAATTGGTGTTTTATTCATCAGTTTTGCCTCAATACCCATTCTGACTTTTTCTAAAGGATAAGAAGTATTCTCTTTTCTTAAAAAAAACGGAGCCATATCCATCCTCACTGAGTCAAAAGAAATCATACCGGGCATGGTGCCTTCTTTAGCAAATTCGAAATACCGAATCCTACTGTCTCTTACCCTTACCGAAAAAGCATCCGCATTAACACGAGAATGCTCCATCAGATATTGAGGCATAAACTTAATTGCCGTTGAATCCATCGGTATTCTTTTATCCCTCATCAAGTCCACCCTGGCTCCCTCGATTATGACGTCATCAGCCTTAATTGTCCCACTCGCTAAATAACTCAATGGATCAATTCCCCTCAATTGAATCCGTTCAATGGTAGCATTGACTGCATCTTTCTGGAAAGGAAACTTTCTCAAATAAGCATAAGTGCCCAGTAGGGGATTATAAGAGATTTTTTCCACAAAAAGATCTCCTTCTTCATATCTGATTCTGCCCAACTTCGCATGATACAAGCTATCCGGTGTGAAAAACTGATAATTTTCTAAGTTGAAATCAGTAACCTTCTTCACCAATTCATTAGTGGCCGGCAATTGACCGGATGACAATAAATCAATTCCCAAACCGCTCATTCTTACATCAACTTTGGGAAAGTTTAAGTTTGGAATCGGCCCTTTTCCTTTTCGATGAAATTGTATAGCTGCATTATCCAAATTGAGCTCATTCAACAAAATAGACTGAATCAGCTTTTCACCCTTTTGAAAAGATTGTTTTGTTTTATTAGAACTCGTAAAAGCCGAATCCAAATAAACTGCAATTTCAGGGTTTAAAAGTTGAATCTGCCTTAAATCGAGTCGTTTAGACTCAAACATCTCCTGAATTTTATTTTTCCTGATTGCTAATTGATCAATTTTGGCCTCTACAACTGGATTACCAGATATCCCAAAATAATCCCTGGGAACTACGGACAGGTCTGAAAAAACAAGTTCGTCAATTTTGTCTCCAAATCTGACCTTGGAAAATTGAAGCGTGTGGACACTATCAGGTAGCGCAAAAACAAAGTTTTTCAAATCAAGATTGGCCGAACCATACATTTCTGCTACATCTTCCGCATCAACTCCGAGCGTATCAAGGTAAAAATCAGAGATAAGCAAATCAAAGCCGGTTTTGACAGATTGCAGGCTTTGGTTTGATCCCAAATAGCTAAGTTTTAGGGTAGAATTTGACACACTAACTGTGTCTATTTTTAGCTCTTCAAGTGTTTTTCGGGAAGAAAGGCTCTTTTTAGCAATTTTTTTTGGCAAAGACTCAATATCCCGATTTATCCCGAATTCAACTTCTCCCTCATCAATTTCAAGCTTTTGAAAAATCAGGTTACTTTCAAAAATGAACTCTTCCATGTTCACTCCTTGGAGACGTACCTTAGGGAGATTCAGTGCCAGAGCAAGTTTGCTTTTGATTTGGGGTGTGGGGGTTAAAATAAGATCCTCAAAATCTATTGTTTTCGTCCTTGAATTGTAATTCAGGTAATCAGTCTCCGCAATGTATTTCCCTCCTGCAAGAGTGAAGGAATAATTGTTGAAAATCAGATTTACTTCATCTGAAAACAGGGTTTTCTCAGAATCTAAACTATCATCTATACCAAGGGTAAAGTTTTTGAGCTTGAGTGACATTTCATCTTCCTCAAACCTAGAGCGCTTATTTTCAACCAAGCTCTCGTATTTGACTTTAGCTTTAGATAGATCAATAGAGTCAATTTGAATGGAATTAAAATATCCCAGCAATAAATCTTGAATTTCTGCTGATGAGGTTGGAGTATTTTCTGTGCGTTCTAATTCCTTTGACCTGTAGGAAGAGATCAAAAACCTTGGACTAGGAAGCAGCAACTGATCGACTATCAATCGCTGATTGAAAAACGCTTCTTTGACATCCAGTCCATTAGCCTGAAATAAGGGAATGGAAAAATCAACCACATAGGTTTTTCCATAAGTGTCCAAAAGGGACTGGATTTGATCCGGATTTTCGGGCTTGATGGATAAATTCTTGACTTCGAGCAGCTTTCTTTTGGAGTCTATGGTCAACTGATTGGCAAAAATCAAATGCAAATTATCCTTCAGTTTGAGTTTGTATTCATTTAAACTCAAAACAATATCTCGTACGAGAAACTGCTCCTGAATTGGAAGAAAGCGATTTGGCTTTACCTGCAACTCATCTAACTTCAAACTGAATCTTTCAAATCCGATATTGTTGCTTCGTTGACCTTTGTTGTCTTTGAAAAAGACTTTTCCATCAATAATTTGAAAATCACGAATTGCGGCTCCATCTAAAATCCCTTCAATTACTTGAGTAAAAGGCTCCTGCCTTGCGGTATCCATTACCGAAGTCAATTGCTCTGTAATCTCAATGCTTGGCTGATCGATGACCAATCTATCTACCTCAAGGACATCTGATTGATACAACTTTTTCAGATCTACCTCCAATAGGGAGAGTTCTGATAATCCGATTTTCACCAGATTTTTAGAAGACCTCAATTTTAATAAATCGGAAGTGGGGTAGACCGATAGGTCTTTTATAACCAATTCTTTTTTAAATGAAGAGACACTGACATGGTTTCCCTCCAAAATATGGATCCCATCTCCAAGAAAAAGTTTACCTCCTTTAATTTCCATAGAGGCATCTTCTCCGTAAAAAAATTGGTTTTTCTTTCTTTCTTCCTCCTCTCCCAAATAAAATCTCACCATTTTAAAATCAAGGTCATCGAGTTGGATTCTATTCTTTAAGGAATCTCCTCTATTTTCCTTTAGAAATTGAGCGTCATTAATGGAGAGCTCTTTAATAGAAATTGATTTGAGTTTTCCTTGAATAAATTCATTCAAATCACCTGATGCAATTGTGTCTCCTTGCACCAAATCAGATTTAATCACCTTGATTACAGGGTGATCCATGATCAGCTCATCAGCTTCCAATTCAGAGGTCATGAAAGCCTTATCCAAATCAGCGTTACCAAGCCTAAGTCTATCAAGAGTAAGTTGATAATGGGATTTGCTTTCTTTTTTTAGATCAGGGGTCAATGAAAATCCCTCGATTTCAACTGTTTTTCCAAGGGAAGAGATGTGAACCTTTTCTGACCCTATGGTATGTACCCCATCCGGAAGTGGAAAAGTAGCCTCTTCAAGATCAAAGTCTATCCCCTTTGCATTAAACGGAGTGAGCCAATCTTCAGAAGTTGTCCAATCTAAATCAAAAATCCTGATCGCTGTGTTTTTTGCACTGAGCTCACCTTGGCTCAAAAAATTAAAGAAAAAGAAATTGGCGTGATCAATTTCGATCAAATGAACATAAAAGCCCCGCAAACTCAGACGTCTGATACTTTTTCGGATTTCTCCCTCCAAGATCTTAATCGCTGAACTTCTAGATGATACATTTTCGGATTCAACTTTACTTGAATCTAGATTGATCAGTTTAAGGTTGGGATTGTCAAGATGGATTCTGGAAACCGAAAATTCATTCTCTGAAAAGTCATACCACAGTCCTGAAAAAGAAATCTCATCCAGGGTAAATTCAAAAAGGGATTGGTCAACTTTAGATTTTTCAGGATGGATTGGCTTTAAGACAATTCCATCTAAAAAAAAACCTCTCCGCAGAAGAGAAAGGTTAAATCGGTTAAATCCAATTTCATAAACGCCACCAGAAGATTCATTCAGTTTCTGCCGGGCAATTCCTGCCAAAAATAGGTTAGAACCAAAATAGACAACAGATTCCAATAAGAGAATTGCCAAAATCCCCTTAAGAACAAGTCTAAGAATCTTCTTGCGAAGCGGATGATGGCTATGTTTCTTTTGATTGTCAGAAGACATAAGTTGAAAAACGACTAAACCTCCGAAAAGATACGCACAAAAGGACAAATAAGGCTTAAACACTAAAAGCAATGCGTTTTGCATTGCTTTTAGATTTAGGCTGTAGGAGAAGGATTCGAACCTCCACGGGGCAGTTAGGCAATAGTCCGGTTTGAATTACGCTTTATACTGGAATCCCCACCCCCGAGACAGGAGGGCTTGTCTGCCAATTTCAACACCCTACAGTATGAGTGGTTTTGGGCTCAGGAATGAACTGGAATAGTTACCGCCTTCCAAACTCCCTGATAATCAAAAAGCTCTTGCGAGCTTTTCGAAATCGATTGAATAGGTTTGAGATAAATGATATGCCAAAGGTAGAAAACTGATTGATTTATTAAAATTATTGCAACATTTATTTTATTTTTTTACATTTTTTTTAATAAAAATGGTATATAATTAAATATATAAAAATTAAAGCGCGGAAATTGGTGGACTCATTATAAAATTGTTAACCAAAGCACGAAAGGAAAAAACAAGAACGATAATTTGGATATTTTGATCCTATATAGAATTTTATTTGCCTTTGAAAAAAATAGGCAATAAAAAAACCACGGAATAAAATTCCATGGTTTTAGTCAATTAACAATAAACCCAAAATAACCTGCTGTAGGAGAAGGATTCGAACCTCCACGGAGTAGTTAGGCAAAATTACGAGCTCGCTAATTGCTTTATCCCAGCATCTCCACCCCCGAGACAGGAGGGCTTGTCTGCCAATTTCAACATCCTACAGTATGTGTGTGAACTTTTAGCTTAATAGCTGATTCAAATATAGCAGGCCTCGCGCTGATTTTGCAAATTATTCAATGTTTATTGTAAAAAATTACAGTTTATTTAAGGAAATCGATTGAATTATGACGAAATGGAAAATAATTAAGAGGTTTTAAAAGCGGAATTGAAAAAATGGCAACAAAAGATTTATTGATTATACTTAATTCATCAAAATGATCATTTTTTTGCCGTTTTTATTAAAAAATATTTCATTCATTAATTATTTCACAATCATTCGTGTTTTACATAAGATTGCCATTTTTCCAAAACAGCTAAAAAATCCTCTGGCAATGGGGCTTCGAAATATAGCTTTTCCTTCGTGACAGGATGAATGAATCCCAGACTCATTGCGTGTAGAGCTTGACGAGGCATTAGGTCAAAGCAGTTTTCAACAAAAGATTTATACTTGGCAAATTGTGTACCCTTTCGAATCTTATCTCCTCCATACATGGCGTCATTAAACAGTGGATGATTGATAAATTTCATATGTGCACGGATTTGATGGGTACGGCCCGTCTCCAGATTGCACTGCATCAAGGATACATATCGAAGGCGTTGGAGCACTTTCCAATGAGTAACGGCATGTTTTCCTTGACTACCGTCTGGATAGACATCCATTACTTTACGGTCTTTGGCACTCCTACCCACATGACCTCTCACTGTACCGGAATCTGCCTCAGGTTCTCCCCAAACCAGCGCCAAATATGTTCTATCAATCGTATGGTGGAAAAACTGTGCCGCGAGAGGTGCCATAGCTTCCTCTGTTTTAGCAATCACCAATAATCCGGAAGTATCTTTATCAATCCGGTGCACCAAACCAGGACGACCAACATTTCCTTTCAACTCCGGTAAATGCTCAAAATGATATACCAATCCATTTACCAGAGTACCTGTCCAATTCCCATGGGCAGGATGTACCACCATACCGGCAGGCTTATTGACCACCAAGAGATGAGTATCTTCAAAAACTATGTCTAATGGAATATTCTCGGCAAGAACCTCGGTGTCTCTTGGAGGCTTTTCGAGCAGAACTCGAATGTCATCCAAAGGTTTGATCTTATAGTTTGACTTAGTAGGCTGCCCATTGACCAAAACTGCCCCGGAATCAATAGCTTGTTGTACTTTATTCCTTGTGGCGTTTGCTACTTTTTCAGTCAAAAATTTATCAATGCGCATCAGAGACTGACCTTTGTCCACGAGGATACGGTGGTGCTCATACAGTTCTAGCTCATCTTCTTCTAAGTCTTCTTCAATGCGCTGGCTCATCACACAAAAATAGGAGGATGTGGCTTAACTTTGACAAAAGTCCCTAAATGCTTCACCCACAACCTGTAAAAACAGTCCCTTTGCTCCATCCTATTTTCGAAGAAAAGAGAATAGAAGTAAGTATGTTGAGACTGGACCAGGTCCACTTTTCTGTACCGGGAAACAAATTTTTTAAACTCAAATACAATCTGGAAGAAGCCAAAAATCAAGGTAAAACTACCATTCTGACTTTTGGAGGTGCTTTTTCAAATCATATCCATGCTTCAGCCGCAGCAGCTAGGAACCTTGGTCTGAAATCCATCGGAATAATCCGTGGAGAAGACTCAGACAAAAGTAACCCGACGCTAGCTTACGCCCGTGGGCAGGGCATGCATCTGTATTTCATCTCGAGAGACGAATACAGAAGGAAGAATACCGAGGAATTCATTGCCAAGCTAATGGGCACTTTTGGCGATTTCTACTTGATTCCAGAGGGAGGCACCAATCCTCTTGCGATCAAAGGAACCTCTGAAATCCTGACCGAGCAGCACCAAGAATACTCCCATATTTGCACTTCAATAGGAACTGGAGGAACCTTAGCTGGCTTGGCCCAAAGCCTTCGGCAAGAGCAAATCCTAATCGGATTTTCATCCTTGAAAGGTGAATTTATCCTTGAAGAAATTCAACAGTTAATGGTAAGAAATTCCATTCAACCTCTTGGCAAACTGGAAATAAACACAGCTTATCATTTTGGGGGTTATGCAAAATGGACTTCTGAATTGATTGACTTTATAGGTTGGTTTTGGAAGGAATTTGGAGTTCCTCTTGATCCCATTTACACTGGAAAAATGGTGGCTGGTTTTTTTGACTTGGTACAAAAAAATCATTTCTCAGAAGGTTCAAAGATTTTACTGATCCATACAGGGGGACTACAGGGGAATGCTGGTTTCCACCATCAGACCGGGATCCGTCTTCCTAGTCTTTGATCGTGAAAAAATCTTCTGTTTCCTGTGGGTGAATGGTCAGAACATTGGCGGCAACCAGTCTGACTAGGGTTTTTGAAGCCAAGAAAAACGGAATTCCTGCCAGTTTGGAATACTCCTTCATGGTGATTTTTCCTTTTTCACCCAGGGCTTTCATCAGCACTTCCTCCTTTTTCCCATAGGTGAATACGACGTCTTCTGGGGTTCTGCTTTTCTTCAGCACTTCCCACACTTCTCGACTAGCCTGCACGCTGCGATCCGCTACTCGGATAAAAGACTGCTTTTTATCACCTGTTTTTAGATAATGTGGACGATCGGGACTCAATGGTATCCTAAAAACAGCCACCCCCTTTTTTTCGGTCAGCTTAATGGTGAATACTTCAAAACTCAAAGCAGGAAAAATCAGCTCCCGAATCGCCTTTTCCATCACAAAAATCTCTTCCTCTATAAACCGTTGCCCGCTGACAGTCCCGTCGTCATCGACTCCAATAAGCAAGTCTCCACCTTCTGTATTTGCCAAAGCAATGACTTCCCGGACAATTTTCTCCGGATAGGCTGCCTTTTTCTTAAATTCAATGCGGAGCCCCTCGCCTTTCGCGGCCAAGGATTTGACTTCTTGGAGGGTCATGAGTGGGTTGGTTTAGATATGGGTCATTTGCCAGGCCCCCGATTCAACTCCTCGAGGCGTTTTTTCTGTGCTTGCCACTCGTCTCTCAACCGTGCTGCTTCCATGAAGTTTAACTCTTTGGCAGCTTTTTCCATTTGTTTTTGAGTCTGTGCGATGAGCTTTTCCAGTTTATCCTTGCTGAGGTATTGCACCACCGGATCTGCAGCGATTTCCATTTCGCCCGGCATTGGTTCGGCATATACCTTGGCATTTTTCTTAGAATCAGCGACTTTAGTTTGCCCCATGATTTTGTCCCGAGACTTGATGACTGTCTTCGGTGTAATGCCATGCTCTTCATTGTAAGCCATCTGCAGGGCTCTTCTTCGCTTGGTTTCGTCTATAGCCGCCTGCATAGAATCTGTAATTTGATCCGCATACATGATCACACGTCCTTCCGAGTTTCTCGCAGCGCGGCCAATGGTTTGCACAAGGGAGCGCTCATTTCTAAGGAAACCCTCTTTGTCTGCATCCAAAATGGCTACTAATGAAACTTCAGGCAAATCCAAGCCTTCTCTCAACAAGTTTACCCCAACCAATACGTCAAAAATTCCCAATCGAAGCTCTCTCAAGATTTCTACCCGATCCAGAGTTTTTACCTCTGAGTGAATGTATCGTGACTTAACTCCAGCGCGTTCGAGATACTTTTGAAGTTCCTCCGCCATTCGTTTGGTGAGCGTGGTAACCAAAACCCGTGCATCTGTTTTGATGGTTTGATCGATTTCTTCGAGAAGATCGTCAATTTGATTTTGACTGGGTCGCACCTCGATGGTAGGATCGAGAAGACCTGTAGGCCTGATAATCTGCTCAACCACGACCCCTTCGGTCAGGGCCAATTCATAATCTGCCGGAGTCGCCGACACATAGATCACCTGATTGGCCAACTGCTCAAATTCATCAAACTTTAGCGGTCGATTGTCCAAAGCTGAGGGCAATCGGAATCCATAATCCACCAAGTTCACTTTGCGGGACCGATCTCCTCCCCACATCGCCCTGATTTGAGGTACCGTTACGTGACTCTCATCGATAACCAACAAGTAATCATCCGGAAAATAGTCCAATAGACAGAATGGGCGTGTACCGGGTTTTCTCCGGTCAAAATACCTGGAGTAGTTTTCCACTCCTGAGCAATATCCAAGCTCACGGATCATTTCCAAATCAAATTCGGTCCGCTCCTGAAGCCGTTTAGCCTCCAAAAATTTGCCTTCTTTTTCGAAAAAATTGAGCTGTGCTACCAGATCATCCTGGATTTCATGAATGGCAGTTTCGATCGTGTCTCTTCCGGTGACAAACAGGTTCGCAGGGAAAATGGAGATGATCTTTTCATCCGAAAGTTTCTTTCCTGAATCCGGTTCCACCCGCTGAATGGCCTCGATTTCATCACCCCAAAAGAAGATACGATAAGCAAAGTCGGCATAAGCCACAAAAATGTCTACGGTATCCCCTTTCACTCGAAAGGTTCCGTGAGTCAAATCCTGATGGGTACGGCTGTAGAGAATATCTACCAGTTTGAAAAGCAACTGATTTCTTGGGATTCGGTCCCCTTCTTGTAAGCGAATCACATTTTTCCCAAACTCTTCCGGATTGCCGATACCATAAATACAGGACACAGAGGCCACGACAATCACATCCCTTCTCCCAGACAATAAGGATGAAGTGGCGCTTAGGCGAAGTTTCTCGATCTCTTCATTGATGCTGAGGTCCTTTTCGATATAGGTACCTGAGCTGGGGATGAAAGCCTCGGGCTGGTAATAGTCGTAATAGGATATGAAATATTCGACCGCATTTTGAGGGAAAAATTGCTTGAATTCCCCATAAAGCTGAGCAGCGAGCGTCTTGTTATGACTCAAAACAAGCGTGGGACGCTGAGTCTCTTGGATCAGGTTGGCAATGGTAAAGGTTTTACCCGATCCTGTTACTCCAAGGAGAACCTGCGCAGGCTCACCCGCCCGTACCCCTTCGGCCAATTCTTTGATGGCCTGTGGCTGATCTCCGGTGGGTTGGTAATCTGAGGTGAGTTTGAATTCCATGACTTATTCCAACACCAAATGGTAGCATAAAGGTTTGGCCAAATTACAAATCATGATGCTTTTTGAGCCAGCCTCTCCAAGTTATAGAAAAGGAAATTAGCTCTGAGCAAGATGATCAGAAATAGAGGGACTAGCGATGGATGAAAAGTCTGCATTCCAGTAATCCATATCACCAGGGCCAAAGATGTCGCAATCAAGACACCAAGCAGATACTTGGAAATCCAGGCTTTGGTAGGGTTTTTTACCAAGGCCCAAGCCAAGGCCAAGTGACCCGGAAAAGCCCAGAGAATATTCCAGTTCCAAAGGGTAGCGGAATGATCGGTCAAAAACCAAAGGAAAGCAACCACCACACCGATCAATCCAAGCAGACTGAAGAGTGCCACATCCAATCCTTTATATAATTTTCCCCTGCGAAATCCTAAAAAAGTCACCAATCCATACCCCACTGCTAATACCCAAAATACAACATAGGGATTCAGAAGTCCAATTGACTTTTCCTCTTCGGGATATTCCAAAATCACCCGTGTCTCCTTCACCAATGGACGGCTGGGGCCATCTCCTACGATGGTTGCTTTTGCAAAAGCTTGCTCCATGTAATCCGGTAAAAACTGCTTTTCTCGCTCGGTGGCATTGCGGTCAATCACAGCACCCAACGCCAAATCAATCCCTAAATCAGCCCAAGGCAAAAGATAGACAAACTCATCAATGAGGGTACGAAACGTCTTCTCTTCGGTAACCACTGAGTCATTCCAAACCAGCTGCTTACCAATCGCTATCTCAAAGGCATCCCTAACTTTAGTCGCGCAGTTATTGAAAAAGAAATCATACTTGTAGAACCTTCTCGCAGGATCATAGAGTGCATCCAAATGCTGTACAAGAAGATCCTTTTGATCCAAGCTCATATTGAGGACTTGTTCGGTCACTCCCCTTTTATAGTAATCATATTCGATGATAAAGCGATCATAGGTCGTGACGCTTAGCATATAGTTCAACTTGCCCGTGGCAAACTTGCCGTAGAAGTTTGGAGTATCAAAGTCAAAGGTGCCAAAGTTAAAAACCATATCACGACCCTCTGAACCAATCTCCCTCACCCGGATGGCGCTGTGGCCAAAGGAAGAATAAAGCTGATCTCCAGGCTCACAGGTAAGAAGGCTAATTTCATAAAACTGGGCTTTGGCAGGAGCTAAACCCATGATTATCAGAAAAAAAATAAGCAGACCTATTTTATTTTTAGTCATCATTTTTTATTTTCAACTACTTTTTACAATACAATTTTTATGCTTTATTCTGGTTTTTTACTTTGCTGGGTAGCATTTTTTACCTGCCGAATATACAGGATATTCTTGGCAGTTGTAATTACCCTATTGACCATTGGAAATGCCTTTTGCCAAGAAATCGGAGCTTATAAAACTGTGGCAACAGGTGATTTTACCAACCTCGGGATTTGGGCAGTTTGGAATGGTTCGGGATGGGTTTCTGCTTCGGTAAAACCGGGAATTGCCAATGATATCTACATTGACCAAAGTCACACCTTACGCCTCATAGGAAATGAAGAAGTCAAAAGCGTTTTTATCAATGCAGAAACTGGAGCAGGCCAAAAATTAAATCTCAATGGATTCAATCTGGATGTTTACGGTACACTTCAAGCTTTCACCGGTCCTGCACCTGGTATTGCCGGCAATGCTTGGAACAGCCAAAATTGGATTGGCAACTCGCCAACAAGCACACTCACTTTCAAAGGAAGCAGCAGGACGATTGTTGACCGAAACAGCTGGAGTGCCCAAACTACACAAAGCCGATTTGGGGTAATTTTTGATCCGGGATCCGGTGTAGAACTTATCGTAAATGCACCCATGAAAGCACTTTCCTTTACAGTAAGGTCAGGAACAGTAATCCAAAGACTAGATAACTCCGTCAATCCGGCAGTATGTCACACGTTTTCCTTCAACACCGAAACTACTGTTTATGGGACTGGGCCTTATGGGGTGTTTACCATTGAGGATGGAGCAACTCTGATTTCTGAATGCAACTCAAACCTAATTAACAGATCCACAAGCGGGAGTGTGAGTGCACTGAATTTTGATCTTCAAAATGGAGGAAATTTGATCTTGGAAGGAAATGCTCCAAGGATTGAATCTGCCAATTTTCAACTGAATGGCAACTTGATTTTCAGGGGAGGAGCTGCTCCAAAAACATTTCTTGCCAGTTCATTCCCAGATGCTGCGACCCCAAATTCGGTCAGAAATGTAGAACTACGAAGTAACCAAAACCTCACATTGCCTACCCAACTTTTTCTGCTTGGCAACTTAATCAAATCGGGAGCGGGAAATATCAACTCTCTAAATACCCATTTAATCATTTTCGGCTCAGGCAACCAAGAAATCCAAGGATTCCCGTTAGTCACACGCGATCTCACCTTGAATAAATCAGGGGGTATCTTTTACCCTAGAAACCACCTGTCCGTCGAACGAAATCTAACCCTATCGCAAGGGCGGATGGATTTACAAGGAAACCATCTCAATATTAACACTTCACTTTTAGGAGGAATTACATATTCTGGAGGCAGTTGGCGAAATGTGGGAAATCTCACGCTATTCGGGCTTCCGACAACTCTGACCGCTAGCAATGCCAGTTTTCCATTTGAAGATGTGCTCAACGGAGGGATTCGAAAAATCCAGCTCTTGGGACCCTCTCCGGGAGGATCCATCTCGATCAAGTTTTTGGAATACAAAGGCGCCAACCATGATCCAAATTTCAATGACACAGACGGCACGCCTATTTTGTACCAACTTTACAGCCACTTTCAATTTTCCGGATTGACACCAAGTGCTCAGACTGTCGAACTCCGGCTATCTGCAGCTGACCTGATTGTGGACAATGTGGATGACCTTCGGATCGTCGGTACCGGCCAACCTGCTCCAGGATCTCACCTTCCTGGGTCAGATGCCAGTCTACTTTGGGCTAGAAGATCACTGACTTGGAATGAACTTTCAGGTATGAATTTTACTATAGGCAGCTATCGAGAGTTGACGATTCTTCCCGTGACTTGGCTTGGTCTTGAAGTGATGACCAAAAAAGAAGGAAATCTGATCCAATGGAGCCTCAGTCAAGAAAAGGGGAATCTTCTTTTTGAAATTTATAGGAGTAAAAAAGGCTCAATTACTTGGGAAAAAATCGCTTCGATCGGGTCAAATGGCGATTCAAATGAGGCCATCACTTACACCTACCTCGATGAGCAAAGCAATCGATTTGAAGCTTATTTTTACCGAATCCGACAATTAAGCTTGGACGGAACCGAATCCTGGAGTTCGGTCGCAAGAGCATTTTCTGCAACCGGAGAAAAAGAAGGGACTATTTTTCCAAACCCATATCAACATGGCCCTTTACAGATATATTTTCCTGAAGAGGACACACAATTCCTCGGTCTTAAGATCTCCAGTCCTGAAGGGAAGATCCTCATACAGCAGAAGGTCCTCGAAGAAATTCCCGAGCAAATGATGTCAACTCTTCCTTCAGGAGTCTATTTTATTCATCTCGAATTTTCTGATCGACTGGTTACCAAACGCTTCATCAAGCTTTGACTCCGATGGTGATGGAAAAATCGAAGGTATTTCCTCATTTTTCCTAACTTTCTTCAGTAACACCAAACCCAACCTATGACCCTATTTCTTGTATTGATCAGCATTGCGCTTCTTGTATTGCTGATCGTTTGGGCCAAGCTCAATCCCTTCCTTTCCTTTATGATCTCCGCTATAGCAGCAGGGCTGATGCTTGGTCTTCCGGCAGATCAGGTAGCCAAATCCATTCAAAAGGGAATGGGAGCGCTACTGGGTGATTTGGTCATTGTGATTGTGACAGGTGCCATGTTGGGAAAGCTTGTGGCAGAAAGTGGCGCAGCGCAGCGCATTGCGGGTTTTTTGATGCGATTCTTTGGAGAAAAGTACATCACTTGGGCCATGGCCTTTACCGGATTGATCGTAGGGATACCGCTTTTTTATAATGTAGGATTCGTTCTCTTGGTGCCTTTGGCATTCACGGTTTCGTATCAATACCGTCTTCCCGCTGTGTACGTAGGCATGCCTTTATTGGCTGCGCTCTCGGTCACCCATGGATTTTTGCCTCCACACCCATCCCCTGCCGCCCTAGTGGCCCAGTTTGGCGCGAATATGGGTTTGACACTTCTTTATGGATTTATCATTGCCATTCCGACCATCATTATTGCTGGACCTCTGTTCGCACCTTTTTTAAAGGGAATACATTCCCAACCCTTGAAGACTTTTCAGGTAGATCCCAAACCAGAGTCCGAATTGCCTGGAATAGGGAACAGCCTTTTCACTGCACTTTTGCCGGTTTTATTATTGATCGGAACGACCATTTTGAGCTTCAGCATTCCAAAAGAGGATCCACTCAGTCCCTTGGTTACTTTCATCGCTGACCCGGGAATCGTCATGCTGGTTTCTCTTTTTTATGCCACCTTTTCCCTTGGATTGAAAAGAAATCAAACCATGACCCAACTCATGGAAGTGTACACTGCAGCGACCAAGGATATTTCGATGATCCTGCTCATCGTAGCAGGGGCTGGAGCACTGAAGCAGATATTTACCGATACTGGAGTAAGCCAAACAATTGCCGATGGGCTGAAAACTTGGGAAATGCATCCATTACTATTGGCTTGGTTGATCACTTCCGTGATCAGAGTCTGTGTAGGATCTGCAACTGTAGCAGGATTGACCACCGCGGGGATTATTGCCCCACTGGTTACGACAATGAATGTAGATCCAAATCTGCTTGTCTTATCCATCGGAGCGGGCAGCTTGATGTTTTCCCATTTCAATGACGGGGGATTTTGGATGTACAAGGAATTCTTCAACGTCAGCATCAAAGACACCATCAAATCATGGTCGCTTATGGAAACCATCGTAGCCGTTGCTGGATTGGTTGGAGTTTTAATTCTTGATCTCTTTATTTAAAAATCAACTCATTACTTACTATGCAAACCCCCGAACTGAATTTTGAAAAATTGGGCCTTGTCCTGCCTCCTGCCCCAAAACCACTGGGAGTGTACAAGCCCTGCCTCATAGATGGCAAATACCTTTACCTCTCCGGCCATGGAACTGTGAAACCGGATGGCAGCTTGATCATCGGAAGAATAGGTGAAGACATGGACATCGATCAGGGCAAGTTGGCGGCACGCCAAGTAGGCTTAGCCATGCTGGCTACGATCAAAGCCAACATCGGATCTCTCAATAAGATCAAGCGAGTGATTAAGGTATTGGGCATGGTGAATTGTGTGCCTTCCTTCGAAAGGCACCCCTATGTAATCAATGGATGCAGTGAGCTATTTGCTGCCGTTTGGGGGGAGGAAAACGGAATAGGAGTGCGATCCGCCGTTGGAATGGGCTCCCTTCCGGATAATATTCCTGTAGAGATAGAAGCCCTTTTCGAGCTGTTTTAAAATAAGAAATTAGGGATTAACCAGTGTCTTATAGGATTTAAACAGTCCGAGCACATCGCGGACATAGTTGACTGCGATGTGCCCTTTGGCAAAACCACTTTTTACGACAGGATCCCTATAGTACTCAGGATCACTTTTTAGACTTAGGTATAAGGCTACTTCAGACCATGTTTGGGTATTTTTCCCATATTTCAAGGTCAGTCTCCAAGCATCTTCCACGTGTCCCTGACCAATATTATAGGATGCAAGAACAAACTTGACTCGCTCATTCGTTTCAGGCACTCGCTCGATCCAGAATTTATCCAGATACTGCAAGTACTTGACTCCACCTTTCAGAGATTGAACAGGGTCATTGGGATTGGTCACCCCAAATCGCTCCAAAGTCACAGGCATCAATTGTAATAATCCTTCTGCACCCGCATAGGATAAAGCGGTGGTATCAAAACCAGATTCCTTAAAGACCAATGCAGCTAACAATCTCCAATCCCAGCCTAACTCCTTGGCACTTTCCTTTATGATGTCATCATAAACTGATATTCGATTTCCCCCCAAAGAGGAATATGGACTGTTGGTTCGGTAAAAATTGTTTTTGGGAGTCAGGAAATACTTGGTATATAAATCAGGGATAAATCTTTTCTTTTTATCCAAAATCCAAGAATCAATAGCCTCAAGGAGCATGGGAGAATTTTGTCTTACAGCCCAAGCGACAGAGCCTTCTTGAGCTACCTCGTTTGAAATATCCAAACCTTCGTAATAGGTCTTATTGGCCTGAGCAATGTTTTTGTCAGCAACTGTCCATTTGATCTCCCCGTCAGAAACCAAATCGATGAGGGTTTCTTCGTGTTCCGGTGACTCCATAATTACAAAGTCCAAGTCTAAGGAATCACGAACCTTTTCCAGTTGGCTCTGGTAGACCGTGCCTTTTCTAACAAAAATGGTATCAGAACCCATTTCAGCCCAGGATGCTGATTTTGAGGCCATGCCAACCAATACAGTACTCATGGATCCAAGCGACTGGGTGAAGTGTACTATTTCGCTACGTTCCTCATTTTGCTCAAGATTCATCGCTATGAGGTCTACCTTTCCCTCTTCCAAAAATTCAAATGACTGATCAATATCAGATACGACTATAAACTCGATCTCGACTTCGAGTCTCTTTCCAAGATCCCTAAGTAATTCAAATTCATAGCCCATTCTTCTGCCACGGTAGATGTAATAGCTGGTAGAATTGTTATCGACGGCTGCTCGAAGAATTCCTCTTGCCTTGATTCCATCCAAATCCAAGACATAAGGATCTTTAAAATGCCTCTCCAGGAAAGTGCACTGAACTCCAAAAAGTAATAAAACTAAAATCGAGAACAGAAGTGTTAAGGCTCTTTTCATTCCGACGGGGTAATCCCCGGATGGTACAGAGCGGAATTGGCAAAGCCTGTGCCAAAATAAAATCGCAGTGATTAATGAAAAAAGCAAATAAAAAACGGAAGCTAAAGTTGCTTCCGTCTTTGATTAGTTTGAAGGAGGAGTAAAGCTTATTGAGCTATTCTCAAAAAATATTTTACCTGAGAGTCTCATCAGCTCTATTTCTTGCTCTTTGATTTGAAAGATAGAGGTAATCAACCTGTTTTCCGCAGTCAGGAGGTTCACCTGAGCATCTCTAAACTCAAGGTAAGAAGCGATACCCAAGCGGAATCTTTCTAGGGCAATTTCAGAGTTCTCTTTGGCCACCTGATAATTTTTTTGCTCGATAACAAGAAGCTGCCGATTCTTTTGGTATGTATTGTATGCCCGCTGGATGTCGGATTGCAATTGGATCTCAAATTGATCCAAGGAGTACTCCTGAATTCGCTGCTGCACTTTGGCATTTTGAATCCTTCTGTTGAGCGTAAGACCATTAAACAAATTCACGGTGATGTTTCCCCCATAATTGAATCCTTGTCTTTGGTTTTGAATCAGGAATCCCGCATCAGAATTGAGCGTGTTGTTCAGGTAAGAACCATTCAGATTGATTGCCGGCAATCTCGATGCTTGGAGTTCACGGATCTGAAGAAATGCAACATTCTTTTGTCTTTGAGCGATCAGGAGTTGCTTATTTTCTAGGAATGCATTTTCGAGGAGAAATTCCAACTGAAGAGGCTCAGAGATAATGATCGAATCTTTGATATCGTATTCCAAATCGGGAGCAACAGCCATGAGTTCGTTTAGGTTGACTCGAGCATTTAGTATGATTTCTTCTTGAGTCAGTAGTAAGCTAGAGTCTCCATTATAATCTACTTGAGCGGAAAGGAAATCTCTTTTTCCGGCTCCACCCAATTCATATTGAGCCTGAGCAATATCCAATCTAGCCTTGCTCAACCGGAGTGTCTCTTTTAAGACCTGATACCGCTGCAATTCTAAAATAAGCCGATAATAGGCAGTAGATATTCCCGCCACTGTATTTTCGACAGTTACTTTGGCTTCGATTTCACTGATTTCTGACAACTGACCGAGTCGCTTCATGATGATGGTAGATTCAGGTCTAAATCCGTAAATCCCAACCACGCTGAAGTTTTCATTCCGAGACCGAGCATCATCAATTTGTCTGGGAGCAGGGTCATTAATAAACTTCTGCTCGACATCTTCCTTACTGAAGGATCTCAGGTAAGTCGCATCTACTTGGGGGGCAAATAAATCCCCCGCACCTATTTTACGATCACCCTCTCTCAGGGCAACGTTTTCTACAGCGATTTTAATTTGGAGATTGTTTTCCAACCCCGCTTGAATTGCTTTTTCAAGATTCAAAGACTCCTGTGCCCAAGCATTTAAGCCTGCCATATTAAGGCACAACAAGAGCATTAAAGCTAATTTCTTCATCAAATTCTGGCTAATCTTCCTTTTTTGGAGGTGAGGTAAGTATACACTGCTGGGATTACAAATAGCGTAAGGATAGTTGAAAAGGTCAGTCCGCCGATTACTGCTGCACCCATTGGCACCCTACTTTCGGCGCCAGCTCCCAAAGCAAGCGCAATCGGGAGAATCCCTAAAATGGTAGACAAACTCGTCATCAAAATAGGCCTGAATCGAGCAACTGCCGCACCATAGATTGCCTCATAGGCATCCATGCCTTGGGCTTTTCTTTGATTGGCAAATTCCACAATCAAAATCCCGTTTTTCGTGACAAGACCAATCAGCATGATAATCCCGATCTGGCTGAAAATATTCAGTGTAAAGTCAAATATCCAAAGGGTTGCCAAAGCACCGAAAATAGCAAGTGGTACCGTAAACATGATCGTGAGCGGATCCGCAAAGCTTTCAAACTGAGCAGACAATACCAGATAAATCAGTACCAATGCAAAGATGAATGCGAATAGCAAACTGTTTGAACTCTCTCTGAATTCTTTGGAAGGTCCCGATACATCTGTAGAATAGGTATCATCCAAAACTTCAGCTGCGATTTTGTCCATTTCATCCAGACCTGCGCCAATGGTGTAACCTTCAGCTAGGTTGGCAGATACGGTAGCACTGACAAATCGATTGAATCGGTAAAGCTGGGGAGGCGTACTCTTTTCCACCACTTTCACGAGATTATCCAACTGAACCAATTGGCCATTATCCCCTCTCACATAAAGCATTCTGAGGTTTACTGGCTCATTTCGATCTTGAAGTCTCATTTCCCCAATCACTTGGTATTGCTTACCGCCTCTGATAAAATAGGCAAATCGCTGTCCTGAATAGGAAAGCTGAAGTGTTCGGGCAATTTCCTGAACTGAAACACCCATGTTTCTGGCTCTTTCACGATCTATTTCAATTTCAAGCTCAGGTTTGGTAAACTTCAGATTGATATCCGTGAAGATAAAGGCCGGATTTTGGTTGGCTTTTTCCAAAAATGCCGGAATCACTTCTTTTAATTTCTCCAAGGTTGGTGCTTGAATGACATATTGAACTGGCAAGCCTCCTCGACGATCACCTACTGATACTGGCTGCTGGGCAAACGCTCTGACCGCAGTCACGTTTTTCAATTTCCCATTAATACTGTTAAAGATTTCCTGTTGACTTCTCCTTTGCGAAGCATCGGTAAGAAACAGTCGGATAAAACCTGAGTTGGTATTGGCTGTACCAAATCCCGGCGAGGTCATGCTTATGACTCCCGCTCTTTCCTTATCAGAAAGGTCTGACATGATTTGGGCTGAAAGATCATTGATGACATTATCCATGTAAGAAAACGTGGCTCCTTCAGGCCCTGTCATGTTAATTCTTAGCTCTGATCGGTCTTCGATAGGAACCAATTCTGTCTGGAGATTTGAAAAAAACCAATAAATACCCACCCCCATCAGTCCAATTATCGGGAAAGCGATCCATCTGATTTTCATGAACTTGCTCAATGCAGCATCATAGAGATCATTTAACCACACGAAGAAAGGTTCAGTCAAATTATAGAAAGCGTTTTGCTTTTCTCTATGCTTCAGCATTCTTGCACTGAGCATTGGAGTCATGGTCAAGGCCACAAATGAGGAGATGATCACCGACCCGGCTACCACGATTCCAAACTCTCTAAACAACCTTCCTGTAGTCCCCGTCAAGAAAATCACCGGCAAAAACACTGCTGCCAAGGCAACTGTGGTAGCAATTACGGCAAAGAAAATTTCTTCTGATCCTTTGGCCGCCGCATCTAATGGTTTTTCACCTTTTTCTATACGTGCATAAATATTCTCTAAAACTACAATTGCGTCATCGACAACGAGACCGATCGACAAAACGATCCCCAGTAAGGTGAGGACATTGATGGAAAAGTCCATCAAATACATAATAAAGAATACCCCAATAAGTGAAATCGGAATAGTAACTACTGGAATAAATGTAGTTCTCCAATCTCTTAAAAACAGAAATATAATCGCCACTACGAGAATAAAGGCGGTAATAATTGTTTCCTGTACTTCTGTAATCGACTGGCGAATGTAGGTGGTACCATCAAATCCAATTTCCACCCCTACATCGGCAGGAAGGTCTTTTGTAATACCCTCCAATCTTCTGTAGAATTCATCCGCTATTTCAATGTTATTAGATCCTGGAAGGGGAACAAGGACTACAGCCACCATGGGAACACCATCGCGTCTTAGCAAGGTTTTTTCATTCAGAGCGGAGAGCTCTGCAGTACCGATATCCTGGAAGCGAACAATGTTTGTCGCACTTTCTTTAATAATTAAGTCATTGAATTCCTGAGGTGAGCTTAGGCGGCTTTTGGTACGAACAGAAAGCTCTATGCTTTGACCTTCAATTCTACCTGAAGGCAATTCCACATTTTCACTTTGAACCTTACTGAGGACATCCATAGGAGTAATTCCATAAGAAGCCATTTTCAGTGGATCCATTCTTAATCGGATGGCATATTCTTTTTCCCCCCAAATCTGAACTCTACTCACACCTGGAATGGTTTGAAGCCTTTCTTTGAAAACATTATCTGCTATTTCAGATAATTCCAAGAGACTTCTTTTATCACTTTTGACATTGACTCCTACGATCGGCTGGGAGTCTGCGTCAGCTTTTGAAACGACAGGAGGCTCGGCATCAGGAGGTAAGTTTCGCTGTGCACCTGACACTTTATCCCTTACGTCGTTGGCAGCAGCTTCCAAATCCGCTCCTACCTCAAACTCTACTGTGATATTGCTCCGACCGTCCGCACTGGTGGAAGTCAGGGATTTAATACCCTGAATACCGTTGATCTGTTCTTCAAGTGGCTCAGTAATCTGGGCCAAGATTACATCAGCATTAGCACCGACATAGGAGGTACTCACATTGATCACCGGCGGATCTACCGAAGGATATTCCCGAATACCTAAAAGCGAAATCCCGATTCCTCCAAAAAGAAGAATCACCAAAGACATCACTATGGCCAAAACCGGCCTATTGATACTTAGACTCGAGAGACTGGACATGATTAATTGATTTGATTAGGTTGGATAGGCATTCCCTGCCTTACTTGCATCACACCTGTAGTAAGTACCTGATCACCTTCACTCAAGCCTGAAAGAATCTGGACATGAGTATCTGTACGGGTACCGATTTCAATAATCCGTTGTTCTGCTTTTCCATCTGCTCCCACTACAAAAACTTTGTAGCCGGACAATTCTGGAATCACAGCCTCAGCCGGAACCATTAGAGCATCTTCTTTTACTTCCAATACAAAACGAATCTTTACAAACATACCCGGCAGGTATTTTCCGCTTTTATTTGGGCTTTCTGCTCTAAGTTTCAAAGTACGCGTAGCCGGGTCGATCTGCGGCTCAAAAGCATAAACTCTTCCCTGTACTTCTTCGCTGGATGACTCGCTGCTAAAAAAAATAGGAGATCCTACGGAAACCTGAGAAGAGTAACGCTCAGGAATAGAAAACTCAATCTTGATCGGATCGATGTTTACTATACTTACGATTACATTGGAAGAGTTGATCACAGATCCCTCAGAAATCTGTCTCAAACCCAAGATCCCATTAAATGGCGCTCTAACTACAGTTTTTTGGAGTTGAGCTTCTACCAATTTGATATCTGATAGTGCTGTATTGTACTGATTGAGTACAATATCATATTCTTCTTGGCTAATCGCTTCCCTGGCAAGGAGTTGTTTTTGGCGATTTTCCTGAGTTTGAAAAAGCTTTTGTGTGTACTGCAATCTCTGAAATTGAGCCTGAAGCTCATCGTCATTCAAGTAAACCAATGGGGTTCCTTTGGTTACGTATTGACCTTCTTTAAAATTTATTCTAGTCACCAAACCTGAAATTTCAGGCTTCAGATCTACTGATTCATTGGGGAGGATGGTACCTGATACCTGAAGTTGGTTACTCAGGGTTTCTTTTTTTAGCTGGATCACATTGACAGGAAGAGGTTGACCTCCGCCACCACCCGGACCGGCACCAGGGCCAGAAGGTGCGGGAGCTCCACCTTCATTTTGATTTCCAAATCTTGGATACAGAAAGGAAACCACAACAATGAGCAGAATACCAATGATTACAAGAACTTTTGTTTGTTTTTTCATTTGGGAAAAAGACGGTTACTGATGGTTTTTTATAAAGGCTAGTGAGTGCTGATTAAACTGATCGGGTTTTTCGACATTGACCACGTGCCCACATTTCTCAAGGATTTTAAGCATGGAATTTTTGTGGTCCTTTACCAGCTTCTTCACTGGCTCAAGAAACATGACGTCCTGATCTCCCATGACATATAGCGTGGGGATGCCTATATCTTTCTCTTTAAAATACTTGAGCAAAGGATTGATATCCTTGGTCAACTTAAACCAACGGATAAATTCCTTTTGACAGAGTTTCTGAGCCTCGTGGATAAAAAGATTTCTTGACTCTGCGTGCTGCTTTCTAGGCATAATGATAAAGGCAAACAACTTATAGAGCCACATATAGGGAATGAATCTTTTAAAGGTATTTCCTAAAAAGACCAAAATCCTGCTTTGTGTGGTCAATCTTGTAACTGCCCCCGCCATGACCAAACTTTTTACTTTTTCAGGTCTCATCTCTGCTAACTGACGGGCAAGAATAGTACCTAAGGATACACCCATGAAATGGGAAGGTGGTAGATTTAGATGATCTAAAACTTCTATAATATCCCTTGTGACTGCCTCAAACGTGTATTCTTGATTCCAAATCGCTTGAGGTAAATCTGTTGACTTTCCATGACCTCGGAGATCTATCAAAAGTAAATTGTAATCTCTTTGAAAATCCCTGAGTTGCTTATGCCAAACGGCAGAACTTCCCCCTGCACCATGGATAAATACAATCCATTCGCTACTCTCTTTATGTAAAAATTGCTTGTAGTATAACATAGAATAAAAACCTAGCGGGAAGTCAAAGGTTGCCGAACATCAAATTTAAAATTGGTTTTCCTTGCTTTGTAAGAAAACGGACTGAAGGTAAATGGATGCCATCAAAGGAAAATTATGGGGATGCTATTGTCACCATTTGACTCAATGACTTTCAATGGGTTTAATCTAATCGCTTTAAATAGACATTAATAGAATCCGATCCCTATCATTAGCGGTTTATCAGAACATCGTTTTCAGAATTCAAAAAAAAGAGCCTCAAAATTTTGAGGCTCTTTTTTCATCATGTCTCTTCAAATTAATTGAAGATATATCTTAGTCCAAATTGCATTCTCCAAACGTCAGACACACCTGCAGTAGGTCTGAAAGTCTCAGAGATTAGTTCAGTACCAAAGTTTCTAAGTCTATATTGAGGTCTTCCGTTTGCATTGATCGGTCCTCCTTGCGCAGCAGAAGGTACCACCAAAGGCTGAGTAGAATTGAAAGTTTGACCGATTCCCCAATCTTGGTTAAGTAGGTTACCTAGGTTAAGGATATCTACTCGGAACTCAAGAGAGTTTTTCTTGCCTTTGATATTGGTAAACAATTGCTGTGCGAATGAGAAGTCAGCTCTGTAAACCATTGGCATGATCACGGCACCTCTTTCAGCATATTTTCCTCTGTTTGCGCTGAGGTACTTATCCTGCTGAATGTATGCTTCCCATGCTGCAGCTTGTTCTGCGGCGGTAAATGTTCTACCGCTTGCAGTGTACTGCTGGAAGTTCATATCGTTGATATCTCTTGGGATATAGATTAGGTCGTTTGCAGTACCACCGTCATTGTTTAGGTCACCACCGAATACATAGCTACCGTTACCGATTGTTCTACCTTCCCAGAAGATCGAGAAGGAGGTGTTACCAAACTTGAAGAAGTCCTTGGAATAACTAGCTGTGGCAAATACTCTATGACCCATGAAGTTAGAAGAGAAGCCCAATCTTGGATTATTTGGATCTCTTTCAACTGGGTTTCCAAACCAAGTACCTGCTGCGATAGATCCAGGATCGACAGTATTTCTAGATTCTCCGTAGCTATATGCTGCCTTCAAGAACAAGCCGTTATTGAATGGTCTTTCCAAGGAGAATGAAGCAACCCATGAATTACCAATAGCTTGGTTAGTCAAAGTTACAGCGTTAGGAATCTTAGAGTTGATTCTGTTATTAGTCCATCTTGGTCTGTTATCAGGTCCAGAGAAAGAAGACTGGTAAACAGGAAGGTTAGCATTGTAGTATGCTACACCGTTTACATCTTGGTTATAGATGAATTCAGCAGTAGCTACGATTCCACCAATCAATTGCTGGTCCACTGCAATGTTTGATCTCCAAACCTGAGGGAACTTGAAGTTAGGATCAGTCAAGGCAAGCTCGTAAGAAGAAGCAGGATTACCAGTTACCTCGGTTGGCTTGTACGCGTTAGGATCTGGATTGAAAGGTCTAGTGGTGGTGTTATCCAACTGAGCAAAACCAGTCAAGATACCATTGTTCCCTACTTGGTTTGAAATCCAAACGTATGCAGGACGGCCTGTGAAGATACCTGTACCGCCTCTAAGCTGGGTCTTCTGATTGTTAAATACATCCCAGTTGAATCCAAATCTTGGAGACCAAAGGATATTTGGCTCAGGAAGTAGGTCTGTTCTTGTGTTGTAGTATTTTCCAACTGGATCTTTGAAGAAGAAGGTTTCAACTTCTCTGTTTCTCAAAGCAGTCTCACCGAAGAATGGTACATCTACTCTAAGGCCTAAAGTCAACTTCAAGTTAGTTCTAGCCTGGAATTCGTCCTGACCATAAAATCCAACGTAGTCTACTTCCAATGGCTGGATTGGCTTCTCAGAACCAGGGATGTTATTCCATCTAACTTGGAATCTTCTCAAGTTGACTCCCGAAGCTGTTGCATTTCCATTTGCAAGGAAATTGTTGGCATCTCTGTAGAAATCATCCAAAGAGTTATACACATACACTGACTGAGAACCTGGGAAGAATACGTTTTCAGACTGATATTTTTCATAGCTGAAGCCTGCAGTGATGGTATGCTTTCCTGCAAAAATCTGCAAGTTGTCCTGAATCTGGAACGTCTTATATCTCAGTTCGTTGTTTGGAGTAAATGGCTCGAAACCGAATGTAGTGTAAGTAGCACCGTTGTTAAGGATATCCACCATTGGGAAGAAATCCCCTCTGCTGCCACGGCTTTCATCTTGGAAAGTGTAACCTACGATAAGGTTATTGCTTACATTATTGCTCACTCTGGTATTCAATTCAGCTACTACAGATCGGATATTTTCCATAATGCTGTAGTTAGAATTCTGGAAGTTCAATGCTTCAGGTCTGAAGTTTCTGTTTCCAAAACCAAGAGAAGAGGAACCAGAAAGCAATACATCTGTAGATGAATCCAAGTGGTTGTATCTCAAGCTTAGCTTATTCTTGTCATTGATGTTGTAATCAAACTTCACCAAGAATTTGGTACCCACAGTCTCATTGTCATAATCCTGATAAGGACCTGTTTCGTAATTAAACTTATCTCTCAAGAAAGTGCTCAACTGGTCAAGATCAGAAGCCAAAACTCGGGTCACGTTTCCTTCGATTGGTTCATTCCCGTTATTTGCTCTCCAAGTGGTACCTGGTCTGGTTTCTGCTTCATCTTCAAATGAGGCAAAGAAGAACAATTTGTCTTTGATGATTGGACCACCCACGCGGAAACCGATTTGGCTGTAGTTAAAGTCACCAGGGTTGAAGGTATTTTCACCTGCCTTGGTACCTACATTGTTGTTATTTCTCCAGAAATAGTAAGCAGAACCCGTCACTTCGTTAGTACCTGAACGGGTTACAGTGTTTACACCTGCACCGGTGAAGTTACCTTGTCTTACGTCATAAGGCGCTACGTTAACAGAGATTTGCTCGATAGCGTCCAAAGAGATCGGAGATACACCTGTTCTACCACCTGGATTACTACCACTACCCAAACCGAAGGAGTTGTTGAAGTAAGAACCATCGACAGTGATGTTGTTCAATCTGGAATCCTGACCAGCAAAAGACTGTCCATTGGACTGAGGAGCCAATCTTGTAAAGTCGTTGATACTTCTTGAAATGGTAGGGAGCTTTGACAGTGCTCTATTGTCGATAGAGGTGTTGGCACCTGTTCTTTCATTAGAAAACAAACTGTTTGGACTTGCGGTAACCAATACTTCAGAAAGCTCTTGGCCATCTTCTTTCAAGGTTATGTTTACGTTAGAAAACACGCCAAGGGAAAGTACTAATCCGTCTACCTCTTGGGTAGAAAAACCAATAAAGGATACGGAAAGTCTATAAGGACCACCTACACGCATACCAGGAATCGAATATTTACCTTCCAAATTGGAAACAGCACCGTATCGAGTGCCTGATGGAAGGTGAGTAGCAACCACGTTCGCTCCAGGAAGTGGCTGACCATTGGTCTCAGTCACAACCCCGGAAATACCGGATGTCGTAACCCCCTGTGATAATGCTAGCCCTGTGCTCATCACGAGCATAAGGAAGGCCAGCAAATTCTTCAGTAAATTTTGCCTCATAAATTTAAGTTTTGGTAAAGTTGGTTTTGATTGGAAATCCACACAAAGGTAAAGTCGACTCGCTCTTGGTTAGAGTAGTTAACGTTAAATTTTGCTTGGCAAATTTCACATTTTTTAACGAAAGCTTAACACCCTATTCAAAACATTTTTTCTGTCTTTTTCACGAGATGTCCCTGATTTTTGAAGGTAAATTTTGAATTTGTCATTGTTTTCAAAATAAAAATTCGAAATATGCAGCCTGAACCTGGAATTTGCCTTATTTCCAAACTCAATTGAAATAACCACAACTAGTTAAAAAACTCAGTCATTAATTTTATTATCGTTATTAAAAACAAAATATTATTCCGTTGAGAGATAAAAATATTATCTGGCTTTACCTATTCTTGATAGCTACCATTGCCGACCTCACATTTCTTCTTGAAGGAAATTCTTCCATGAGATTTTTTTCTAAACCACTCATTTTAATTGGGTTGATTTTGTATTTTTTCCAGATCACCAAACCAATTGCATCCACTTTACTGACCAAATCAATTCTTTCGGCTCTGATTTTTTCTTGGATTGGGGATATTCTTTTGATGTGGCCACATCTCTTTGTATATGGTCTTGGCTCCTTTTTGATGGCCCATATCTGTTATATTATTGGGTTTAAACTAGCCCAAAAATCAGAGACTAGAATTCAACAAGTAGACTTTGTTCGGACCTTTTTCTTTAACCTTCCAATATATCTGGTTGCTGCTTTCACCTTTTATTTGATTAATCCCAATCTTGGAAATATGAAGGTACCCGTAATCACATACATCATTGTAATCGTGAGTATGGTCGCTACCGCCCGAGACAGATTTAAAAAATGTGATTCAGCCTCTTTTTGGCAGGTATTTATTGGGGCGGTGTTATTTTTCATTTCAGACGGGATCATAGCCTTGAGCAAATTCTATCAAGCTTTTCCCGAATCCGGAGTTCTAATCATGGGAACTTATGCCACAGCCCAACTCCTCATTATCATGGGCATCAGATCTTATCTGATTGGCAAAAAGTAAAAAGGCTGTCATTTAGACAGCCTTCATAACTTATTTTTTCAAAGCAACCCTTATCGAGAGTTCTTCAAGCTGTTCATCAGCGATGGTACTAGGTGAGTCAATCATCACATCTCTTCCCGAATTATTTTTAGGGAAAGCGATGTAATCACGAATGGAATCAGATCCCCCGAAAATTGCACATAGTCTGTCAAAACCAAATGCAATTCCGCCATGCGGAGGAGCTCCATATTCAAAGGCTTCCATCAAGAATCCAAATTGTTTTTGAGCTTCCTCCTCTGTAAAGCCCAAGTGAGTGAACATCAATTGCTGCGTAGCTCGGTCATGAATACGAATAGAACCTCCGCCAACTTCTACACCGTTGATCACCAAGTCGTAGGCATTTGCTCTCACAGCACCAGGATCTGTCTCCAGCAGTGGGATATCTTCACGCTTAGGTGAGGTGAAAGGATGGTGCATGGCATGAAATCTCTTGGACTCTTCATCCCATTCCAACAATGGAAAATCTACTACCCAAAGTGGCTTGAATACCGAACGGTCTCTCAATCCAAGGTCTTCGCCCATTTTAAGACGTAGCTCAGACATTTGCTTTCTCACTGTCTTGGCATCTCCACTCAACACCAGCATTAAGTCTCCTGGTTCTGCTCCAAATGCATCTGCCCAGGTCTTTAAGTCTTCTGCTGAATAGAATTTATCCACGCTTGACTTCAACGAGCCGTCAGTATTGTATCGGACATAAACAAGGCCTTTTGCTCCGATCTGAGGTCTTTTCACCCACTCCGTCAATTCATCAAGCTGCTTGCGGGTATATTCAGAAGCTCCTTTGGCACAGATACCCACCACTAATTCTGCCTGATCAAAAATTGCAAAGCCTTTATTTTTCACCAAATGGTTAAGCTCCACAAATTTCATATCGAAGCGTAAGTCAGGCTTGTCATTTCCGTACCCTTTCATGGCATCTGCATAGGTCATGTGCTCTACATACCCAAGCTCGATTCCCTTGACTGATGAAAACAGGTGTTTGATCAAACCTTCAAACGTATTCAGAATGTCTTCCTGCGTGACAAAGGCCATCTCACAATCGATCTGTGTAAACTCAGGCTGTCTATCAGCTCTAAGGTCCTCGTCGCGAAAACATTTTACGATCTGGAAATAACGGTCAAAACCACTCACCATCAGCAATTGCTTGAAGGTCTGCGGAGATTGTGGCAAGGCATAAAACTCTCCCGGATTTACACGGCTTGGCACTACAAAATCTCGGGCACCTTCAGGAGTAGATTTGATCAACACAGGTGTCTCTACCTCGATGAAGTTTTGGCCATCCATGTATTTTCTGGTCTCCTGCATCATCCGGTGCCTAAGCTGCAATTTTTCTCTTACCACATTTCTTCGCAAATCGAGGTAGCGATATTTCATTCGCAGGTCATCTCCACCATCTGTCTCATCCTCAATGATAAAAGGAGGAATTTTTGCAGGATTCAATACCGTCAGTTCCTCTGCTTTGATTTCTATAGAGCCAGTAGCAATTTTTTCATTTTTGGAAGTTCGCTCAATGACAGTTCCTGTGGCCTGAACCACAAACTCGCGACCTAATTGGGCTGCTTTTTCAAGCAATGATTTGTCTGTAGATCCTTCTTCAAAAATCAACTGAGTCACTCCGTAGCGATCACGCAAATCCACCCAAATCAACCCTCCTTTATTTCTGACACGCTGGACCCATCCAGCTAAAGTTACTTTTTGACTTACGTGATCTAGGCGAAGTTCGCCACAGGTATGAGTTCTCAACATTGCTTTATTCCTGATTTTGGGAGGTCAAAGATAAATATTTGCCTCAGAGTAATCCATGGTTGTTTGGAAGATTCCTAGGAATAACCTCGTTTTATTGATCAATCTGCCATGATTCTTCCAAAATTTTAAAAAGTTAAAAATCAGCTTTATGGCAATAGACCTCCAATCTTTGGAGCATTAAGGCATGAAAATTGGCTTTATTTGACATCTCTAAGGTTCAAACTTGGAAAAAAGTCATCTTTTCCCTTGATTTAAGATCGGTTTGAAATTCACCCCAATTCTCAAGTACCAATGAAAAAAAAATGGATAGGCATCGCAGCAATATTACTCACTGTGAGTGCTATAACATTGTTTCAATTTGACTCCCCACTTTTTAGGAACCCATTCAAAGAATCTAACGAGGCCCTGATAGATACCCTGTCTACTGCCCCTGAAAAAGAAGTCTTCCTTTACGGTATAAATGTGACAGGACTAAACATCGTCGAAGGTACCGTAAGCAAAAATCAGACGCTGGCCACGATTCTTTCTCCTTTCAATGTACCTTATCAAATCATCGATGAAATAGCAAAAAAGTCCAAGGAGGTCTTTGACGTAAGATGGATTGCAGCCAATAAAAAATTTACCGTTATCACCCCCACCAATTCTTCGAAAGCTCAATTTTTCATCTACGAACCCAATCCTGCAGAATATGTAGTCTTTAATTTAGACTCTGTGGATATCTATAAGGCCGAAAAACCAGCCGAAATCAGAAAAAGAGAAATAGGAGGAAGAATTGAGAGTTCACTTTACAATGCCATGGTGGACAAAGGCATTTCTCCTGAACTCATTGATGAATTCGCTGACCTATATGGTTGGTCTGTGGATTTCCAAAGTCTTCAAAAGGGCGATTTATATAAAGTGGTCTTTGAAGAGAAATTGGTGGAAGGCAATGTCGTGTCTGTGTCAAATATTCAGTTTGCCTATTTTGAACACAAAGGGGAAGCTCTCCATGCGATCCCATTTGAACAAAACGGCCAAATTTCATTCTTTGACCAAAACGGCAACAGTTTCAAAAAGGCATTTTTGAGAGACCCTTTAAAATACACACGTATCAGCTCGAGATACAACCTAAACAGGTTTCATCCTGTACAGAAAAGATATAAAGCACACTTGGGTACCGATTATGCCGCACCTACGGGTACAGAAATCCGATCTGTGGGAGACGGCACTGTCGTAGAAGCAAGGTACACTTCCGCGAATGGGAATTATGTGAAAATCAAACATAACGGCACTTATACCACACAATACCTTCACATGTCCAAAATAGGCAAAGGGATTAAGGCGGGTACAAGAGTACGCCAAGGGCAGGTTATCGGATTTGTGGGAAGTACTGGCCTGGCCACAGGTCCACATCTTTGTTTTAGATTTTGGAAAAATGGTAAACAAGAAGATTGGTTGAAAGAAAAAATCCCACCTTCAGAGCCTGTTTCTAAAAGTAATCTGGCCGCTTTCAATCTAAAGAAAGAAGAAGCATTAAAGCTCTTGGCCAAAATTAATCCAGATGTCGACGACAGACTGATTGCTTCTCAACCTGACCAGGAGAGCAAAGGGACTGAATAAACAGATTTATATCTTACTCTTTAACATAAGGTGAGTTTGATCGATTATTTTTCGATCAAATTCACCTTTTTGATTCTCCAATGGACCAAGACCCTTCAATACGGATCAATAAGTACCTGAGCGAAGTAGGATTCTGCTCCAGAAGAGCCGCTGACCTCTTACTCGAACAAAAGAGAATTACCATCAATGGTAAAATACCGGAATTGGGGACCAAAGTCTACCCACAAGATGAAGTAAGAGTAGATGGACGGCTGGTAGGGAAACCCAAAAAAGAGCATGTGTATATTGCATTCAATAAGCCTGTTGGGATAGTTTCCACTACTGATGTTAAAGGTGAAAAAAACAACATCATCGATTTTATCGGGCATCCCGAGCGAATTTTCCCAATAGGCAGATTGGACAAGGATAGTGAAGGTCTCATTCTGCTGACCAGTGAAGGAGATATTGTAAACAAAATTCTTCGATCCAAAAACAATCATGAGAAGGAATACATCGTCACCGTGGATCGCCCGATCAATGAATTTTTTATCAAAAGAATGGGAGCAGGTATTCCTATTCTCGGGACGGTCACTGATCCTTGTACAGTAGAACTGATCAATAAATTCAAGTTTAGAATCATTCTCAAACAAGGCCTAAATAGACAAATCAGGCGTATGTGCGAATATTTGGGCTACACGGTGAAACAGCTCAAGCGAATTCGAATCATGAATATTCATTTGGATTTACCTGTTGGAAAATGGAGGGATTTGAGTCAGAAAGAAATGGAAGAACTCAATCGAATGATACAGGATAGTTCAAAAACTGTCTAATCAACTGACAAAAAGAAAACGCCTCAGAGGAAGTTTCCTCTGAGGCGTTTTTGCTTAAGATCTATTTCCCCTTTTAAGGGAAGGGATGATTTTACATCGTATCCACTTTTTTCTGTCTTCCGGTATAGCCGAAGGTGGACTTGCCCACTCTCAGCTCGGTCCTTCTGTTCAACTGATGCATCGCTTCAGTACAGGTCACCGTGTTGCAGTCATGGATCGGACGGGTCTTGCCGTACCACTGGGACTCCAGCCTGTTGTCCTCGATGCCTCTGTTCTTCAGGTAGTCCTTCACCGACTGCGCTCTGCGCTCGGACAGCTTCTTGTTATACTCCTCATCACCACGCTGGTCCGTATGACCCTCGATGTACAGCATCAGGTTCGGCATGCGCTTCAGCATCACCGCCGTGCGCTCCAGCTCCTGCTTGTGTACCGATCTGAGCATCGACTTGTCAAAGTCAAAGTAGATCGTCGGGATGTCGTTGATCTCTCCCTGAATCTTCTCAAAGATGTCCTCCGGCTCACAGAAGTCCATGTCCTTCAGCTCCTGTGGTATCTCATACTGCTTGGTAGGATCCGGAAACGCCTCCAACACCAACTCCGATCTTCTGTTCAGCTGATGGTTCACCTCGTTGCACGGTTTGCCGTTGCCGCAGTCATTGACCAGCTGGCTCTCTCCAAACCACTCCAGTCTCACCCGGTCCGCACTGATGCCTTTTCCGCCCAGATACTCCGTAACAGCCTTCGCTCTGTTGTTGGACAGCTTGATGTTGTATTCGTCACTCGCTCTGGAGTCCGTATGGCTGGCAACCAACAGGTCCAGGAAGCTGTACTTCTGCATCAGCTCGGCCAGCTTGTCCAGCGCCGGCATCGCATCCTTGCGGATCACAAACTTGTCCAGATCGTAGTACACAATGTCCACATGCACCGGAAGCTGATACGGGATCGGCTTGAGCACATACTCCCGCTTGATCGTATCTCCCGCAAAGCCTTTCGTGCTGATGTTTTCGTCGGTCAAAGTAAAGTAGCCCGGCTTGGATATACTGATCCCAAAGTCACTCTCCGGCTCCAGCTGGGCGGTCAACTCCCCCTTGCCGTTTCTTGCCGTCGGTACCATGATCCCTTGGGTCTTGTCACGGAAGGTGGCCAGATAGCTCTGGGTAATCACCTCACCGTTGCAATCCAGTACTCTGGCCAAAAACTGCTTGTACATCTCCTTGGCCATGTAAATGTCATCCAGTCCCATGCCTCCCTTCCTGTTGGAAGAAAGATACACCGTCCTGTCTTTGTCTTCTCTGTAGGCAAAATCATCCGCAACCGAGTTGATCGGCGTGCCCATGTTCACTGCATTGGTGATCGATGCCGCCGTATAGCCTGCCTCGAAGATATCCATGCCTCCCATGCCTTTGTGGCCGGTGGATGAGAAGTAAAACTTGTTGCCCTTTCTGAACGGATGGGTTTCATTGCCATCGGTGTTCACTCCAGGACCAAGGTTGACCGGTGTGCCGAATACCATGTTCGCATCGTATTCCGAATAGTACAGGTCATAGCCACCCATGCCGCCCGGCATATCCGAACTGAAGTACAGTCTCCGCGTCTCCTCATCCACAAACGGATGCATCACCGCATAGCCCAACGAATCGTTGAACGGAACCGCAGTAAAGCCTTCCAGGCTTCCATCGGCCCCCACTTTGCTGTAGTAGATCTCAGGCTGAACCGTGATATTCCTGTTTTTCTTCACCTTGGTGATCGAACGGGCAACCGAATAAAACAACAGGTTGTCCTTGGCTGCATAGCTCGGATCCGAAAAACTCAACGAGCCCGGAACCTGCGAGATCACCTTGGTGATTTCTCCTCCCTTGGCCTGCCTGTAGACCGAAAAATATCCCCTGCCTGTCTGACCGCTCGATTCCTGACTGAAAATCTTGTTCCTTCCGTCAATTCTTATCCCCGGCATTTCTTTGGTAAAGCTGCCCCCTCTGTCCGATACAAAATACCTGTTCCCCTGAGCATCCTCTACCATCGAAAAGTCCGACTCCGTGGAATTGATCCCTTCAACAGCACTCAGCTTCAGATTACGGGCGCTTTTGCCGACTGTCACCGGAGATACCCCAAGACTGTCCGCTGAAAGTCCCTTCGCTCTGATCACCGCGTTTGCATCCTCAAAATTGTCAGAAAGTATTCCGATTCTAAGCAGCTGGGTATAGTCATCGGCACTGGCCTGTTCATAGCCCGACACCGTTTTCCACCACGAATACGATTCGCTGTAATCCTTGATTTGATCGTATGCCTGAGCTGTTTTCCTGGCCGTCTCGTAGTTCGGCTTCTTGGCATAGGCAGCTTTGTATATGGCCAATGCGTCGGTGTAATTCATCAAACCCATCTGCTCGTCCGCATACCGAACCCTGGATTTCTGTGCCTGTGTTTCCACTGTAATCCCCAGTGTAAACAATGCGGCTATTCCAACAAGTGTCAATGTCTTTTTCATAATCAGAACCATCTTTGGTTTTTAATCTTGGCGGTACGCGGTATCATATAAAAGCCCAGGGACAACTCGTGCGAGTTGTGACGGTAGTCCTGAAGCACGTTCAGGCTCTGGTCATAAGCATAGCCCAACCGGAGTCTGTCTGTGGCAAACACTTCGATGATCGCCGCAACCGCATTCCGGTTTGTAAGATTGGAATCAACTTCGGTCCAAAGCTTCATGTTCGAACGGTAAGATCCCCCAACCCACAGCCTGTCAAAAAACAGAAACATCCCGTTGATGTCGTAGTTGGTCGGGGCACCCTTCACCTGACGGATCAAAAAGCTCGGCTTGAAGCCGATGTTGTCCGATACCTTCAGCATCGCTCCCGCTGTCAGGTAATAGTGAAAATCATGGTAGGCCAACGCAATGTCTTCACGCTCCAAAGCCTTCCTGCCGATCATGTTGTACACACTGAAACCCGCATAAAACTTGTCGCTGTGAAAAAACAAACCGCTGTTCAAGTTCGGGGTAAACATGTTGATCCTGCCTCCCGGTATCTCCGGATCGTTCGGATCGTTCGGGTCCAGCAGGTCTCCGTCCATCATGTACTCCGACAGTCCCACGCTCGCTCCCATACCCAAAAAGCTCTTTCTTCCTGTCTGAATGCGGTATGCATAGGTCAGCATCCCGGTAGTCGTACGGGCCGGACCCAGCTGGTCACTCATCAGCGATACCCCGAAGCCCATCGTCCCTTCGTTTGCACTCAGGTCCGCCGTCACCGTGAACGTCTCCGGTGCTCCCGGAAAACTCACCCACTGGCTGCGGTAGGTACTCTGGATATACGGCTCTCCCTTGTAGCCCGCATAACCCGGATTCACGTGCAGCCCGTTGAATATGTACTGGCTGAACTGCGGCAACTGCTGCCCAAAAACTCCTCCTGTGACCAAAAAGGCCAGCACTGAAAGAATTCCTATCGATTTAAAAGTCCTTTTCATCTGTTTGTATTTTGATGTTTAACGGTCAGACTTGGCTTGTCAGAGCGGGGAATCTCGCAGGGCTCAGGATGTATGTTCTTGCCATTTTCCCGAGCCTTGCTCAATGCCTGTCTGCTACTTAGTCTTTGATAATTTGGATCCATCCTTTGAACTCTGTACTCACTCCGCCGGCATCCGTCACCCGGAGAACATAGAAGTAAGTACCCGCTACCTGACCGGGAGCATCCCAGTCGTTGCCGTAGTTCGCACGCTCAAAGACGTGGTCTCCGTACCTGTTAAAGATCACGATGCTGTTGCTCGCATACTTGCCCAAGCCCTGGATCTCAAACTTATCATTCTTGCCGTCACCGTTTGGTGTAATCACATTCGGTATTCTGAACGGCTTAATCTGTGACTGTGCCGTTGCCGTGTTGTCGGACGCGTTGATGTCATCCTCGGAAGAGCTTACCACAGCTGTGTTAGTCACGCTGCCTGCAGCACCTGCCTTCACCCGGATTCGCATCGTCACCGAACTGCCAGGACCCATGAACGGTATCGCAAAACGGACACTGCCGCCGCTTACTGTCACCGCTACCTGAGAACCGCTCGTGTTAGCCGCCACCGAATGGCTCAGGTAAGTCACTCCGCTCGGAAGATTATCCAACACCACCACTTCTGTAGCATCTGTCCTGCCCACATTCCTTACCACCAACTCATACTCGAACACATCCCCCTCAAACACTTCCTGGGACAAGGCCACCTTACTGATCGACAGGTCCGCATCGTTGTTCAAAATCCTGAAGAATACCAACGCATTGTCGCTGTTGCCCGGATTCACCGTCTCTCTCAGGATGTATTCCAGACTGTACGCTCTCACCTCATTCACTCCCGGTATCAGACTCAACTCCCCGCTCTCGTCAATCAACAAACCGATGATGCCGTCCAATTCGGTGAATTCAAAATCCACGTCTTCCGCATCCGGACGGACTCCGTTCAGTCTGTCATTGTCCAGAATGTTGCCAATTGGGCCTCCGTATCTTGAGAAGTAATCCCCGAACGCATCGTCATTGGCAATGATCTCGTTGGATCCCGCTCCTACAGTCACTGTATCTGTATCGTTCACCTTCTTCTCATCCGGTGTGGTCGCCTCTACCGTCGCCACGTTGGTCACACTGCCTTCCGCCATGTCGTCAAGGGTCACCACATACTCGGTCTCAAAGCTTGCCGTAGCGCCCGGAGCAAGTACGCCTACCGTCTCAACCAATCCTGTCAACGGATCTTTCACGGTTACACCGCTCAAGGTCACATTACCCGTATTGGTCACTGTCAGCGTATAGGTCACTACCTCGCCCGCTCCGAAAATCTCCGTCTTGTCTGACTTCTTCTCGATCACGATCGATGGCAGCTGCGCAATCGGTGTAGTCACCTCATCGATATCCGTAGGATTGTCATCCCCTTCATTCGGACTCTCACCCGTCGCAGTAGCCTCATTGCTCACACTGCCTCGGTCAACATCTTCCTGGGTTACCGTATACACCGTCTCTACCTGCTTGCTCTCTCCTGGTGCCAACGTACCCACATTCACCACCGTACCGGTTTTGCTATCAACTACCGTCACGTTGGTCAGGGTCACATTGCCCGTATTCGTTACCGTGATCGTATAGTCAATCTCCTCTCCTTCCTCATCGATATCCGCTTCATTATCGGTAATCTCAACATCGATCGATGGATTCTGTATCGCCGTAACAACCGCATCATCCTGCGCCGACACTGTCGTCTGATCAGGGCCCTGGCCACTCACGGAAGCCACATTCGTAATCTGGCCGCTGTCTACATCAGACTGGATTACAGCGTATGTCGTAGTTACCGACTGGCTAGCTCCAGGTGCCAACGTGCCCACAGTCTGGTTCAAGCCCGTCAACGGATCTACCACCGTCACATTGCTCAAACTCACATTGCCCGTATTCGTTACCGTCAACGTGTAAGTAATCACATCTCCTGCTGCATCCACTGAGGTCACGTTTGAGGTCTTGTCTAGAGATATGTCACAATTGAAGATGGTCAACGTCACTGCTGTTCTGCTGTTACTTGAACAACCTGTTTGGTTATTCACAGACTCAGCATAATAGGTTACTGTGCCCACTGAACTGATAGAAGGATTTTGAACCACTGTTCCTCCTGTTGGAGCATTGTACCAAACTACACTGAATCCAGCTGGAACACTTGCTGTAGCAGTCAAACTGCTCTGCTCAGAACTTGCACAAGAGACTTGATCACCCCCACTTAAAGGAGCAGCCGGAGCTGGAAGAATAGTCAAAGTAACTGGAGTTCTTACTAGGCTAGAGCAGCTTCCATCAACTGTCTGGGCGTAATAAGTCACGGAACCAACTGTATTCAATATTGGATTAGTGACCACATTACCACCAACAGGTGCATTATACCATACTAGAGTACCAGGGGCAGTCGCGGTAGCTGTTAAAGTTTGAACTGGGAAGGTTGCACATACAACTTGATCACCACCACTCACCGGAGGAGTTGGTCCTTGTACGATTGTCAAGGATACCGGAGTTCTTGTCAAACTAGCGCAACCTGTTTGGTTATTTATGGTTTGTGCATAGTATGTAATGGTTCCTACTGAACTTAATGAAGGATTCGACACTACATTACCACCTATTGCCGAAGTGTACCACACTATACTAAATCCTGAGGGAACAGAGGCTGTTGCCACAAGATTTTGAGCTTCAATAGATTCGCAAACAACTTGATTTCCGCCACTTACCGGTGCAACAGGTGCAGCCAAGATGGTCAAAGTCACCGCAGTTCTGTTTAAGCTTCGACAGCCAGTTTCATTATTCACTGCTTCTGCATAGTAGGTCACACTACCAACAGTACTTAGGCTTGGATTTGCTACCATATTCCCACCAATAGCCGCATTATACCAAACGATGCTAAATCCTTGAGGAACTGATGCTGTAGCAGTCAAGGTTTGAATAGGACCAGCTTGACATTCTACAATATTTCCACCACTGATCGGCGCAACCGGTGCAGCCAAGATGGTCAATGTAACTGGTGTTCTGGTCAAACTCACACATCCTGTTTCGTCATTTACTGCCTCTGCAAAATATGTTACTGAACCCACAGTGCTAAACGTTGGATTAGCAACTACGTCTCCTCCACTTGCAGCAGTGTACCATACAATGCTAAAGCCCTGTGCAACTGATGCAGAAGCTGTTATGGATGAAGTGTCACCTTCACAGATCGTTTGATCTCCATCGCTTTCTGGCGCAACCGGTGCAGCCAAAATGGTCAGCGTGACAGCAGTTCTTGAAAGGCTTGTACATTCCGTTTCATTATTTACAGATTCAGCATAGTAGGTAACTGTACCTACTGCATTCAAACTTGGATTTTCTACTACATCCCCTCCAACCGGTGCATCATACCACACCACTGTGAAACCTTCAGGCACACTCGCGGTAGCCGTCAAGGTCTGAATAGGATTAGTTTCACATTCTGCAATATCACCACCGCTGATCGGCGCTGCCGGAGCTTCCAGAATAGTCAAAGTGACGGCTGTTCGGGTCAGACTCTTGCAATCCGTTTCTTCGTTGACTGCTTCTGCATAGTAAGTAACAGTACCCACCTCTTCAAGAATTGGATTTGCCACCACATTTCCTCCAACTGGTGCATCATACCATACAACTATGAAGCCTTCAGGAGCAGTTGCTGTCGCGGTAATGGTTTGTAGAGGATCAAGCTCACACTCTACAACATCTCCACCACTAATAGGTGCTACAGGAGCCTCCAAGATGGTCAAGCTAACTGCAGTTCTGGTCAAACTCTTACAACCTGTTTCATTATTTATTGCCTCGGCATAATAAGTCACTGTGCCAATGGAGTTCAAAATTGGATTTTGAATCATGTTGCCACCTATCTCTGCATCATACCACACTACCGAGAATCCTTCCGGTGCACTGGCAGAAGCGGTAAGAGTCTGCAAAGGATCAAGCTCACATTCGATTAAATCTCCATCGCTGATTGGAGCAGCAGGTGCTTCCAAGATGGTCAAAATAACTGGTGTTCTTTCAAGACTTGAGCATGAAGAACCAACAGACTGGGCATAGTAAGTAATAGATCCTACAGTACTTAAACTTGGGTCTTCCACAATGTTTCCACCTACTGGCTGATCATACCACACTATGGTTCCCGGTCCAGAAGCTGAAGCAGTAATTTTCAATTTTTCTCCTTCACAGATGGTAATATCTCCATCACTGACTGGAGGAGCAGGAGCATCCAAGATGGTCAGTGTAACTGCTGTTCTGGTCAGGCTCTTACACTGTGTAAGATTGTTGACCGCCTCTGCATAGTAGGTAACCGAGCCTACTGAATTACGGATTGGGTTTGCTACCACATTCCCTCCGCTGGAAGCATCATACCATACCAAAGTAACTCCTTGTGGCACTGTCGCTGAAGCTATTAGCGTTTGGATAGGGCTTTCTTCACATTCTACTTGATTTCCACCGCTCATAGGTGCATCCGGAGCTTCTTGGATGGTAAGTGTGACTGCTGTTCTGGTCAAGCTCTTACATCCTGTTTCGTTGTTGATCGCCTCAGCATAATAAGTAATTGAGCCTACTGAGTTTTTAACTGGATTTGCAACTACATTTCCTCCAGTTGGTGCATTATACCAAACAACAGAAATCCCTTCTGGAACTGTCACAGACGCTATAAGGGTCTGAATAGGACCCACCTCACATTCGATTTTATCACCATTACTTAATGGTGCTTCTGGACTTAAAGGAGCTGGAGCTACAGTGTATGCTGAGCTGATCACACAGCTCGTTCCTACTGTTCTTGCATATACTGTTCCGCTGCTGTTAACCGGTGCACTGAAGCTGCCACCTG
>NZ_JBHSKS010000004.1:83371-433029 GCF_042657405.1 Algoriphagus aquatilis
CTGTAATCAAAGTGGTGAACGTGTTGCTTAAAGAATATTCAACTCCGGTTGCCGCACTGAATGTAACCGTAACCGATGTCGCGTCACACGCAGGTGCAGGTACTGAAAGCGCTGGAGCTGATGGGGTAACCGGTGCTGCTGCAACAGTGAATGGTGAACTGATCACACAGCTCGTTCCTACTGTTCTTGCATATACTGTTCCGCTGCTGTTAACCGGTGCACTGAAGCTGCCACCTGTAATCAAAGTGGTGAACGTGTTGCTTAAAGAATATTCAACTCCGGTTGCCGCACTGAATGTAACCGTAACCGATGTCGCGTCACACGCAGGTGCAGGTACTGAAAGCGCTGGAGCTGATGGGGTAGCATTCACTACAACAAGAATTTCTGCCTTTTCACTTTCACATTCTCCAACTTTAGTTTGAGAAACAAAATAAGTTTGGCTACCTACCGTAGATGTTAAAATGGTCGGGGCTGCAGCAAGTGCATTTCCATTGGAATCATACCATTTAATCGAATAACCTGATTCTGGAACTACTGATAGCGTTTGGTTTCCAGAATTTTGACAAAAATCAAACTTTTGTGCATCCGGCGCAGGTGCCGTTCTAGGAACTATTACCTCAGTAGTAACACTCTTAGAACAACCTTGGGTTGTGAATGAATAGGTTACTGTGTAAGTACCAGGTGTACTGCTAGCAAGGTTTATTACTCCAGTTGAAGAATCGATAGATAATCCAGCAGTAGATGTAAATGTACCACCTTGAACTCCAATTACTTGAGGCGTAACAGTAGTTCCATGGCCACAAAATAAATTGGAATCGTAAATGACATCTGCAGTACCAAAGTTTATTCTAACCGGTATGGGGTCAATAAAATCATCAGCGGCAGCTGTTAAGGACGCTGATGATCTTGTTTTGACCATCAAAGTGTTCACTTTGATTCCCAAACAAGGATCTACGCTACGACCAATAATTTCTGAAATGTTAATTGCCGCTTCAACAAATTGAAGAGGCTGATAAGAATTAGTGCCAAATGCGAGGTTCGCAAGTGGAGCAGAAACCACTACGTTATTGACAAAGCCAAATGCATCTGTCCCTATAATCCCTGTTTCCTCGACATAAGCAAAACCCGAAGGTGTTTGCTTCCACAGATAAACTTTAATAGTTACCGCTGAACCTCCATTGGTGTATTCAATAGAGATAAGAACATCATTAATAGTTCTTCCACCACTAGTACCAGCAGAAGTAAACCTATTATTTGCAGTATTTCTAGAAACCGTATTCTGGAAAAATTCAAATTCCAAATAACTGGTACCATTAGTAACCAAGCGATCTGAGGCAACCACTAACCAATTGTCATTATCTGAAGCTGTGCCAATGTGAAGGAAAGCGTTTCCAATGTCCCCTTTACCACCTGCGTCCCCATTAGACCATACCCAAGAATTAGGATCATCACTGGATTTGGTTCCTTGCGAAAAGATTCGGTCAGAAATAGGACCATTTTTGAATCCATCCTGAAATCTAAATGAAATAGCTGGGTCAATAGCTATCCCATTTATGTTAAACACTGAACCACCTGACCCAATACCACCGGGAAACCAATCCCCTGTATTAGCTGGACTATTGGCAATTAAATTACCATCCATTTCAATCCCTCCAATTGGAATAATTACAGGGACATTTTGGGATTTCCCAAAAAATGGAAGCAGGATGCCAACCAAAAACACTAGCGTATTCACTAGTAATTTGGTTAACCCTTTTTTACCAAAGCTCCAAAAGGAAAGTCCTAAAGGAGACCTGGTGTAGGGGTTTAGTTCGGATAAATTCTCCATACAACAGTTATTTAAAATTTTAGAGTTCAAGCATTTAAAACCCCTCTTATTGGGAAATTTTTAAGTTTTTGAAGATTGACTAGACGGTTGATTCTATTTTTCAAGGCTTAAAAGGTGATATCCTTTATGGTCCCGAACCTTTAATTTCATAATCCTGTCAAGCTTCAGCAGCTTATTATCCCTTTATTGCTGTAAAAATACATTTTATTGTTTTTCATATCCAAGCAGAATTGAAAAAATTTTTGCACATAATGCATTTTTTTTTATTTGAAATGTAATTAAAAAGAATTGAGATCCATTTTATTGTCTTATAAAAGCGATTCACTCTATTTTTTCAGGCTTTAGAAACTGCAGCTTCTTTTTAATTTTTGACATTTCATTACGCCCTTGGGGATGGGGTTAAAAGCTTCCAAAAAATCACTAAGTTGGTTATCTGTTATTTGCCACAAACTTGAAATACAGAGATCAATGGTCCAAAAAGAAGCTGAGGGGGAACTCTCTCAATTATTTGAAAATCAACTTTATAAAAGTATTTCTTTGAGGAGATCCAGTCATGAAGAGCGGATTCTCAAATTGAAAAAGATAAGAGAATGGATCAAAACCCATCAGGAAGATATAAGGAAAGCTCTTTGGCAGGATTTCAACAAACCTGCTCCTGAGGTAGATCTAAATGAGATTTTTCCTGTAACCTCAGAAATAAACCATGCGATCAAAAATCTGAAATCATGGATGGCTCCAAAGAAAGTGTCTACACCATTACCTATGATTGGCACTTCTGCATGGATCCAAGTAGAGCCTAAGGGAAGATCTCTCATCATATCTCCATGGAACTTTCCTTTTAATTTGACGATCGGCCCATTGGTATCTGCAATTGCCGCAGGTTGCACAGCAATTATTAAACCCTCCGAATTTTCTCCAAAAACATCTGAACTCATTGCCAGATTGATTAGGGATCTATTTGAAGAAGACGAAATCGCTGTTTGCTTAGGAGAAGTAGAGGTTTCTACTGAATTACTTAAGCTTCCTTTCGATCACATTTTTTTTACAGGTAGCCCTACGGTAGGAAAAATCGTAATGAAAGCCGCGGCCCAACATTTAAGTTCAGTCACCTTGGAATTGGGAGGAAAATCACCGGTAATCATTGATAGCTCAGCTGATCTTAAAGATGCAGCTCAAAAGATTATCTGGGGGAAATTTGTCAATTGTGGGCAAACTTGTATTGCCCCAGACTACATTTTGGTCCATGATAGTATTAAAGATCAATTTATCATGCAGGCAAAAATCCAGATTCAAGGCTATTATGATCCCTCATTTAATGGCATTGAGAAAAGCACCGATTATGCAAGGATCATCAACTTAAAACACTTTCAGAGACTTCAAAATATGCTGAATGATGCTTTGGTAAAAGGTGGGCAAATCGCTTTTGGGGGTAAAACAGAAATTTCATCTAAATATTTTGAGCCTACTTTAATCGCCGCAATTAGTTCTGAAATGTCTGTATTCAAAGAAGAAATATTTGGTCCAATCCTGCCTATCCTTACATATAATAACCTTCAAGAAGCTATTGATTTGATCAATTCTCAGCCAAAACCTCTTGCCCTTTATTTTTTTGGAACCAACTCATCTCATTCTAAAAAAGTAATGGATGAGACTAGTTCAGGAAATATGGTCATTAATGACTGTGTACTCCATTTCCTCCACAACGAATTACCATTTGGAGGCGTAAACAACAGCGGAATCGGAAAAGCTCATGGCTACCATGGCTTTTTGGCATTCAGTAATGAAAAAGGGGTATTAAAGCAGCGTGTTGGCTACAATAATGTCTCTCTTCTGCGACCTCCTTATGGCATAAAAGCGAAACAAATTATCTCTTCTCTTATTAAATGGTTCTGATTATGAAGCAAAGCATACTTTTTATCCGTTCATTTTTAATTCTATTTATTTCTTCAGTTTTCCTTTTCTCTTGTGCAATTGATCAGGAAAAAAATCCTGATGTTCTTCCGGCTCTAGAGATTTCAAATGTCCCTTATGGCTCGGACACAAGGCAAAAGATGGACATATTTCTTCCGGCTGGCAGATCATCAGATAAAACCCCTGTAATTATTTACATCCATGGGGGTGCCTGGATAGATGGGGATAAGAGCGAATTTTTACAAGTCAAGCCTTTGGTTGAACAATCTTTCCCTGGATTTGCCATGATTTCATTCAATTACAGATTGTTTGATTTCGTCAGTAAACAAAATAGATTCCCGGCTCAAGAAGAGGATGTTAAAGCTGCACTCCAATTTATAAGGAGTAAGCTGAAAGAGTGGAATATATCAGAAAAGATCATTTTGAGCGGTGCAAGTGCAGGAGGACACCTAGCTTTGCTTCACGGGCTTAAAAACAAAGAGTCTGACATCAAGGGATTAATCGCATTTTTCCCGCCGACTGATCTAACCAGTCTCTTTGGGTTCAATAACCTTACCACCTTGGGGCTTACAGAGATCATGGGAGGCACACCCCTGACTGTCCCCGCAAATTATCAAAACGCCAGCCCGGTGAATTTTGCGAGTTCGGAAGACCCCCCTATCATCTTTTTTCACGGAGAAACTGACCAAGTCGTGCCCATCTCTCAAAGTGAAAAGTTGGAAACCGCACTAAAAAATGTTCAGATCCGTCATCAATTCATTCGTGTTCCCAACCAGGGCCATGGGTTTGCTGCAGATACCAATGCTGCCCTATTGAGACAGGCTAAATCTTTTTTGGGGGAATTATAGAAACGAAAATCCCGCTCAAATGAGCGGGATTACCAAATTTCGTCAGACTTTTTGAAGTCCCGTAGAATGAGCCATTTTCTTAATGGCATTCACTACTTTTTCGGAAGGCTGCAGGTTGACCTGCTCCAAAAACTCCATTGTGCTCAGCATTTCTACATATTCTTGCATCAAATCGTCATCGTTGTGCAAGGCTTGCATCAAGAGTTCTTGTTCTACCTCCGGCATTTCCTGATAAATATATCTCACCAGGTCATTTGGGGTAAAAGATTTTATCATAGGCAACAGTTAATTGTTTCATCTTTTTCCTGAGGTGAATCAGCGCATAGCGCATTCTGCCTAGGGCAGTGTTTATACTCACACCAGTCTGATCGGCGATTTCCTGAAAACTCATATCCAGATAATGCCTCATAATCAAAACTTCTTTTTGAGCTTCAGGCAGTTCTTCAATCAGCTTTTTGACCATGTCAAGAGTTTCCTCCTTCACACGGATTTCCTCGATGGAATCTTCAGCAAACTTCATGGAATTGAGCAGATTGGTGCCATCCTCCAAGATAATTGTTGGATACCTCTTTGCTTTCCGGAAGTGGTCAATCGCCAAGTTATGCGCAATCCTCATTAGCCAAGGCTGAAATTTACCCTCTTCATTATACTTGTCCGAATTCAAAGTTTGAATCACTTTGACAAACACATCCTGAAGTAAATCCTCAGCGATTTCCTGATCCTTCACGATCAGAAAAATTGTGGTGTATACTTTACTTTGATACCGATCTACTAAAAGATCAAAAGCAGCCTCACTGCCATTTCTATATTGAGCTATTAACTCACCGTCCTCAGGACCCAATCGCTTACTCATCTTAAGTTGGTTTAAGTACAACGTAAAAGTCTAAGCCATAGTATCTATTTAGGTGAGAAGAAAATTTAAACTCGATCGGTAAGTTCTTTTGGGAACACTAAATCTAACCTGATTTTATTAGCAAAATCAAGTGTTAAGGAAAATTCAAAATGAAATTTTGAAAAATTACACCTAACATCAAATTGTTTTTGAAACGCATGAAAATAAATTGCCAAATCGTTTTTCACATCAACTTAGACCAAAAAAAGGGCCAAAAACCTCTTTTTTGGCACTCCTAAAATCAGCCAAAATAAATCTCATTGATTACCTTCGTGATTATACATTGAAATAATCAGCATAATGGATTTAAGCGGAAAAGTAATCAATCAGCTTCCTGAAGTAAGTGGAAGTTCAAAAAGCGGCAACTCTTGGAGAAAGCAAGAATACATCCTTGAAACTGGCGGACAATATCCTAAAAAAGTATGCGTATCTATTTGGGGAGACAAAATCGATCAATTCGGATTGAAAGTTGGCGAACAGGTCACACTTGGAATTGATGTGGAGAGTAGGGAATACAATGGACGCTGGTACACTGAAGTGAAAGCATATAAAGTAGACCGATCTCAAGTAGGGGGAAGTACAGTTGGGCCTCCTGAAGATGTGTTCTATTCCGAAAGTGAAGAGGACAAGCTTCCATTCTGAGCTATTTAAACAATCTCTTTTTTTAACTGAGTTTTTGTATGTGGGACGATTTTAACCAAGAACCTGACTGGGATGATGAGAATGAATTTGACCCCAAATCCATGCGGGATCAAATTTACTCTCATCCTCTGATGAAAAAATCTATGGAGATCGTTTCTCTCACCCATGCTTTGGTGGGGAGTCTTGACGAAGCCAGAAAAGAACTATACGGGGGCATGATGATGGAAGATGCCTCTGCTATGAGTGCCAAATTTGCCGGAGCAGAGAGTGTTGACAGCTACATCTTGAAAATGGAAAATGCTACCATTATGAAGGTACATGCAAAACACCTACGCTCCATGACGTATCAACTTGCCATGGAAGAGACTCATGCAGAGGAACATTTGCAACTGCTTCGCGAAGCAATTGATGAATTTCGAGTTCTATTTGTGGATTGGGTAAAAGACTTCGGTTCTGCTGAAAAGTACGATGATGGATGGGGGCTTTTTACCTCCTAATCCACACTTTCAAAAAATATAGGAATAAAAAAAGCGAGACTTACTCAGTCTCGCTTTTTACTTGTAGTTCGATTTCTTCTCCAGATTCATCTTGGAATCTGTATTCCGTCACGGGTAGTGAAGAATCTTTGATCAGTCTTATCCATTTGAAGTACTTGAAAAACCATTTTACTCTCCGGCTAATCAGGCCTGTAGTAAAATACGCATGCAGATAGGGGTGCAGCCCGATGTGGATTTTGTCCACGTTTTGGATCGTAGCGATATGCTCCAGGTCATGCTCCAACTTATCAGCCACCAAAATGGAAGCTTGAATTTTGCCGGTACCGTTACAAGCGGGGCAGGTTTCCTTGGTCACAATGTTGACTTCAGGGCGAACACGCTGCCGAGTGATTTGCATGAGCCCAAATTTGCTCAGAGGCAAGACGGTATGCTTGGACCTATCAGATTTCATCTCCAGCATCATTGCATCATAGATTGCCTTCTTATTTTCGGCCTTTTTCATGTCGATAAAATCGACCACAATGATGCCTCCCATGTCTCGGAGGCGGAGCTGTCTGGCAATTTCTTTAGCAGCGACCAGGTTAGTTTTCAGTGCTGTAGATTCCTGGTCACTTTCTTGGTTGGACTTGTTGCCACTGTTGACGTCGATGACATGCAGGGCTTCTGTGTGCTCAATGATAACGTAGCCTCCCTGAGGAAGACTGACGGTCTGTCCAAACAAGCTTTTGATTTGCTTTTCGATTCCAAAACTTTCAAATAGCTTGACTTTACCGTTGTAAAGCTTGACAATTTTTTCTTTTTCAGGTGCTATAGACCTGATGTAGGAACGGATCTGATCGTAAGTTGACTCTTCTTCTACGGTGATTGCGTCGAATGATTCATTGAGCAGGTCTCTCACTAGTGAGGAAGCCATGCTCATCTCTCCGATGATTTTGTCCCGGCTTTTGGCTTTCAGCAATTTCTTCATTCCTTCTTCCCAATTGGTGAGAAGATTTCGAAGGTCTTTATCAAGTTCCGTCACGGACTGTCCTTCGGCCACCGTTCGGATGATTACTCCGAAGTTGGCAGGTTTGATCGAATTGATGAGTCTGAGTAGCCTTTTGCGCTCTTCGCTGCTTCGAATTTTTTTGGATACATTGACAGTATCCGAGAAAGGTACGAGCACCAAGTAGCGTCCGGGTAGAGAGAGCTCACAGGATAATCGAGGGCCTTTGGTGGAAATAGGTTCTTTGACTACCTGAACCAACACCTGAGTGGTCTTGGCTAGAGTTTTGTCGATTTTACCGACTTTATCTATTTCAGGTTCATTCTCGAAACCCTTCAGCATGTAGTTAGTATAGTTGTTGTTGCGTACCATTTTGGTAAACTTCAACAGACTATTGACATTCGGGCCAAGGTCCTGGTAATGAAGAAAGGCATCTTTCTCATACCCAACGTCAATGAACGCAGCATTGAGTCCATTGACGATCTTTCGGACCGTGCCCAAGTAAATGTCTCCTACTTTAAACTGATTGTCCATTCCTTCGGAATGCAGTTCAACCAGCTGCTTTTCCTGCAGTAAGGCAATTCGACTCCCGTTTTGAGCAGAATCGATTAACAATTCCGTACTCAAATTTTCGTCTTATAATATGTAAATGAACGTGTTGTGTAAAAACAGGAAAAGAAGAAGTGTATTACTTCTTCTTATGTCTGTTTTTTCTAAGTCTCTTTTTACGCTTGTGAGTCGCGATCTTATGTCTTTTTCTTTTCTTACCGCAAGGCATAGTCTTTTGAATTTAAAGTGTTTAGAATAATTTATAGCTTGTCGAGATAGCTTTGAACACTACTGATGATCATTGGATCTTGAGTAATTTTCTTTACCGACTCAAACTGTGCTTTCGCTTTGTTTTTTTCATTGGACTCAAAATAGCTAACTGCCAGATAAAATTGACCTTGAACATTCTGTGGATGATATTTAATCAATTCCTCAAATCGCTCAGCAGCTTTTTTATATTGACCGGATTGCATTGAAAGGATTCCCATGTTAAACAGCCCATCCTCATTTTGGGGATCCTTTTCGAGAACTTCCCGAAGCATGGTAATCCCTTCCATTGGATTAGCTGAAGACACATAGGTCATCGCAATTTTTGTTTTCAAGTCCAATCGGTTTGGATCTTTTTCCAAAACCTTACTGAGATATTTTCTGGTTTTGTCGGCCAGTGCTTCAACCTTCTTTTTATCCAATGCAAAAGAAAACGCTTCATAGCTTGCTTTCCCAGCTTCTTCTGCGAAGGATAAATTATCAGGCGAGGTTAGTGCTACCTGATCCCAATAATATGCGGCACTGTCAAATAAACCCTCTTCTTTATATATTCCTGCTAAGGTCTGAGCAGCAGCCACTTTCTCTTCATTAGTAGGAGCACTGAGAAAGTTTTGAATCAATCGATCAGCCTGATTTCTATTTTCAGAAGAAAGCTCATTCTCGTGAGATTCGGAAATGACATCCGAGGAAGGGCCAGATTGATCACCTGATTCCTCAACCTTTGCTGCCGTCGCATCATTATCTACCACCACTTTAGGGAGTGAGAATAATACTATGATTGAGACTATTCCTAATGCAACAAGAATGAGCTGAGATTTTTTCATACTAAAGGTTGCTCAGAATTAATCCTGAGGAGCCAATTGTTTGATTTTTTTGCTGTTTTTGATTTTCTCTACAAACACCTTGGAAGGCTTGAAAGCCGGAATATAGTGCTCGTCGATCACGATAGCCGTATTCTTAGAGATATTACGGGCGATTTTCTTAGCTCTTTTCTTATTGATAAAGCTGCCAAAACCTCTTACGTAGATGTTTTCTCCTTCTGCCATGGAGTCCTTTACGACTTTGAAGAACGCCTCGATGGCTTGTGTCACATCATCCTTCTGGATTCCGGTTTTGTCGGAAATCTTGGTGATTACTTCTGCTTTTGTCACAGTGATTTTAATTTAGAAATTACGAAATAAGCTTAACAACCTATTAACCAAGTGTTTTTGGGACTGCAAATGTACGAGAACCGACGCAATTAAAAAACATATTCAAAAAAATTCCCTTGGTTTGTATGCAGAAATATTCACCCTTATGAACAGTAAAAAGTCTGAAAATCAAGCTTTTTCAAATCAAATTATTTCTTGGTATAGAGAAAATCCTCGAGAATTACCTTGGAGAGAAACCTCTGATCCATACAAAATCTGGCTTTCCGAAATCATTTTGCAGCAAACCAGAGTGGCGCAGGGTTTACCTTATTATTATGCTTTTACCCAAACCTTTCCGACAGTAAAAGACTTGGCATTGGCATCAGAATCTGAAGTCCTCCGACTTTGGCAAGGACTTGGTTATTATAGCCGCGCCAGAAATCTGCACTCTTGCGCAAAGTCCATTTGGAATGACTTGGGAGGACGATTTCCATCCAGTTATGAATCACTTATCAAGCTAAAAGGGGTAGGCAGCTACACAGCAGCTGCAATATCGAGTTTCGCATTTGGTGAAGTAAAGGCCGTTGTTGATGGGAACGTATTCCGTGTATTATCCCGATACTTCGGTATCGACACAGATATAGCTAGTGGGAGAGCAAAAAAAGAGTTTGAAAAACTAGCCAACCAACTTATTCCGGAAAAAGCCCCTGCGGAGTTTAATCAGGCCATGATGGACTTTGGAGCAAGACAGTGCATTCCTAAAAATCCAGCATGCGAAAACTGTCCTCTCCAAGTCACTTGTTTTGCCTTTAAAAATGACTTAGTGGGTCAATTACCTGTAAAAATCAACAAAACAAAGGTTAAGGAAAGAAAGCTAGACTACCTAGTCATCCAATGCGGAGATCATTGGGTATGGAAAAAAAGGGGCGCAGGAGATATATGGACCGGACTTTATGATTTCCCTCTTTTGGAATCCGTGCTTTTGCCATTTGAAGGAAAAGAAAAACCGAAGCCATTATCTAAAAAATATCGACACATTTTGTCACATCAACGACTGGATGCAAGTTTTTCAAAAATGGAAATCCCGGCAGAAAAGTATTCTGAGCTTTCAGAATGGTGCAAAAAAGAAGGCTACTTGCTGGTGAATGAAAATGAAATAGAGCATTTAGCCAAACCTAAATTGATTGTGAATTTTTTGAACGATCAGGGTATTTGAGTAATTTCAATTTCACAATTTTTTTTCACACAAAACTTACAGCTATGGCAGGAGTAAACAAAGTAATTTTATTGGGAAATCTGGGAGCCGACCCAGAGGTGAAGTATCTTGAGGGAGACAAAGTAGTCGCCAATCTAAGCCTTGCAACCACGGAGGCATACAATGACCGAAATGGAAACAGAGTGGAACAAACCGAATGGCATGATTTGGAACTTTGGGATCAGCAAGCAAAAATCGCTGAGAAATACCTGAAGAAAGGATCACAAATCTATGTTGAAGGTAAAATCAAATCTGACAAGTGGACAGATGAGCAAGGCCAGAATCGAAAAAAAACCAAAATTAGAGTCTTAAGCTTCACCATGGTAGGAGGAAGGCCCGATGGAATGGGCAATCCAAATCCCTCCCCGCCACAATCGGATACATCTTCTCCTAGTTCAAAACCGACTACTTCCATGAGTTCGGGTGGAGGCCCTGATATCTCTTTGGATGACGCAGACGACGATTTGCCATTTTAACAATCACTTCAAATCCCTTTTCCCTTTGGTAAAAGGGATTTGTTAAATTTGTCCCACCAATATTAACACTAATGGACGACCCCTACCCGAGTTATTTTCTTATTGCTCAAGTCCCTGAGATAACATTTAGCTATATCCTATTAAATGGATTAGCGCTTATTTTTTTATTGATAGGTTCAGCTTTGGTTTCCGGCTCAGAGGTTGCTTTTTTTTCTCTTACCAAAGAAGATCTCGGAGAAATCAGCGAAACCAACCCGGAAAAAGGAAGATTAATCAACAAATTGGTCTCATCCCCCAAAAGGCTCCTCAGTACTATTTTAATTCTGAATAACCTCATCAATATCGCAATAGTCACCCTGACAACCTTTGTTTCCTGGAGTATTTTTGGAATGAACGCTACCGGAATAGTGGTGGTGCTCATTCAAACGGTGGGCGTGACCTTTGCCATCGTTTTCTTTGGAGAAATCGTACCCAAGGTCTATGCAAACCAAGCCAAAATTGGTTTTGCACTCAATCTTGCCCCATATATCAGTTTTTTTAATTCTGCATTAAAACCTGTGTCAGCATTTTTGATGGCTTTCAGCAATATCATTGAAAAAAGAATCCAACAAAAGGGTTACTCCCTTTCTGTGGATGAACTCAATCAAGCATTGGAACTTACTACGGAGGATACACCTGAAGAGGAAAAGGAAATTCTGAAAGGCATCGTAAATTTTGGTACTCTCAGCGTAAGGCAAGTGATGAAAAGCCGTATGGAAATCACCGCGGTCGATGCCGAAATTGATTTCCATGAACTCATGGATAAAATAAATAAGAGTGGTTATTCTAGAATCCCTGTATTTGAAGAGACCATTGACAATATTCTGGGTATTCTTTACATCAAAGACCTTTTACCACACATTGATAAAGACGAAACATTTGACTGGAAATCACTTATTAGAAAAAGCTTTTTCGTCCCAGAAAATAAAAAGGTGGACTCCTTATTAAAGGACTTCCAAAAGATGCGGGTCCACATGGCCATCGTGGTGGATGAGTATGGAGGCACGTCAGGGTTGGTCACTTTAGAAGATTTAATAGAAGAGATCATTGGGGAAATCAATGACGAGTTTGATGATACAGATACAATCTTTTTTCAGGAGATTGATTCCGACACCTTTATTTTTGAAGGAAAAGTTTCATTGAATGACTTCTGTAAAAAGCTGGAATTAGATCCGCAGATTTTTGAAGAGGTAAAAGGAGAAAGCGAATCCCTAGGTGGTCTGCTACTGGAACTCAACTCCAAATTACCTAAAAATGGAACCAAGATACCGTTTGAAAACTTCGAATTCACAGTTTTGGCAGTTGATTCCAGAAAAATCAAAAAGGTGAAAGTACACTTGAAATCTGGGGAAAAAGACAGCTCAACAGCCTTCACCGACTAAATTGTTGAATTTTTTTATTCTGTAAAATAGAAAATTTACAGAATTTTATTTCTTTTTTTCATTTAAAACATCCATTCAGAAGTCGTGAGTAGATTTTCTGAAAAATAAAAAATTCGAAATTTTTTTTTCAATTTTTCAAAAAAACCATTTTTATCAATTTGAACATATTTTTTGACCAAATAAGCTATAATAACAACCAACATTCGATCAAAAAAATATTTTTTTCAGATTTTAACTTCAAAAAAAATCAGATTTATAATTTCCAAAAAAATCAAGTAAGTTGTTTTTTATAAATAATACGGCATTAAAATAGCCACTTCATTGCCGTAATTTTAACAAAAGATTTTTTTTTTGTAATTTTTGGAAATTTTAAACCTATTAAATACTAACTAGAATGCAACAAGGTTTATATCGATCGGAGTTTGAGCATGACTCCTGCGGTATTGGCGCGGTGGTTGACTTGAGTAATACACCCACTCACGAAACTATCAGCGATGCCTTATACATGCTGAGCAACATGGAGCACCGTGGTGGCCGCGGTTCGGATCCCAAGACAGGAGACGGAGCAGGCATATCCATTCAGGTGCCACACCAGTTTCTAAAGGATGTAACCGCCCGTACTGAAATCAACTTACCCGAACCCGGTTTTTATGGGGTAGGGATGACTTTCTTTCCCAAAAACAAACAGCTTTACAAGAGATCAAAAGCCCTCCTAAACCAATTGATCGAGGAGCTGGATTTTGAACTTATTGGATATCGAGAAGTCCCCGTGGATGAAACAGTCCCTGGATCAGGCGCGCTAGACGTAATGCCAAATATTGAGCAACTATTCGTAAGTCATAAAAAAAGACTTACCGGAATTGATTTGGAGAGAAAGCTATATGTGCTCAGAAACTACGCCACCTCTAAGATAAACTCGGAGATTCCAGGAGTAAATCATTCTTTTTATTTCGCCAGCCTCAGCTCACTCACTCTTATATATAAGGGGCAATTGAGAACTGATCAGGTTTTGGCATTTTATAAAGACCTTCAAAATCCACGGATTGAGTCAGCCTTCGCGATCGTTCACTCCAGATTTTCAACCAATACCTTTCCAAACTGGAGATTGGCTCAGCCTTTCCGATTCCTCTCTCATAACGGGGAAATCAACACCATACGAGGTAACCTCAACAAAATGAAGTCCAAGGAGGCCTTGATGAAGTCCAAGTTTTTCACGGATGAGGAGTTGGCCAAACTGATGCCCATCACCAATAAGATGAACTCAGACTCAGCGAACCTCGATGCCATGGTGGAACTGTTGACCCTAAGCGGTCGTTCACTTCCCCATGCCATGATGATGCTTGTTCCTGAAGCTTGGCAGGATAATGAAGTAATGGATCGCGACCGGAAGGCTTTCTACAAGTTTCACGCATCATTAGTAGAACCTTGGGATGGTCCTGCCGCCCTTTTATTCACAGACGGTAAATCAGTAGGTGCAACTCTTGATCGAAATGGACTCCGACCACTCAGATATTTTATTACAAAAGACAACCGACTAATCCTTTCCTCTGAAGCAGGTGCACTGCCGATCAGAGAGGCTACCATAACTGAAAAAGGTCGTATCAGCCCAGGTAGAATGCTATGGGCAGATTTGGAAAAAGGACGTGTACTCTTTGACGAAGAAGTAAAAGGAGAAATCTGCCGACGACAACCTTATGAAAAATGGGTCAATGAGCAACGGACCAAGCTCCGATTTGTACCCGATCCGGAAGAACTTTCTCATCCTTATTCTACCGAGCAAATTCAAAAGAGTCAGACGGTCTTTGGGTATACTTCCGAAGAGCTGAAAGTCATTCTTGCACCAATGGGAGATACCGGCTATGAGGCAGTGGGCTCCATGGGTGCAGATACGCCATTGGCCGTATTGTCCAAGCAAAGCCAGCACATTTCCAATTACTTCAAGCAGCTCTTTGCTCAGGTAAGTAACCCTCCTATTGATCCAATCCGAGAACGCTTGGTGATGTCACTTTTCACCCGAATCGGTGAAGGACACAATATCTTGGAAGAAAGCCCTCAGCATACCAAGCAGATCCATATTTCCCAGCCTGTTCTTCTCAATGAGGATTTAGAAAAAATCACTAGAATGGGACATCTCGGCTACAGGTCCAAAAGACTGTTGGGCCACTTTGTAGCAGATCACAAGCCAGGCAGATTGTTGGAAGCTTTGGACAAGCTTTGTTTGGAAGCGGAGGAAGCCATCCTGAATGAAGGAAAAAATGTATTGATCATTTCAGATCGCAACAGTTCTGAAAACCATGCTCCCATTCCTTCCTTACTTGCCATAGGAGCCGTTCACCAACATTTGGTAAAGAAAAAAATCAGGACGAGAGCCGGATTGGTATTGGAATCCGCTGACATCAGAGAAGTTCACCATTTTGCCACAGCGATTGGATATGGTGTATCGGCTATCAATCCTTATTTGGCTTTAGAATCCTTATTGGATCTCTTCAAAAAAGGCCAACTGAGCAAAGTAAAAGACGAAAAAACCCTATTTGCCAATTATCAAGACGCCATCGGAAAAGGCCTTCTAAAGGTTCTTTCCAAAATGGGGATTTCAACGCTTCAATCTTACCAAGGAGCTCAGATTTTCGAGGCAATTGGATTGGGTCCTGAAGTGATGGACCGTTGTTTCAAAGGCACCGTATCCCGAATTAGCGGGATCTCTTTTGATGAATTGGCAGAAGAAGTATTGATCCGACATAGAGCAGCTTATGAGACGCATTCACCTGTACTCGAAACAGGAGGAGTCTATCAGTGGAAGCGAAGAGGGGAAAAACACATGTTTAACCCTGAGACGATCCATTTACTTCAGAAATCAACCCGACTGGGTGATTACGAGATGTATAAAAAGTTTGCTGCCAAAATCAATGAGCAAACTAAGGATGCGTTGACACTGAGGGGACTTTTTGAATTCAAAAAACAAATCAGTGTACCACTCGATGAGGTGGAGCCTGCCGAAAAAATCATGAGACGATTTGCCACTGGTGCAATGTCCTTTGGATCGATCTCTCATGAAGCTCACACCACTCTGGCCATAGCCATGAACCGAATCGGTGCAAAAAGCAACTCAGGTGAGGGGGGAGAAGACGAGATCAGATATGAGAAAAAGCCAAACGGAGACTGGGAACGCTCAGCCATCAAGCAAGTTGCTTCTGGCCGTTTTGGGGTGACTTCCCACTACCTGACCAACGCTGCCGAGCTTCAGATCAAAATGGCTCAGGGTGCAAAACCCGGTGAAGGTGGTCAGCTACCTGGACATAAAGTAGATGAGTGGATCGGACGAGTAAGACATTCTACTCCAGGAGTAGGATTGATTTCACCGCCTCCACATCACGACATTTATTCGATCGAAGACTTGGCACAGCTCATTTTCGACCTGAAAAATGCGAACAGAAAAGCCAGAATCAATGTGAAACTGGTGTCTCAAGCGGGAGTCGGAACTGTAGCTGCGGGTGTTGCCAAAGCTGCTGCCGACGTGATCTTGATCGCGGGTGCAGACGGTGGAACCGGAGCTTCACCACTCAGCTCAATCCGACATGCAGGGCTTCCTTGGGAGCTTGGTCTTTCGGAAGCTCATCAGACCTTGGTAAAAAACAACCTCAGAAGCCGTGTAGTACTTCAGACAGACGGACAACTCCGAACCGGTCGTGACCTGGCCATTGCTACCCTTTTGGGAGCTGAGGAGTGGGGTATCGCTACGGGTGCATTGGTAGTGGAAGGTTGCATCATGATGCGTAAGTGTCACCTGAATACCTGCCCTGTGGGCATCGCTACACAAGATCCTGACTTGAGAAAACTATTTACCGGCGACCCTGAGCACGTGGTGAATTACTTCAAATTCCTTGTTCAGGATCTTCGTGAAATTATGGCTTCTCTCGGCTTCCGAACTATTGATGAGATGGTCGGCCAAAGTCAAGTGCTTCAATCCACTGGACACCTCAATCACTGGAAGTGGGATAAAATCGACCTTTCTCCAATTTTCCATAAAGTGGAAGTGCCTGATCATGTGGGTATCCACAAGCAAATCGATCAGGAATTTGAGTTACAAAATGTACTCGACAGACAACTGATCAAAGCAGCGACACCGGCACTGGAGCAGGCTATCCAAGTACAAGGCAACTTCCAGATCAAAAATACCGACCGATCCGTGGGGGCTATGCTCTCCAATGAGATTTCAAAAATCTACGGAGGAGTGGGATTACCAGAAGACACCATTCACTTTAAATTCAACGGTTCGGCTGGTCAGACTTTTGGCGGTTTCTTGGCCAAAGGAGTCAACTTTGAACTGGAAGGTGAAGCCAATGACTACTTCGGAAAGGGTCTTTCCGGAGGTCGTCTCATCATCTATCCAAGCCGCAATGCGCGATTTGTGCCTGAGGAAAACATCATCATCGGCAATGTGGCCTTCTATGGAGCTACATCGGGTGAAGCTTATATCAACGGAAAAGGCGGAGAACGATTCTGCGTACGAAACTCAGGCGTCAAAACCGTCATCGAAGGAATCGGAGATCATGGCTGTGAATACATGACCGGTGGACTTGTGATCAACCTCGGTGAAATAGGTAGAAACTTTGCCGCAGGTATGAGCGGGGGAATCGCCTACATTCTCAAGGACTACATCACGGAGATCAATACCGAAATGGTGGACATTGATCTACTCGAAGAGGAAGATTTTGCCACGATCAAAGCCTATCTCAAGCGTCATGTCAAGCTGACCAACAGTGGTTTGGGACAAAAATTCCTAGACGAATGGGAAACTGCCAAACAGAAATTCATCAAAGTAATCCCAAGAGATTACAAGGCAGTTTTGGAAAAAAGAGCAAAAGAACAAGCTAAATCATTGGTGTAAGATGGGAGCGAAAGACGGATTTATCCAATTTAAAAGAGAAACACCTGTAAGCCGCGATCCAAAAGAGCGAATCGGCGATTACAGAGAAATATACGAGCCATTTTCTGGGGAAAAACTCAATCACCAGGCTGCTCGGTGCATGGATTGCGGAGTTCCATTTTGCCACAACGGCTGCCCTTTGGGTAATGTGATTCCGGAATTCAATGATGCAGTGTACAACAAAGAGTGGGCTCAAGCCATCAACATTCTTCGCAGCACCAACAATTTCCCGGAATTTACCGGTCGAATTTGCCCAGCTCCTTGCGAAGCTAGCTGCGTACTCGGCATCAATAAAGATCCTGTAGCAATCGAGCTGATCGAAAAGAGCATTGCAGAGAAAGCTTATGAATTAGGCCTAATCACTGCCAATCCACCTGCTTCCCGTACAGGGAAAAAAGTAGCGGTCATCGGCTCGGGTCCTGCCGGTCTAGCTGCTGCAGACCAACTGAATCAAGCAGGTCACGAAGTAACCCTTTTTGAAAAGGATGCGAAAGTCGGAGGCTTGCTTCGATATGGTATTCCAGATTTCAAATTGGAAAAATGGGTGATTGATCGTCGGATTGAATTGATGCGGCAAGAAGGGGTGATCTTCTCCACCAAAACTGAAATTGGAACGAGCATCAAAGCGGACTCCATCCTTCAAAATTACGATGCGGTCGTACTTTCTACCGGAGCTCAGCAACCCAGAGCGTTGAATATCAAAGGCGATAAACTCAAAGGAGTTCATTTTGCCATGGAATTCTTGGGAAGACAAAATCAGGTCATCGGAGGTGAACTGGGTGAAAATCCGATTTCAGCCAAAGGAAAACACGTCATCGTCATCGGAGGTGGAGATACCGGAAGTGATTGTATCGGTACATCCAATCGCCATGGCGCTGCATCTATCACGCAATTGGAATTGCTACCAAAGCCTCCGAAACAGCGAAATACGCTAAACCCTTGGCCGGAGTGGCCGATGACGCTCAGAACATCCAGTTCGCATGAAGAAGGTGCCGAGCGGATGTTTTCCATCCTCACCAAAGAATTTGTGGGAAATGAGGCAGGAGAAGTTACTGGCTTGACTCTAGTGGATATTGAGTGGAAGGAGAAAGGCGGACGGATGACTTTCGAAGAAATCCCAGGCACTGAACGTACAGTACCTTGTGACTTGGCATTTATTGCCATTGGCTATATGGGACCTGCTCAAAATGGACTCTTACAGGCTTTTGGAGTAGATACATTAGAAAACAGCCTCCCAAAATCAAAAAATTTCCAGAGTACAAACCCGAAGGTTTTCCTGGCAGGAGACATGCGCAGAGGCCAATCTTTGGTCGTATGGGCAATTTCCGAAGGCCGGGAAGCTGCTGTCAAAGTAGATGAATTCCTGATGGGATCATCGACACTACCGATGAAGGATGCTTCATTCTTTGAGGTAGAAGAGCAAATCGCGGGTTAAAGTCAGCGTAAACCCATTGGGCTTACACTGACCATCAATAGTACCCTGTTTAGTTGACCCACCTGCGATATAGAAAGCCCCGTGATGCGGGGCTTTCTTAGTTTATCTACCTCCGCCTCGATGGGGTCGATGCCGTGATTCAAAATCTCTTCTGTTTTCCACCATCCCTCCGGGTCTTCTTCCTGACTGACGGTCCACCTTGATTTCTTCCCATTGCTTCCTCTGCTCCTCGGTAAGGACTTCTTTGATTTTCTCCTCTTGAGCTTTCATTTCAGCTTTTCTTGCTTCCATCTCAGCTCGTTGCTTTTCCATTTCTGCAGCGCGATTTTTTGCGTGCTCCAGGTTAATTGCGAGGACTTTCTGCTTTTGCTCCTCAGATAATTTTAATTCCGAAGCCATCTTTTCGGTCATTCGCTGAGCACGGTCTTCAGGGCTTGGCATTTTTCTTTGATCTTGGGCAGCTACTCCCAGACTCATCATGGTCAGTAATGCTGCCCCAATCATCCATTGTTTCATAGGTGTTTTGGTTTGTTTGCAGATTAGACCAAGAGCATAGGTTCAGGTTTAAATCAATCTTCAAACCAATCTGTTAAGGAATCTTAAACCGAAGTTTTTGCCTCAATCAATTCCTTTCGTTCAGACACCCTCACATATTTTGGTCTGATCAAAAGCCTGAGGCTAGGGTCAAAACTCAGGTAATTCCACGACCAATCCAGAAATATGAAAAGTTTGTTTTTGACTCCCAAAATGGCCATCAAATGCACAAACAGCCAAGTCATCCAAGCCAAAGTTCCCTGAAACTTCAAAAATGGAAGATCGACTACTGCCAATTTTCTTCCAATGGTCGCCATTGAGCCAAGATCTTTGTATGAAAAAGGAATCATAGACTTACCCTTCGACAAATTTTTCAGGTTTTCAGCGAGATTGCGCGCCTGCTGAAGTGCCACCTGCGCCACTTGAGGATGACCTTTTGGATACATTCCTCCCGGCATCAGAGATTGGTCCCCAAGCACAAAAATTCCTTCAGTGTCCTTGAGCTTATTGTACTCATCTACCAAAAGTCTCCCATTTCCAGAATAAAACTCATCACCCAAACCATCAATTCGATTGGGTTTGATTCCCGCAGCCCAAAGCAGTGTTTGAGTCTGAATGGATTCTTTTCCTTCCAAGGTTACGGCCTGACCGTCGTAATCCAATACTCTGGTACTGACATGAATCTCCACTCCCAACTTGATCAAATAATCCATCGCCTTTTTCTGAGCTTCTGGTGACATGGCTCCAAGGAGATTTGGGCCTGCCTCGATTAGCACGACCTTCATGTTTTTAAAGCTTAGCTCAGGGTAGTCTTTGGGAAATACATTGTTCCGCAACTCAGCCATAGCTCCTGCCAATTCTACCCCAGTCGGGCCACCTCCCACGATAACGACATTCATGAGAGACTTCCGGTTTTCCATCTTTTCGATATTGATGGCGCGCTCGTAGTTGGAGATAATTTTGTTGCGGATATACAGGGCTTCCGAAACGGTCTTCATGGGAGAAGAGAAATTTTCAATATTCTTTGACCCAAAATAATTGGTATCGGCACCCATAGCCAATACCAGGTAATCGTATTCGATAAATCCTATATCCGTGAAAAGTACTTTGCTTTCTTTATCGACTCGAAGTACCTCAGCCATGCGGAAACTCACATTTTTGGTATTGTGGAATATCTTCCTCAATGGAAAGGAAATAGCACTGGGCTCCAATCCGGCTGTAGCCACCTGGTAGAAAAGTGGCTGGAATTGGTGAAAATTATTTTTGTCCAAGAGGATTACCTGAAACGGCTTATTTCTCAGACTTCTGGCTAGTTTTAATCCGGCAAAACCGGCACCAACGATCACTACTTTTGGAAGACCCAACTTGGGCAGATTTGGGATGGCTTGAGATGGGGAAGTCGACATGGGAAAAGTTTTCTCCTTTACACGGAATATTCATTGGTATGACCAAGTTTTCAGAAAGAATCCCAGCAAATCACTTAAAGAAATGCGATTCGGCTAAGTGAAAGAAATTGCTATTTTTGCCCACCACAAACGAGCAAATCCATGGGAAGAGCATTTGAATTCCGAAAAGAGAGAAAATTCAAGCGTTGGGACAAAATGTCCAAAGTATTTACCCGATTGGGTAAAGAAATCGTGATGGCGGTCAAGTCCGGTGGTCCTGACCCAATCAGCAATGCCAAGCTTAGGACCGTTATCCAAAACGCCAAAGGTGCCCAAATGCCCAAAGACCGTATCGAAGCGGCTATCAAACGGGCTTCCAATAAGGATGAAAAAGATTACGAAGAAGTAGTATATGAAGGCTATGGACCATTTGGAATTGCCATCATCGTGGAGACATCCACTGACAATACCAATCGTACCGTGGCTAATGTGCGCTCATATTTTACCAAAGCAGGTGGATCTCTAGGCACTTCCGGATCAGTAAGCTTTATGTTTGACCGAAAGGCTGTGTTCCGTTTTGCAAAAGCTAACTATGATTTGGATGAGCTTGAACTTGAGCTCATCGATTTCGGACTGACTGAAATTGCGGAAAACGAAGGTGAAATTTTTGCCTACACTGAATTTGAAGACTTCGGTACCATGCAAAAAGCCCTGGAAGATCGTGGAATTGAAGTGATTTCTGCAGATTTTCAGCGATTCCCGAGTACACTGACGGAGCTCACCGAAGAGCAAGAAGAAATCATCAACAAACTCATCGATCGTCTGGAAGAAGACGACGATGTCAACCAGGTATTTACCAATATGGCCTAAGGCATAAGCCTGGCTTAGTTATGAGTTTTAAAAGAAGAGAAAATTTCCGCCCAACCGACAAGAAACTGATCTTGGTCGGAAGTAAAAATCCGGTAAAAATCTCCTGTACGGAAGATGCCTTTACCAGAGCATTCAACAGCTCATTCTTGGTAGAAGGTATCAATGCCTCCTCAGGAGTACCCGAGCAGCCTTTTGGAGAAAGAGAAACCCTTTTGGGTGCAAAAAATCGAGCCCACAATTCCAGAGAGATTTTCCCTGAAGCTAACTTTTGGGTGGGAATTGAAGGTGGTGTCGATGAAGACGAAAAAGGAATGTATGCTTTTGCATGGATCTACATTCTACATGATTCGGGGAAATCGAGTCAGGCTAAAACAGGAACATTTTACCTGCCTATCGCTGTGGAAAAACTAATCAAGGAAGGTATGGAACTGGGAAAAGCTGACGACTTAGTCTTCAATACCGAAAATTCCAAGCAACAAGGTGGCTCGGTAGGGATCCTTACTCAAGGAGTCATCAACAGAGAGGAATATTACAGGCAAGCCATCATCCTAGCTTTGATTCCATTTCTAAATAAAGAGTTGTATTGATACTAAGTGCCTACTCGATCAACGATATCAAGCCTCCAAATTGGAGGCTTATTTTTTGAGGTTTTCTAAAAACCTGGTTAAAGCAACCTTCCAATCCGTATCCGCGTCCCATTCCGGACCTATGTAAAGCTCATCTCTGACGAGAAATCGGATGTAATATTTGACCACAGTTTTTGCCCCCTCTTCTCCCTCCAGTGGATTCAGCCCCATACTTTTCATCAAATCCGCCTGTCTACCCTCTACTTTAACCAATTGAAACTGGACTCGATCTGCAATCAACTGTTGAGTAGTTTTTGTTTCAGTAAGCCATGCGATCTGATACGGATAAATTGCCTCGAAAATAGCCTGAATCTGAGTTTTTTGAGTCGCTTGCTCGGCAAGGATCGCTGCTTCTGATTTACCAAACAGATCATATCTGAAAAAGCTCATGGCTCCTGTTTCAGCCGATGATCCTTCGAGTGGAATACCCAATTTGAAAACTTCGAGATTCAGAGGATTTCTTGGCAAAAATCGCTGGACTGATTGAGCTGTCTCCTGAGAGCTGATCTGGGGAAATTCAGCCACATCAATGACTAAGAGATTACTTGATTTTTTGTTTTTACCCGCTTGAATCAGTAAGCTTCCTGCATCCTTCCAATCTTTTCCAGTGACCCCATACAGTGCCGGCGAAGCAATAATTTTTCCATCTCCGGAAAAGGGGCCTATGTGAACACTCAGCTTCTCTTTTTGCCTAGTCACCAAAATGATGTTTTGAACCTTACGCTGAAGAAAAGCCTTGGCATAGTCTGCCTGCCTTGCCTCAGAAAGTGCAACTTGCTCCAATTCAAAGTAGGCCACAGGATCCGCTCCAGCCTCCACCAAATAAGGATGGATGCTATCTGCCAAAACTTGCCAAGTCATAGCAGGCCTCGCACCTGGATCTGTGGAAACTACAACAACGGATTTCCCTTCGAAAAAAGTGTTAGGCAAATTACCCTGACTCCAAGTGAAACCCGAAAACCCAAGAAAAAAGAGAATGGTGGAGATATATTTCATGAAATCCCTGAGGTGATGACCAATAGGTCAGTAATTTTACGAATATACATAACGTCCAATAGCTATGCAGATGAATAAGAACCCACACAAATTAATCATATTAATTCTGCTTGTTGGCATTCACTTGAGTGCTTTTAGTCAAGAAATAGATGCAAAGAAATTAATCAAACATATCGAGTACTTATCGTCTGACAAGCTGGCTGGAAGAAAGCCACAAAGCGAGGGAAGTATCCATGCACAAAATTACATCCTCAAGGAGCTTACTGGCTTAGAATTAGTCGAGCCTTTGTATCCTGATTTTATCCAGCGATTTTCTTTTTCCAACCCACGGGAGCAAAAGACCTATGACAATGCGGCCAATTTGGTAGCCTTTATCCCGGGGAGTAAGTCAAAAAAAGTCATTGTCGTCACCGCTCATTATGATCACGTGGGCATCGGAAGACCAGATGCCAAGGGAGATTCAATTTACAATGGTGCTGATGACAATGCTTCGGGAACAGCCGCATTATTGGTTTTGGCAGAATACTTTTCAAAAAACCGTCCTCACCATGGTATCCTTTTCGTGGCACTGGATGCAGAAGAGATGGGGCTTCGTGGAGCCCGCGCACTGGTAAATGATTTTCCCTATCCCTTAGAGCAAATCCAACTCAACCTGAACATGGATATGCTTTCCCGAAGCGATAAAAACGAGTTGTATGTCTCAGGCACCCATTATTATCCAAGATTCAAAAGCATACTGGAAAATGTAGCAGCAGGTTCAAATCCAAAAATGCTTTTTGGTCATGATGTGCCAGGGACAGGTCCTGATGACTGGACAAGATCATCCGACCATGGTGCATTCTTTGAGAAGAAAGTGCCTCATCTCTATTTCGGAGTAGAAGACCATGCAGATTACCACAAGCCAAGCGATGAATTTCAAAACATCCAACCGGAGTTTTACATCGATGCTGTAAACCTGGTGCTGAAATCACTCCTTGCTCTTGATAGAGAATTGCTGGAATAAATCCTCAGCTTGTGTATATTCTCATTTAAATCCAACACCCCTCTTTTTTATACTTTGGGAAAGACAGATCTAATCACCCGATTGCTTATCTGGAGGCTCAGACACATGAGCAATCAGACATTCATTCTTATATTGAGTGGGTTGATTGGTATATTCTCAGGAATTGCCGCAGTGCTTTTAAAAACAGCTGTGCATGGAATTCAGGATTTTTTGACAGAAGATTTTTACACGGAGTATGCCAACTTCATGTATATCATTTATCCACTCATTGGCATTTCGACTGCTTTTTTGATCGGTAAATTTGTACTTAAGGACATCGGAGGACACGGCATACCTGATGTTCTCTTTATCATCTCCAAAAACTCTAGCCTAATCCCAAGAGTAAAAATGTACAGTCGAGTCATCACTTCAGCATTGACCGTGGGATTTGGCGGTTCGGTGGGTTTGGAAGCCCCCATGGTCATGACTGGCTCTGCTATCGGATCAAATGTAGGATTACTGATGCACCTAAATGCAAAAAAGAGAACTTTGCTAATAGGATGTGGGGCTGCAGGCGCTATTTCAGCCATCTTTGGAGCTCCTATAGGTGCAGTGATTTTTGCGATAGAAGTTATCCTTATGGAAATCAGCACAGCGAGCTTTATTCCCCTGCTGATCGCCTCTGTGACAGGATCAATTACCTCAATGATTTTTATTGGAGAAGAAGCCCTCTTTAATTTTAATCTAAAAGAAAACTTTGAAGCGGCTCATATGCCCTATTACTTATTGCTTGGGATTATCTGCGGTTTGGTCTCATTATACTTTAGCAAAATGGTGCGGTCTACCGAAAAAATCATGGATGACATCGGAGATCAATGGATGCGGATCACTTATGGAGGTGCATTTTTAGGATTTATCATATTCTTTTTCCCACCTATCTACGGGGAAGGGTATCAAACCTTAAATACATTGATTGACGGAAATTCTGCAGCGGTCTTGGATAAGAGTCCGTTTTTCTCTTCGATAGAAAATCCGGTGATCATTTTGGCTTTTTTGGTGTTGATCATCTTGCTAAAGCCCATCGCATCTGCCATTACCATCGGAGCAGGAGGTAGTGGAGGGATTTTTGCCCCATCGCTCTATGTGGGGGGACTTACAGGTTTTGTTTTTGCATTTTCCAAAAACATGCTAGGGTTTCATATCCCGCTCCCTTTGGCTCATTTTACCCTTGTAGCGATGTGTGGAGTAATGGCGGGTGTACAGCATGCCCCGCTTTCGGCGATATTTCTCATTGCAGAACTTACAGGTGGCTACGAGCTTTTTGTTCCATTAATGTTTGTTTCAGCCATCTCTTTCATTGCCAAGACCTCTCTTCAAAAAGACAGTATTTATACCCTGCAATTAAAAGCTCAGGGAAAACATCTCCCTGAAAGTAAGGATCAAGAACTGCTAGATACCATCAGTATCACCCAAGTCATCGAACGAGACCTTCTTCCCATACATCCTGAGGCACATTTGGGGGATTTGATTGATTTGGTGAAAATCTCGAAACGGAATATTTTCCCAGTAGTGGACGATGATAAAAGCCTAGTGGGAATTGTGACCTTAGATGATATCAGAGATATCATGTTTGATCAGGAAAAGCAAAAAACTGTCCTAATCCGTCAACTGATGCATAGTCCTCCGGAAATCCTATTCTCAACTGAAAATATGCAATCTGCAATGGAGAAATTTGAAAAATCCGGAGCTTGGAATCTGCCTGTAATCGAGGATAATAGGTATTTGGGCTTTGTATCAAAAGCAAGAATATTCAGCGCTTACCGTAAAAGATTGATCCGTCAAAAACAAGATTAATCTACCAAAAAGAAGAATATTCGGATTTTTAAATTATCCACTCTTGTACTTTCATTTAGATTATTTTTTTTACACTTAACTTCAATTATCCACAAAATCAGAAGAAATTTTAATTCATAAATCACTGATTTTCATTGATATAATTGATCAATGTGGAAAAGTGTGGATAAATAATTGAAATTGTGGATAAATTTTTCTTGCGTTTTTTAACCCTCATTTCCGCTCAAATTAAAGGCATTTTTAAAAATCTTACCTATCGCTCAACTGCATCAAAACCTATCCAAGAAGAACCTAAGCCATCATGATTTTTAGAATAATCTTTGGTGAGGTTTAGTATATCAGTCATCTAAAAAATACGGAGGCCATTTACAAATCATTAATTTATTTCAACATCGGAATAGTTATATTTTAACAGGAATAATCCATTTTTATTTGCCAAATCCCAACGGTTCAAGGTTGTTCATTTGCCTTAAAATCCACGCTTGACGGCCTCTGATATAGCCTGTTGGTTTGGCTGGACTCCAACGTCTTGGGTTGGGAAGTACTGCCGCTATCAGTGCTGCCTGGCTTTGAGAAAGTTTGGAAGCACTCTTATTGAAAAAAGTCTGTGATGCTGCTTCGATCCCATAGATGCCATTTCCCATTTCGATTACATTGAGGTAGACTTCCATGATCCGCTCTTTGGACCAGATTAATTCTACCAAGACCGTGAAATAGGCTTCCAATCCCTTTCTCACATAGCTCCTCGATGGCCACAGAAACACATTCTTCACGGTCTGTTGAGTAATGGTACTTGCACCTTTAATTCGCTTTCCCTTCTTATTGTTTTCCCAAGCTTTTTCCATTGCCTCAATGTCAAAACCATTGTGATCCATAAATTTCTGATCCTCGGCAGCATAGACCGCCTGAGCGGCATGCCGCGACATTTCATCTATGGACACCCAGTCTTTGTACAGCCTTACATCCTTTTTTGGATCAAAGGCCTGCTCGACCAATCGGATGACCATCAAAGGAGTGACAGGTACAGGAACAAAACGATACAAAATCACCAGACCGATCGATAGGCCAAAAAACCAAAGGGAAATCTTCCAGATCAACTTTCCAATCCAGCGGATGACTTTCATAAAGATGAATTAAGGGGTGGTTTTTAATTCGTACAATTTGCTAGAAAAAAATGGGAATTTTGACATTGACGTAGCTGATCTTTGCTTTTGGTTAATCCTCGAAAAAAGTTAGATAAAACGAAATACCCATAAGATTTTGCGATTTCATTTAGATTTGCAATCCAATATTAACCCATTCCCTATGAACCCCATCACCATCGGCAGCTTCGAAGATTTTGAAAAATACAATGGTCTGGAGCTTGGCGCTTCGGATTACTTTCGGATTACTCAGAATCAAATCAATCTATTTGCCGATGCTACTCTCGACCATCAGTGGATCCATTGTGACCCGGAACGAGCCAAAGCAGAAGGTTCTTTTGGCAACACAATCGCTCATGGCTACCTTACTCTAAGCATCGTGCCCTACCTATGGGAGCAAATTGTGCAGGTCAAAAACCTGAAAATGATGATCAACTATGGCATTGAGAACCTTCGGTTTGCTCAGGCTGTGACCGTTGACAGCGAAGTGCGACTGGTTGCTTCTTTAAAAAATGTAGCAAATCTCAGAGGAACGGTGAAAGCAGAAGTTGATGTAAAACTTGAAATCAAGGATCAAAAAAAACCGGCTTTCGCCGGCGTATTGATTTTCCTATATCACTTTCAATAATCAGGAAGCCAAGAGATCATTGATCACCGTAGCTGCACAAGCACAGCCAAAAGCCGCTGGGAGGAAAGACATGGTTCCGTAAGCCGACTTTTTGAAATTGCGACCATCTGTGAGCATCAAGCTTTCCTTAATCACCTCTTCGGTACTGAATACAGCCTTGAATCCTCCGTAGATAGCTCTTCTCTTGAGTCGTTTGCGGAGCATTTTGGCCAATTTGCATTGGTAGGTATCCTCAAAATTGACAACCTTAATTTGTGTGGGATCTACCTTTCCACCAGCACCCATGGAACTCACCAGCTTGAACCCACGATTTTTTGCCCCTTCGATCAGGTGCATTTTTGGAGTAAAACTATCAATGCAATCCACCACATAATCAAATTCATTGTGCTCAAGCAATGCGGTCATTTCATGGGGATTGAGAAACTGACGGATGGCAGTAATCTTGAGACTTGGATTAATGGCCAGGAGGCGCTGTTCCATCCATTCAGCTTTGGATTGACCGACATTAAGCTGGGTAGCGGGAAGCTGTCGGTTGACATTGGAAATATCGACGGTATCTCCATCAATGATGGTCATCGTACCTATCCCTGATCTCGCAATAAATTCGGCGGCAAAAGAGCCGACCCCACCAAGACCGACTACCAAGACATGTTTGGAAGCCAACTTTTCCAATCCTTCGCGACCGACTATCAATTCGGTACGGCTCAACCAAGCAAATTCACTCATCTGATTTTTCTTTTGGAGATGGTATTCCAGTTGAAAACGGCCTGTCTGGCCAGCTTTTCCACAGGAAGGCGCAAAATTAGGGAAGCTGCCCGATAAATCGAATCGATTTCCAAACCTGAATCATCTGTTTCGAAAAAGAGCCGGTCAATTGGACACCCTTTCAGCCATTCTGTTGCATTGCTGTGTTCTTGGAGCAAATGCTTTCCAAATGAAAAATAAACCGGAAAGGACAACAACTGCTTGGCCAATTCAGGCTTTTGGTTCCAGCCATGCCAAATGATAGCAGGAGGATTTTTTTCTGATTTGAGATATTCCAAAAGAAGGTCATGTCCCTTGACACAATGCAAAATGAGCGGAATATCCAATGCGCTTGCCCATCTCGCTTGGGCATAAAAAGCTCCTTTTTGCAGAGAAATTTCCGGCCCTTTGATCCGATCAAATCCAGCTTCTCCAATGGCAACTACCTGGTCTGATGTTTGGGAAGCCGCTTGAATCTGAATGAGTTTTTGCTCCCAATGAAGATCTAAATACCAAGGATGTATTCCCATCGAGCAAGGTGAGGAAGTCCATGAAAAAGGCGCTAGATGGTTGAATATAGCGCATTCTTTACCAGATTGATGGGTATGAAAATCCCAAAGTTGCATGGGATAAACTTCAGGATTTTTGAGGGAAAAGAAAAAGCCATTCCCATGAATTTGATCTGCCCCAAAAACCCTGTCGCTTTTTGGGGCAGATCAACTATGGAAAGGCTCAGGGATTAATCCAATCGGTTGCGTTCTTCGGTACTTCCGGAGCTGGATCGTACTCTGAAGCTTTCTCCTTTGGCAAAATTATATCTCAAAGTAACTCTCACCCCTTGATTGCTCCTATACTGTCTAAAGCTGGTATCGATATCGGCAAAATCGACTTTGGCTCGGATCACCTGACTGCGGAATAAGTCAGTACCATTGACAGAAAGGGACATTTTATCCTTCATGATGGACTTGATCACCCCCGCGTCAACCCAGGCAAATCCTTTGATCATACCTTGTCCCCAAATCTGTGGACTGAGATACATCCCGACTACTTCCATTTTGAAGCCTTTTGGCAAGTTGAAGTTTTGCTGAGATCGGATCATATACGAAATCTGCTCTACATCCAGAAAATCTTGCCCCAATTGGGATTTAAACTGGTTGTAATTTGCCTGGACCATGTTGGAGGTATTCCACCATTTTTGGATTTCCACCGGAATGATAGCCCGGAAGTTGGCATTTTTGGTTTTGTCAAAATTATCCGTGAAAGTAGTGGTACTCCTTTCTTCCTGATTTTGCTCAAAGACCTGCATAAAGGCATCCGCTGTCACACTGTATCCTAGGGTAAACTGATAGGCTCCTTTGACCACATGGTTCATTTCAAAATTGGTCGAATACTGAGGCCTCAGATTGGGATTGCCTTGCTCTGAGGTAAGCGGATCGATGTAATAAATGAACGGATTGAGCAAGCGATAATTTGGCCGTGTGATTCTTCGGTTGGCATTGTAGACAATTTGGTACTTGTCACTCACTTTATGCTGTAGAAATACACTCGGGAAGAGGTTGAAGTATTCCTGCTTGTTGACTTGGTTTAAGGTGATCGAATTACCCAAAATGTCTGAATATTCCCCTCTCAATCCCGCCTGATAGCTCAATTTAGGGTTGAAATCTCCTTTCAACGACAGGTATGCCGCCAAGACATTTTCCTTATAAATGAATCGATTGGAATTGGGATCACGGTTAAATGGCCCTTCCTCTATCGCTCTACTCAAATCCAAATCATTGTCTGATTCGACCCAACTCCCTTTGACCCCGGCTTCCAAGATTTTTCCTCCTTTGAGAGGCTTGGTCAAATCCACCTTGGAAGTCAGGATCGTATAATACATGTCGTTTAGGGTACGCACCTTATCCCGATTGCCAAGACTTGGGTCTACCCCAGTCCAGTAATTGTTGCTCAGGATGGCCTCGCTTTCCGAGTCCATGATGGTAAAATCCACATCTGCGGATATTTTGGAACCCAGTGTATCCAATTTGGCGTCATAATGGAGATTGGTAAAGAGCCGCTGTCTTTTACCCCCAGAATCATTTACAGAACCGATAAAGCTTTTTTCAACTATGCCCGGATTTGATACTACCGTCTCGGATTGATTAGTCGTCACGTCCGAGGTAGAAGAAGCCTGGATATTCAGACCGAGGTTTTGATTTTTATTGATTTCATAATTGGCCGATCCATTGAATGATGGAGTCTTATACCTGGAAGTAATCCGAGAGTCTTGAAAGAAATTGGAGAGTCCTTGAGTAGTGGTAAAATTTCGGTTAATCTCCAGATCATTGTAATTGGCAAACTCATTGTAATTGAGTGTCCCGTTGGCAGACAGTTTACTTTTTTTCACATTGAGAGTCGCTCCTACAGTAGGTGCCCAAAGACCATTGTATTGACCCCCCAATTGGATATTGCCAAAAACCCCATCGACATTATTCTTTTTGAGCTGAATGTTGATCACCCCTGCTGCACCTTCTGCATCAAATCGGGCAGATGGATTATTGATGACTTCGATACTCTTGATATTATCGGCCGGCATGGATCGGAGGAAGTTAGCCAAATCAACCGCACTCATGTAGGTAGGTCGGTCATTGATCATGACAGTAGCTCCTGAGCGTCCATTGAGGTTGATGTTTCCCTCTGAATCCACAAATATTCCCGGAGATCTCCCAATGACGTCTAAGGCATTAGCCCCCTCCGCCATGACAGTTCCCTCTACATTCACGATGGTTTTGTCCGGCTCAATGATGATTTCCGGACGGGAAGCTTTCACAGTGACCTCATCCAATCCGGTCATTTCATCCTCTACAGTCAGGCCACCGAAATTCTTTTCAAGGCCCGGTGCGAGATCAAATTCCTCCGAAGAGAACGTCTTGTAACCAATGGAAGAGATGACTAGTCTCACCTTGGCCGTCTTGACGGATTCGATCAAGAAGTTCCCCTCTTCATCGGAGACGGCTCCATCTATCAGGGCTCCATCGGGGGAGATCAAAGCCACATTGGCAAAGGGAACGGGCTGCCCTTTCTGGTCGGCGATTTTCCCGGAGATTTTGGCTAACTCTTTTGGAGATGCAGCCAGATTGCTTATTCCCAGCAGGTAAAAAAAGATGGCTAGGAAAAATAAGTTGGTCGTTTTCATTTTAATGTTGAATCATGTGCTATCCATCCCTTAGGAAAATGAAGTGCCAAGGCACAAAAAGCGGCTAAAAATGCTAAAAATTGAGGTTTTCAAATTTCTTGGGTAAAAAGCTGTACCAATATCGTACAGTTTTATTTTCGGTTTAGGACACAAAAAAGCCTAGGCTTTTGACCTAGGCTTATGAGCTACTTGATTTGAGGATTACTTGGCAGCTGCGTATCGCTTGCTCACTTGATCCCAGTTGATCACATTCCAGAAGGCTGCGATATAATCAGGTCTTCTGTTTTGATAATGTAGGTAATAGGCATGTTCCCATACGTCAAGACCCATGATAGGAGTACCTGGGCACTCTGCCACATCCATCAAAGGATTGTCCTGATTTGGTGAAGAGCATACGCAAAGTTCTTTTTTGGCATCCACGCACAACCAAGCCCATCCTGAACCGAAACGGGTAGCAGCTGCTTTGTTGAATGTTTCTTTGAAAGCATCAAATGAGCCAAACTTGGCATCAATTGCAGCTGCCAATTCGCCTGTAGGGACTCCACCGCCAGTTGGAGAAAGAATCTGCCAAAACATACTATGATTCCAATGACCTCCACCGTTGTTTCTTACGGCTGTGTTAGAACCTGCCACTTTCATCAATTCTTCAAGAGATTTGCCTTCCAAGTCGGTACCGGCTATCGCATTGTTGAGATTGGTCACATAGGCATTGTGATGCTTGCCGTGATGGATTTCCATGGTTCTGGCATCAAAATGTGGCTCTAATGCATCAAAAGCATAAGGGAGGGAAGGGAGTTCAAAAGCCATTAGTATGAGGTTTAAGTTGAAGATTAGTTAAGGTTATTTTTACAAACTACGCCAACTCAACCAGACTTTGCCAAAAAAGGTTCTGATTTTGTAAAAAAGACTTATTCCCGGAGTTTTTTGAAAAAATCCAGCATCAATTGCTCGGATTCTTTGGCCATCAACCCGGAAAAGACCTTGGTTTTAGGATGAAGCATTTCCGGATTGCATTGATGGAAACCTCTCTTTGGGTCAGATGCTGCAAAATAAATCTCCCCGATTTGCGACCAATAGAGCGCCCCTGCGCACATGGGGCAGGGCTCTAGGGTGACATAGAGTCTGCAATCGGTAAGGTACTTAGCCCCTAAAAAATTGGCCGCTGCAGTAATCGCCAAAATTTCCGCATGGGCCGTAACGTCCGTGAGCTTTTCGGTTTGGTTGAAAGCCCTCGCGATCACTTTGTTTTTGGATACAATGACAGCACCCACGGGTATTTCTCCTTCTTCGAAGGCGAATTTGGCCTGCTTTAAGGCCTCATTCATGAAATACTCGTGGGTGAAAATTTCCAAAATGGTAAATCTCTTATTGGAACATGGCAAAGATTTCTTCCCTTACTCCCTTGTTGATGATGACTGCCAGGATCAATGACACAATCAAACCGATCAATGCCTTGAAAATATCTTTCCTTGCAAGTCGAAACGCCCGAACAAGCCATGCATTTTTTCGCTTAGCTTTTCCATGCTTTCCAATAGCTATGGCCAATTCTCTACCCGCCAACAATCCAATAAATACCCATGTGGTACTCATCGGCACTTTATTGTACATTTTGAAATAGAAAAGAATGACTGCATAGACCAAGTCCACAATAGTAGCTGCTCTGACATCTGTCACATTGGATTTCTCCGTGACGATTTCCTGAATTTTATCTCCTTTCAGATAAAAGAGAAAACCGAGTCCCAAGAATACAAATCCCGCGTATACTGAAAATTCAAAAGTGTCTAATTGTCTAGGAAGAAATACGGCAATGTTAGCCGCATCCTGCATGATCCAGACTGACCATAGTACACCTGAGGTGATCCACTGCAAAACCATCCAGTAAGGTTTGGCTTGGCCCTTTAAATAGTTTTTTACAAAGCGTTCCAAAATAAACCAAACGACAATCGCCATTACAAATGCCAAAAGGTAGCCGACAAAACTTTTGAACATGACGTCCAGGATAGTACCGGCTTTGTACGTGAAGACATTCAAAAGCAAAAAAGTGGTTGAAACCGGCATTCGCATTCTGGTAAGAATCAACAGGACAATCGGGGCCGCCAGTTGAAGAAATACAAAACTCTCAGGAGCTTTTTCCAAGCCCGGCACACTGAGTCGCTCGTAGCTTACATCGCCGGAAAAAGTTACCCAGCTATAGGTAACCGTACCTACCCAAATCACTCCCATAAATAACCAGAGGATCCACCAAGGGCGGTTGTTGTTGGATGCGATAAACGTGCCTATGGTCTGAATACTGTCGTTGGCTATGGCTGAATAGGCTGCCAAAGCAAAACCAAACCACATCGCAGCATAGGTGTAGGGAGTAACCAATCCAGCAATTGCTGTCAGAATTATGATGGTAATCAAAAAAGGCTTTTCATTTCTCGTAAAATCGAAAATGGAGTAGGTCTTTTTCGATAACTTTTCTTGATTGATATTTTGATCAATGGGCTTCTTTTTAGCCATAGTGTTGGAAGGTGATGAGATATCTTGGGCAAAATTAAAGAAGATAATCGGCAAGCTATGTTAACAAATTGTTAACTAAGGACAAAACCTTCTTTGTAACCCTCATTTTGGATTGCTTTTCGCAAAAAAATTTCAACTTTTGCCTAAAATTCTGTTTAAAATTTGGAAGTATCTCTCACTTTCAATTCTAAAAATTCTGACAGCATAACCTAAATGGAACTCTTGGAGGAGCAAAAACCATCCGGAAATAAACACCTCCTGAGGTATGCCCAGGTTTTTTTGGCACTGTTGCTTTTCATTTTTGCAATAGATTTATTGACTGTGGCGATGGGCCGGATCAATAGCGGTGTTGCATTGGAAATCCTTCAGGCCACTAAAAATCCCTTCATAAGCCTTTTTATCGGATTACTAGTCACGGCTCTTATTCAAAGTAGCTCGACAGTTACGGCCAGCGTGGTGGCTATTGTCGCCTCCGGCAATCTTACCTTGCAACAGGCCGTTCCCATCGTGTTGGGTGCCAATATTGGGACAACACTCACTTCGACATTGGTATCTTTTTCCTATATCATGGACAAGAAGGCATTTCGGAGGGCTCTTTCAGCAGGAATTTCCCATGACATTTTCAATATCCTGTCTGTGGTTATTCTTTTCCCTATGGAAATTTACTTCGGGTTCCTTTCCGGTATTGCAGGCAAAATTGCTGGTTTATTTGCTTCTGATAATTCCTTTGAAGGTCCAATTATCTACAATCGGATGTTTACCAGGACACTAACTGACTGGATCGTGGATCAGATCAATATCCCATTTGTGACCATGTTACTTTCTGTCTTTTTGGTGTTTTTTGCCATCAAGGTTCTTTCTACAGCGATGTACCGGTCTTTTGTCAAGGACTCTTTTGAAGATATCAATAAGGTGATTTTTCAGAAAACGGGCCTCTCTTTCTTCTATGGCATTTTCTTCACTGCTGCAGTCCAATCCAGTACAGTGACCACCTCACTGGTCGTCCCTCTGGTCGCAAATAAAAAAGTGACTCTTACCAAAGCTTTCCCCTTTATCATCGGAGCCAATATAGGAACCACTATCACAGCCGTCATTGCATCCATTTACAAAACGGAGGCGGCCATCGCTTTGGCTATCGTACACATCCTATTCAATAGTTTGGGAGCTTTGATTTTTTTGCCTTTCCCTGAGGTGAGAAGAATCCCGGTCTGGATTGCCAATTACATGGGAAAGACTTCTGTCCAAAACAGGATAGTGGGATTTGCTTATATCTTACTGACCTTTTTCATTATTCCATTCCTGCTGATTTACTTTAGCAGAGACTAAAGATTGGCATTTCGCCAAGCCTCCATGAGTGCTTTTGCACTGCTGGTACCTATTCGGTCAGCACCTGCTTTGATCAAATCCAATGCAAAATCAAGGGTTTTGATCCCTCCACTGGCTTTGATTCCAACTGCCGACGGAAGCACTTCCCGCATCCAGGCAATATCTTCCACTTTAGCGCCTGTAGGAGCATAACCCGTGGAAGTTTTCACATAATCAGCTCCTGCATCCTGACAAATCAGACAAGCCTCACGGATTTGGTCTGAGTTGAGATAGGCTGTTTCAATGATGACTTTGAGAATTCGTTCTTCTTCGTGGCAAATTTTGGCGATTTGCGCGATCTCTATCTTTGGCCAGCTCATCCCCGAATGAAAAGCCGTCTGGGACCAAACCAAATCCAATTCATCTGCTCCGTTTTTGATGGCCTCTTTGGCCTCTGCAACTTTGGTGGCTGTATCTTCAAAGCCAAAGGGAAACCCGATCACCGTGACCACTTGAATATCCTGGCCTTCAAGGTCTCTTTTTACTTTTTTTACCCAAAAAGGTGGTACACATATCCCAACAAACTGCTCCTCGATCGCATCTCTAACCAGCACATCCAATTCCCTGTCAGTCATGGTAGGTTTCAGTAGGGTGGATTCCAAAAATCGATTGAAATTATTCATGGTTTTTTTGTTGGTCTTCTTCTGTAACGAAATCACTTAAATACATGTATTCCAAGGTTAAATCTCCATCCCGAGCAATAGTCGCACGCTCAAGAATAGGTGAATTTTCTTCGAAAAGTGCAGGAATGACCCATTTCATCAATTGCTTTCCAAATTCCGCGCTGGACTCTCTGGGAAGTTCGCAAGGCAAATTATCGATGGCCATCACCGAGATACTGGTCTGCTTACCAAAAGCCGGCAACTCTGTCCCTGTCTCCCGATCTACATCGTAAATAGGTTCAAGAATGGTAGATGCCCGAAAGGTAGTAGGAATAGAACCACCCACATCACAGGTAATGTCAGCAATCACGGAAATGGAAAAGTCGGGGGAATTAATATCCTCCAACTCAAAAAGCCTGGGAGCACCGGGATTCCAATAGGCTGCGGCAATGAGAATTTCACCGGCCTCCGCAAATTTTAAAAAATGGCTTTCATACAATTCCGGGTTTGCATAAAACTCCTCTCTGTCAAATCCACCATCCGACTTTCTGCGATTAAAATCTCCTGAAGACAAGACCACAAAAACAGGTTCCTCAAAATAGCTATGCAAAAACTCATGCGCATCTACTCTGGCAATTCCGAGAATTTGAAGGATTTCCAGGGCTCCTTTGCCTACTCGTCCCTGTCCCGTCACCACGATCTTAACTGGTGGAAGTGTTACTTTTTTTAGCTCATCTTTCAAATCATCCAAATCTCTACACGCTGAGGCACGTCGTAAATCATAGAGCCCAGTCTTTTTTCCATAGGTCAAAAAAGCATTGTAAGCTCCTACGATTCCAGCCCATCGACCAAAGGCTACCACACGCTCACCCTGTTCATCCTTCAACACTTCGTAATCAATTAAGCGGATGTCTTTGCTGAGGACACTTTTGAGCAAAGCCCTGTTTTTGATCTGCTTTTTGATGGTATGGGAAAAGAAAAAATAGGTCTTGCCTGCTTTCAGTTGGTCTATCGGGACTTCCTTTACCCCAAAGAGGTAATCTGCCTGAGAAATATCATCCACAACAGCTATCCCCTGAGCTCGGAATTCCTCATCTGAATAGCATCGGAAAGGGCTGGATTCCACCAAAAAAGTCAGTGCGGCACCATACTTTTCAGAAATCTCTTTGAGCTGCAAAGGTGTAAATGGTACCCGTGCATCAGGGGGTACTTTTCCCTCGCGGATTATTCCAATTTTCATAAAAATCTAAAGTCTTGGGTTTAGTTTTGGGTTATGGCTAATCTCTTAATGATTCTCAGTTGGGTCTTATTCTATTCCCTACATACCGCGCTCGCCTCTGGCAAGTTAAAAAGATTTTTGGAGGCAAAATGGCCCCAAGAGATGAAATGGTATAGATTATTCTACACCTTATTTTCTGTCGTATTTTTCCTAGGAATCCTGATTCAAGCTCTTTTTTTACCTAATCAACCATTCATTGAAGGCAGTCCCTATTTGAGCTATGCAGGTTATATGCTGGCCACTTTGGGGGTTGTGTTGGCCTCTCGCTCCTTTAAAGAAATCTCGCTTTCTTTCTTTTTTGGACTTTCCGGCAAAGGCCCTGATGCCTCCGAGAAATTGATCATCCGTGGTATTTATTCCTTGGTGAGGCATCCACTTTACCTGGGCATGGTTCTCATTTTTGTAGGATATTGCTTAGTGTCAGGTTCAGTAGGTTCATTGATTCATTTGAGTTGTCTGGCAGTTTATCTCCCTTTTGGGATTTATTTTGAGGAAAAGAATCTTTTAAGAAAATACGGTTCCGCCTACTTAGATTATCAAAAAAGTGTACCCCCATTTTTTCCTATAAAACTAAAAAAAGGGCACTAGGCCCTTTGATTAGTCGATTCCCAAGAAATCCACTTGGAATACCAAAACGGAATTTGGCGGAATTTTATCATTGTTTGACCTATTTTGATAACCCTCCGGAGAAGGAATAATCATTACTGCCTTAGAACCTGGCCTTAATCTCTTGAATCCATAATTCCATCCATTGATAACTCCTGATCCAAAAGATTTTAGAAGAAAACTAAATGGCTGGTATACCCTTCCTTCCACCCAAATATTATTTGCTCTTGCTACACTTTCTATGGAGGTATCGAAGACCGTTCCCAGTTCCATTAGCTTTCCAATGTAGTCCGTGTAAATCACCGTATTGTCGGTAGGTCGAGATCCAACCCCTTCTTTTTGAACAATGACCACCACTCCGCTCGGGTCATGTATTCGATACAGACTGTCTATCTTAGCAGTATCCAAATAGCCTGCAATCTTTTTACGATCTATTTCTAGATTTCCTGCGAAATCATATTCGGGTCCACGATCAAAAGGATTAGTTGTCTCACAGGACATTAGCGTCATGAAAAAGAGAACTGCGAGAGGAAGTAAATTGCGCATCATGGATTGGAGTTTGGTCCCTTTTTGACATCAATAAGGTCAAGTTCAAAGATCAAAGGAGAATTGGCCGGGATGGTACCATTTGCCTGAGACCCATATCCCAGTCTGGAAGGGAAAATAACTGTTGCTTTTTCACCGGGATGCATCATCGAGATGGCAAATTCAAACCCAGTGATGGTGAATCCAAGGCCTACCGGAAATTTGAGCGGCTGGTAATTTCTTGTGGAAACGAAAATCCCGTTGTCTTTAGCCACTTGCTCAATGGAGGAATCAAAAACCCTTTTATCGAGTGTCCTTCCGGTATAATTGACCCGTACGGTATCTCCTCTTAGGAGCGCATTGCGCTCGGGCTTGGCAGAAACTTGCCAGAACATATAAAATCCTTCTATCGGCTCGGAATATTGCTTCACACTGGTGATCGGATTTGCCTGAAGATACTTTTCAATGGCTTCTTTATCTCTTTCCAAGATGACTTCCTGTGTCTGATCAGGGTCTATGCAAGAAACAACTGAGATTGCTCCGACCAGAAGTAGGAAAAAAGCGAATAATCTGGAGTTCATATGTTCTGGTTTAGTTTATTGAATGTATTTCAGATTTATTTCTGAACGTCAGTAACCTCTACGTCAAACACCAAAATGGAGTTGGCAGGAATCAAGGCTCCGGCACCATTTTCTCCATAAGCAAGTGGTGAAGGAATGATGAATTTAGCCTTAGACCCTTTTTTAAGAAGCAAAAGCCCTTCGTCCCATCCTGGGATTACTTGACCCATTCCGACATTCACGGGAAGTGGCTCATAAGGGCGCTCTTCACTGAACATGTTATTTGCCTTGGCAATCTCAGGGAAAGACGTGTCAAACAGCGTTCCGTCCAAGAGGTATCCCGCATAATTGACATACATAGTCGTACCCGGTGTAGTAGCCTCACCTGTTCCTTCTTTTTCGATCACGTAGTAAAGGCCATTGGAAGTTTTTTGAGCAGTAAGACCCTTCTCAGCCACATAAGCATCGATGGTCTTGGCTTCTTCCACTAACAGAGCCTTGGCTCTTTCAGCGCTTTTTTCTTGCTCTTTTTTCATCACCTCCTCGTAAAAGGCCTGCATCTCTGCTTCTGTTTTGACTGCATAAGCACCCAATTTCACTTTGATGACATCATCTTCTTTGATAGGAGCCGGCTGATTTCCGCTGAATACAATTTTTGCCGGAGCTTCAAAAGTGATTGAATCACCAATTCTTAGACTAAGGAAAATTTCATCCATCCCGTTTTGAGCGGTGATGGAATCATTGGCCATCAGGTAGCCTGGGAATGGCTGGGTAAGTGTGCTGTAGATTACAGAATCTGAAGCAGTGGAAATTTCCAAGTTGTAAAGCAGAAAGTCGCCGTTGGTCGCCTTTTCAGAACCTTCTTTTACATAAGTGTATTCGATTGCGTCTTTTTCTGTCACTTTGGTTTTCTGACAAGAAGACATGGTACTTGCACCGGTAAGAAGTGCAAAGAGCGCCACTAGGCTTTTGTAATTTTTCATAAAGGAGTAAGTGTATTTCAATTTTGGTTTCTCAAGGGATTTAATCTGCCACGACAGGGTCTGAGTGAAATAGCTCCACTTGGCACTGTTCGACCAATGATTCAAAACGCTCGACTGTTTCTTTGAGCGTTTGAGCAGATTTTCCTCCGGCAGCATTTTTATGTCCTCCTCCGTTGAAGTGAGACGCAGCAAATTTATTGACTGCTACATCGCTGCTGGATCGGAAGGAGATTTTAATTCCATCTTCTCGCTCTGAAAACAAGGCCGCAAGCTTGATCCCATCCAAAGATAGGGCATAATTCACCAAACCTTCGGTGTCGCCGGTTTGGCTTTGATATTTTTTAAGATCTTTTTTACTGATGACAAAGTACGCTGTGTGAAGATCTTCCCTGACCACTAGCCGTCTGGTGATAGCAAATCCTATAAACTTCAGCCTGTTTACTGAATTGGAATCATAGATGAGGTTGGCGATTTGGGATGAATCGGCTCCTTTGTCCAGTAATTCGGCAACCACCAAATGGACATTTTTTGTGGTATTTGGATGCCTAAAGCCACCTGTATCGGTCATAATCCCTGCGTAAAGACACTCTGCGATGTCTTTATCAATGAGCGATTCATCGCCTAATTCGACAATGAGTTCATATACTAACTCGCAGGTCGCGGCGGCTTTGGTACTCCAGTATCTGAAATGTGCAAAGTCTTCAGGGTCTTGATGATGATCGATATTGACCACAAAGGCTTTTGACTTCCGGATCAATTCCCCCAATTCGTTTACCCGATTTAATACCGAAAAGTCAAGGCAAAAGATCATATCCGCTTCCTCCAGTCTGGATTGTGCTTGAGCCTTTTCCGAAGGTTTGGAAAAATCCAAGACCTCATCGTTGCCTTTCATCCAAGTCAAAAAATAGGGATAATCTGTAGGGGTAACTACTGTCACCTTATGGCCTTTCTTAATCAGGTAATTGGCAAGCCCCAGAGAAGAACCCAACGCGTCCGCATCCGGCTTCACGTGGGTGGTAATGAAAATATTCTTGGGGGAGGAAAGTTCTTTTTTAAACGTAGCTAAAGCTTCCATTAGATCAAATCAGCGGCACATCTGGCTCCAGTAGGGTGCAAATGTCAGGAAATTTTCCAGAATTCCCAAAGTATCAAGATTCCTGATAATGAAGCATCTAGCGGATATTTCTGGAGGGCATAGGAGATACTAAAACGAAAACTCCTATTTTTGCGCCCGAAATAAACCAATGCAAATCCCAAACCCATGGCAGGAAACAGAACATTCACCATGATCAAGCCGGATGCTTTTGAAGCCGGAAACTCAGGCGCTATCCTGAAAATGATCGAAGAAGCAGGCTTTAAAATCGTGGCCATGAAAGCTACCCGATTGACTCAAGAACTGGCTGGAAAGTTTTACGCGGTGCACAGCGAAAGACCATTTTACGCTGACCTATGCAAGTACATGTCCTCTGGACCTATTGTAGCTGCTATCTTGGAAAAGGATAATGCCGTAGAAGATTTCCGTACGCTTATCGGTGCTACCAATCCGGCAAATGCTGCGGAAGGAACCATCAGAAAAATCTTCGCAAAATCCATCGAAGCCAACGCGGTACACGGATCCGACTCTGACGAAAATGCAGCTATCGAAGGCAGCTTCTTCTTCAACCAATACGAGCGCGTGATCTGATCTAGGTACTAAAACACAAAAAAGCCATCCAGAAGCAGCTTTGGATGGCTTTTTTAGTCTAGAGATCAGTGTTCAGTGATCAGTAAACAGTCTCTGATCACTGAGACTGACCGCTTCACTACTTTTCAACAAACTCCGTCATAATCTTTGCCGATAACAAAGACAGCGGAATGCCTCCCCCTGGGTGCACACTGCCTCCGCAGAAGTACAGGTTTTTGATATCGGAGGAATAGTTGGCGTGGCGGAGAAATGCTGCAAAACGATTGTTGCTACTATTACCGTAGAGTGCCCCTTGAGCTGAGGAGGTTTTGGATTCAATGGAACGCGGCTCAAGGATTTCCTCCACTTCGATCAAAGGTTCCAGATCGGTCTTAAGGATTCGGTTGACCTTGGCAATGATGTTTTTTCTTGCTTCCTCGATAAGCTGATCCCAATCCTGACCCTGATTGTTGGGCACATTGATCATGGTAAACCAATTCATACATCCCGCTGGTGCATCATCCTCCTTGTACACCGAGGTGATATTGATATAGACTGTAGGGTCCTGGTAGATACTTCCCTTTTTGAAAATATGCTCAAACTCGGTTTTGTAATCGTCCGAAAAGAGAATGTTATGAAGATCCAACTCAGGAAACACTTTTTTGATCCCCCAATAGAAAATCAGAGCCGAACTGGACTTGGGCTGCTCGAGCAGCTTTTTGGGCTGCTTTTGGTTTTTCAGGATGGTCTTGTAGGCGTTGACCATGTCCATGTTATTGATCACCACATCTCCGGTAACACGCTCCCCTTTCACCCGGAGGCCAATAGCTTTCCCATTTTCCACCAAGATTTCCTCCACGGGAGCATTGAAGTGGTAGTTCACACCCAGTGAAAGCGCCAAGCGATAGAGGCTGAGAGTGATGTCGTGCATGCCCTTTTTGGGAAAAAAGGCACCGATATTAAACTCCAGGTGAGGAATGATATTCAGCGTGGCGGGAGTCTGGAAGGGGTCCGAGCCGTTGTAAGTTGCATACCTGTTAAAAAGTTGCACCAGTTTAGGCTGTGCAAAAAGCGCCTCATTAGCTTTGTTCATAGTCGAAAAGATCCCCAGCTTTCCCATCTTCAGATAGGACTTCAGGGCCTGTGGACCTATCCAAGTTCCCAACTGATGCAGGGAGCGATGCATAAACAGGGGCGCCAGATGATCATAGATAAATGCCGAACGCTTCAATGCCTGTCGGATATTCACTGCCGGTTCGCCCAATTGGGTCTCCACCTCTTCGGCAAAGCGATTCGGATCAGCCCACGCCTTGATGGTACTTCCATCTTCCCAGAAATAATGGCAGGCCACGTCCAGCTTCTGGTACTCAAAGTGCTCCTTAGGGTCTTTTCCTGCCAGTCTAAACAGCTCCTCCACCTGATCAGGCAGCGTAAAAAGGGAGGGTCCGGCATCAAATCGGTAGCCTTGAATCTCGATCTCCGAGAGCTTTCCTCCCGGGTAGGCATTGGCCTCGAAGACCTCGACCCGATAACCCTTCAGGGCCATTCTGATAGATGCGGCTATTCCGGCTATTCCGGAACCCACAATCAAAGCTGTTTTCATTTCCTTAAGGTGGTGATGAGACAAGGTAAGATCCGGTTTTTGAAGGAAAATGTTTAGGGAAAAGGAAGAAATATTGGTGATGAAGGAGAAACAGCATAGGCAAATCCCTTCAAATCAATCAAGTACAGGATAGGCTTTAAAAAAGGGCGGCAAACGCCAATCATTCAGGTTTTCCTATTCTTCAAATGACCTTTTGTTTGTACAAAAGGTCATTTTATTACATTTTTTGACAAAAAAATTTTATAAAAGGCTTTTTTTTGAAAATGAAATGCATTTATATTGCTTCAAAATAAACCAAACTCACATGAGAACTTTTAAAACAAATCTTTTAGGAATGGCCCTGGCGGGGTTGATTCTTAGCGCCTGCAGCCAGACAGGCATGTATGAAACGGCTGACTTAATGAACGAGCAAGCCGAGGCTTCAAAATCCGGTTTCCGATTGGATCCTTTTGGAGTGGGCAATGAAAATGCACTGACCCTTGCCGGTGGTGGTAATTGGGAAACGGATTGTATAACAGCCTCTTCTGGATCAATTTATAAAGCAACTGGCGATCTAACCGCAACCTTTGGCAATCAAAATAATCCAGGTACAAAAACTTTGAATGTTGAGGTTTGGAATACACCTACCACCATTGAATATCGATTCACGCTTTCCAGTTCAAATGCTAATGGAAATAACCTTCAATTCTTTGATGAAACAGCTACTAATCAAGAAAACCCAACAGGTACTTGGGTAAGTGTTGGTCAACTTACAGTGGGAACTCCATTTGTTGTTTCTAGACCACTTCCTACAGGATGGGTAGCAGGTCAGTTCATTACTGAACAATGGAGACAAACGGGTGGTGGAAATCCACTTGATGCGGGAGATGTATCCTATGCATTGATAGGAATTTGCACTACAACATCCCTTTCTGCAGGAACTACCGAACCAATTTGCGAAAATGCTTCTTTTAGCTTGACCGCTACTGTTTCAACTTCAGCTGAAACCCTAACAGGAGGTTTTATTCAAATCTTGAATTCAAGCAATGTAGTAGTTGCATCTGCAGATGTTACATCTACAGTTCGTTCTGTCACATATAATGTCCCTACCGGAACAGCTGGTAATTATACTTACTCCGCCCAGTATGTAAGATCTACACCATCCTTTAGATATCAAGGAAGTGTTTCTTCAACAACCTCTACTGTAAATGTAATTGAATGCGGTGGTTGTGATGAAAATTTCACTTATTCAGTTAATGGTGATGAAGTGACCTTTACCTACATCCCTGCAGAAGACGTTACCGGAGCTAATCTGGCATTCACCTTCCCACAAAGCGCCTTGGATACTCCTCTTCAAGGATGGACTTACAGCGGTCAAACCATGCAAAGAACAATGGACCTGAAAGCTTGTGAAACTTACACTTGGAAAGTAACCTTAACCTGCAAGCCTTTGAATAATCCACAGAATAAGTGGACGGATTTCAAAGTAAATGGCGTTTCCAAAAAAGGATCTCTAAATAATATCGATTGTTGATTAAATCAGTTAATTAACAATCCAATCCCCCGACCACCTCGGGGGATTTTTTTTACCCATTCTTTTGGGTTATGCTTTTCCTTTTCGGGCTATGGAATATATTTAGGAGTTCACTTTTTACTAGTAGGGCATTCTTTTTCTCCCTCTATTCCCCTTCAAAAACCCACTCACCCCTCCTTCTCATACTCCAGCTTATAATTCCCCACATGGATTTTGCTCTCTTCGATTTTTCGCTTGTGGCGGAAGTAATTCAGGGTGCCAAAAATCAGTATGCCTGCAGAAATCAGATAAAATACAACTTGGTAATAGATACTTCCCTCCACCTGCAGGAGATTTTTGATGCTTAATCCAGCGACCAAAAAGTACATGGACGTCCTGAGAAAGGATAAAAACGTGGTCTGATTGGCGAGAATGGTCCGCTGAAGGGCGAGGTTTTCTCTCAATAAAAGATCTCTGTTGATGGTGTTTTCGAGCTTGGACATGACGATGGAGGCTACATTGATTAAAGGTAAGGGATTGTAGGGTTTAGCTTTCTGACCTATCCCTGAAAATCTCCACCCCGACAGGATAATAGGAGTTCTCTTCCAGTAAAATCCGGACCACATTGACCCCTACCATCACCCAAGTAAACAATCCCATCCCGGCTAAAATCAACACAGGGAAAAACAGAAAAGCCAAAAATCCACAGGGAATCATCACAGCAAGCACATTTACCTGAAAGTTAACTACCTGCAGGACCTCCTTTTTGAGACCGGGAAATTGGCGTTTTACCCAAATCCAAAGCAAATACGTGGGAAGAATCAAAAGCAGAAGGGCAGAGAGATGGAGGAGTATCCTGGGAACAATGGGAAATTTTTCTTCCTGAAGATCTACTTGCTCCTTTGGAGTCAATCGGTCGAGAGGGAAGTCCAGCACCTGCGCCAGTGAAAGCAAGGTGTAGGATCTGGGTTTGACTTTTCCGGATTCGATCCGCTGGATCGTTTTGGAAGTGGTATGGATCCTTACCGCAAGGTCTTCTTGGGTCCACCCTTTTTTAATTCGTTCCGATCTGATGATTTCACCCAGGTTCATAGGCATTTACTTTTCACAAAAGTCCCCCAAAAAATGGATTCTCACTGCTCCCAGAACAGGACATTTAACAGACATTTCCCAAAAACTAAAAAAGTCCGACTCATGGGAGCCGGACTTTTCACTTTATAACCTTTTATGAGAATTAATATCCTGGGTTCTGCGCAATAGGGGCAGAGGTGTTGGTCAAGATCTCTTCCAATGGAATCGGCCAGATAAACAAATGGCTGGAGTACGGCAAGGAGTGATCGGTCGGGATATTCACATTGGTCGTGTAGAAGTTTAGACCTGTGATGGATCTGGAAGTGGCTTTGGCCGGGATACCCGGCATTCTACCTTCCCCTGCCAAGCGGTGAATGTTCGGGAATCTTCTGCCTTCTGCAAGGAATTCAATTCTCGTCTCACGGATGATGGCATCGATCAAGGCATCTGCATTTGCAAAATCAGCAGTGGTGTAAGCCGGAACTGAAGCAGGAAGCGCACGGCTTCTTACCGAGTTGAGCAAAGTCACCGCTGCCTGGGTATTGCCCAATCTTGCATTGGCTTCAGCCGCTGCAAGTACGATCTCGGCAAAACGGATCACGATGGAAGGATCAGAAAACGTCACTGCATCGGTGTACTTGTTGGTAAAGATTCCCAAAGGCCCTTGACTTACAAAGCCATCTGTAGCACCTCTTACACTTCTTCGGGTATCTTCCGGATGCCACCAAGTTGCTCTCCAGATCAATGGGCTGATTTTTACCAGACCACGAGCACCCAAGTTAGGGTTGCCATACATGTTGGCAAGCGCACCGTTTACACCCGGGTTAGAAGCCTGCGTATTTTGGAAAGAAAACACGTTGTCTGTGCTGGTACCACCACTTCTGAATGGAGCCAATGGATTGGCAGTCACCGCATATCGGCTGGAGATTTTGTTGAACTCCGTCAGTACATCAGCCCATCTTTCCATGTGCAAAAGCACTCTGGCTTTCAAGGCGATCGCTGAACCCTTGTTGGCACGGAAAGGGCTGGATCCATTGCCCATAAGGCTCTCTGCCTGATTCAAATCCGCCAAAAGCTGATCATACACACTTTGCACAGTACCTCTTCCTACTGCTTCACCTGGACCTACCTTAGATACGTCATTGATGGCAAAGGTTCTGTAAGGGATGCCCGGTGCATTAGGATCATCAGAATAAGGTCTGGAGAAATAAACTACCAACTCATGATGAGCCAAAGCTCTCAAGAAAAGGGCCTCCCCCAAAAACTGATCTCTTACAGCCTGTGTGATTGCACCTTTTGACAGCGCACCGTCTAGGTTTTCGATCACGATATTGGCACGGTTGATCATTCTGTAGAGAGAGATCCACTGACCATTGTTGTTAGCAGTCTGTGGGTTGAATCCGTTGATGTAAGTGATTTCATAAAACAACTGGTCGTTGTACATGTCTTCACCTCTCATATCACCCTGCTGCACAGAAGCCGCACCAAACGGATAGCCTCGCTGTACTGACCCTAGATAAAACCCTCGCTGAGCAGCTTCATAGATACCCAACACGGCTGCATTAACCCTGTTCCCATCGGCAAAAGCTTCCGCATCCGGAATAATATTCGCTGGCTGCAGATCAGTCACTTCGCAGGAAGACGTCACGCCTACCATTGCCAAAGCCACCAAAACTGACTTTACTTTAGTTGAAAATATTGTTTTCATGTTTGATCGATTTTAGGATTGAAAATTAGAATCCAACATTAAGGCCCACAGACCAAGTTCTGATGATCGGAGCCACGTTCCAGTCGATTCCGAAGTTCAATTGACCACCGAATTGGTTGGATTCAGGATCGATTCCGGAGTACTTGGTGAAGATCAAAGGATTCTGTACCTGAGCAAAGAATCTTGCTGATCTGATTGCACCGTTGAATGCATTGTTCAGCGTAGCAGCTGGCACTCTGTAGCCGACTACCATGTTTTGAACTCTCACAAAGTCACCTTTTTCTACAAATCTGCTGTTGGAAGCAGCGGTCTGCCAGGTGTTGGCATCACGGCCGGCATAGAGTCTAGGCACATCGGTCACCTGACCGCTTTCCGTCCATCTGTTTAGGATTTCCCGGTGGTTGTTGGAGAATCCCAGGCCAAGCAACCCTCTTAGGGATTCGTTCATGATGTAGTTGCCACCAGAATATCTGATGAAGATTTCCGCATCAAAATTTCCATAAGTGAAGCTGTTTGACCAGCCACCCTGATACTTAGGAAGTGTATTACCTAAGAAGAATTGAGTAGGTGCTGTACCTGCTGTGGCTACATTGGATGGATTAGCAGGATCAAATGCTCTCCAAGTGGCTGCTCCTACAAGCTGCACGATGTTGTCCCCGCTGAAGTACATCGCGTTACCGTTGGCAGGGTTGACACCCGCCCACTTAAATCCGTAAAGCTGTGCAATAGGTCCGCCTACTTCCGTTCTGTTGTACGTACCGGTCAGAGGCTGTACCAAGTTGGTCACCTCATTGCGGATCCAGGTAAAGTTGAAATCAGTGTTCCAGGAGAATTTACCATTGTTGATGACGTTTGACAAGGCACGGAATTCCACACCCTCGTTAAACATAGCGCCCACGTTTTGGCTGATGGTGTTGTTTGGAATACCCAAAGAAGGAGCAGTCGGTGCATTCAATACGATACCGTCTACGTTGTTTTTGAAGTAATCCGCAGATACAGTCACCTTACCGATAGTCATGTCAAGACCTACGTTGAACTTTTTGGAAGTCTCCCACTGCAAAGCCACGTTGGCCACGTTGGTATATCCAATACCTGCACCGGCAGCAGCCTGCACAGGACCAAATCCACCTGCATAAGGGAAAGAACCGCCTGGTAAGCTCACGTTTCCTACTTCTGCGTAAGATGCTCTTACTTTCAAGTCTTTGATCAAGGTAGAAGTGAAGAACGATTCGTCAGAAACTCTCCATCCGATCGATCCACCTGGGAATGTACCTCTTCTATTTTCGGTAGCCAGCTGAGAGATACCGTCATTTCTTACTGCGAAAGACAATAAGTATTTGCCTTTGTAGCCATAGTTGAATCTCGCGAAGTAGGAGTCAAAACCCTGCTCCTGGAATCCACCACCAGAAAACTGGTTGTTGTAAGAGTTGGAGATCAAGTTTCTCAATCTGAAAAACTCATCCGAGAAGTCCGTACCGGAAGCACTGAAGTTGTAGAAATTGGTGTACTGATATTCAACCCCTGCAGTGACATTGATGCTGTGATTTTCCGCCAAAATGGTCTGATAGTTCAACGTATTCTGCCAGTTCCATCGGGTAGCCGGATTAAATGCCATCGTCACCGAACCGTTGGAGCTTCTACCGTCACCATGCTTAGGGCTAAGGGTGGTAAAGTCATCCGCCAAGGTCACGTCGATACCGATTTGTGTTCTTGCGGTCAAGCCTCTTGCAAGGTCAACCTCAGCATAAGCATTACCTAAAATTCGGTGATTTCTGTTTCTGTAGAAGTTATTTGCCAGGACATAGGCAATGTTCGGAATGTTGTTGTCCGGACCGGCAAGGTTTGCACCGAAACCGGTGGTAGCACCATTAGCCGTAATGTTGAATCCACCGAAGGCAGTATTTGCCGGATCGTAGATAGGGACATTTGGCAATGCTCTGGTCGCGTTGTAAATCGCTCCTGAAAGTGAGTTTGCACCGTTGTTCAGACCCGTAATCTCTGTGTACGCATAAGAAAGGCTTTTTCCGATTCTTACTTTCTTAGAGATGGAATGATCGATATTTGATCTGAAAGCATATCGCTTCAGGTCATTGGTTTTTACCACAGACTCCTGGTCGGTGAAACCGAGAGAGAAGAAATACTTGGTGGACTCAGAACCGCCGGAGATCGAAAGGTTGTGCTGCTGCGTATTGCCTGATCTCAAGACAGCATCTTGCCAATCGGTGTTCACACCAGGATTTGCCAATGGAGATGCGTTTACATTTGCTCTTTTTTCGTTGGCAATTGTTACCCATTCATCCCCGTTCAGCAGGTCAAACTGCGCTACGGCTTCATTGATACCAAAGCTGCTGTTATAGTTAACTTGCGCTTTTCCAGATTTTCCTCTTTTGGTCGTAATCAAAATCACCCCATTTGCGGCTCTTGAACCGTAAATCGCAGTAGCAGAACCATCCTTCAAAACCTCATAAGATTCTATATCCGCAGGGTTGATGTTAGCCAATGGGTTGGAGGCAACTGCACCGGATCGATCAGAATCCACTACCGGTACGCCATCGATCACGATCAATGGATCCGCACCCCCTGAAAGTGAGTTGACTCCACGGATACGAATGATGGGTCTGGAGCCCAAAATACCACTCGGAACGGTAACGGAAACACCAGCCGCTCTACCTGCCAATTGGGAATCGAAGGATGGAGCCACGAGATTTTCGATCGAGCCGTTGTTGATTGAAGCTACAGAACCCGTAATTTCTCTTCTTTCCTGAGTACCATATCCGGTCACTACGATTTCACTTAGCAATTTCACATCCGGGTCCAACTGCACATTGATGGTGGTAGCAGATCCGATGCTGACCTCTTTGGTCAAATAACCCACAAAACTGAATACCAATGCACTGGCATCAGAGGGAACTGAGATGGAATAAGTTCCATCCAAATTGGTCACTGTACCTTGGGTGGTACCTTTCACAACCACACTGGCACCAGGGACGCCCTCCGGCTCTTCGGAAGAAGTAACCCTACCAGTGATCGTTTTAGTTTGCGCGAGCACTGACACAATGGTCAGAAAACTCAAAGCAAAACCTAATAAAACTTTCTTCATAGGTCGATTATTTAGACTTTTTAACTTTTAATCAAGCCAATATCAACCTAAAAGCGCAAGAGAAACAAACCCTAACTTGATGAGAGAGCAGGCTCAAAACCAAATTTTATTTCTTATTTATCGATTTAAATTTTATAAAAAATGGAAGACCTGCCTATATGGCCCACCTTCAGGACATCTTTGATACCAAGTCCTAATCTTCAAAATATAATTTTAAGTTTTTAATTTTCTAACGTGATTTATTCTAGATAGGAGAAACTCAAATTTTTATCCCTCCAAAAAAAATCAGCTGTTTATTCACTTTCCTTAACAATTTGTTAATTGATGGAAAAAAAACAGTTTTTTCTTCTGAATACTAACACAGCAATTTTTAGCCTAAAAGAATGAATTTGAAGTGTGAATCAGAATCACCAAATTTTCTAAAGGAGATTTTTTTTTGATAAAAAATGGAATATTTAGCTTGAGTGGTAGGTTATCACCAATAATTTACCCGTTTATACCAAAAAACAGCTCTTTTTGTATTTGCCATTTACCCTCATTCTTTTTCAAAATAGCCATCCTATCTACTTTAAATTCGGCATCAAATTGTAAGTCTTTGACCAGCTCCAACACCCCATCAAACTTGCTTGGCTTAAGATCTTTAAAAGCCAAAGTCAAATGTGGATGGTAGTTGCGGTCACTTAATTCATCTACCAAGAGGAGCTCTCTTTTACAAAAGGATTTGAGATTTTTCTGAAGTTCAAGTAATTCAGGATTGGTCCTAATCCCCTGAAAAATCACCCGCTGACCAAAAGTCCCTATTCCGGAAATGCCGACGGAAAAGGACTTCTGATTGACCAAAAACTCACTGAGTCGATCTGTCAATTGATCTTCCTTTGCCTCATTATATGAAAAAGGCATTTTCAGAGTGATGTGAGGAGGAGATTTCAATGCATACTTCAACCCAAACTTTTTCCGTATTTCCTCCTTGATTTCATGAGATTTTGAAATGATGGGATCGGGCGGAATCAGAGCCAAGAAATACTTCTGAATTATTTTCATCACTATAAAATTACCCAAAATCATCCTCGAGCGCTCAAATCGCAAAAAACAATTCGCTTTACCCAATCTATCTTTTAACTTATAGCAGATTTAAAACCCACCTTATGAAGTACTTTTCCAAGGCAATGGTAGGCTTAGACCTAACCGAAATGGACGATATCCTGATCAAAAAAGTAGCGGTATTCGCAAAATTCCTCGGAATTGAAAAATGCTACTTTGTACATGTCTCCAAAAATCTGGAAATCCCACAAGAGATCCTTTCACAATACCCCGACCTCGTAGCTCCCACCGATGAATCCATTGAGGCAATCATCAACAATAAGCTCAAAGAACATTCTTTCCCTGCAGAGGTAGAAACGGAGGTTTTCGTAGAAGAAGGAAGTCATCCACTGGATACCTTCTTACGCTGGGCAAAGCTGAAAGATGCCGACGTGATTATCATGGGAAGAAAAGAAGATCTCCCAGGTCATGGCGTACTCGCAGATGGTGTGGCTAAAAAAGCCCCCTGCTCGATTCTCCTACTCCAGGAAAAGAGAATGGTGAAACTCCCTAAGAAAATCCTGATGCTGACCGATTTTTCTTCCCACAACCATATGTTTTATGAATTTGGAGAGCAGATCGCTACGAACGTAAATGCAGAACTTGTCCCAATGCACGTCTTTGATGTACCTCATGGCTATTCCAAAACCGGAAAATCCTTTGAAGAATTTTCAGAGATCATGAAAGAAAATGCGAAGAAGGATTTCAAAAGATTCGTCAGCAAGCATGAAAAGACAGACTTGGAATGTGAAATGGTCCTAAATGACGGAAGAAACATCGCCGTTCAGATTACCGAATTTGCGAAAAAGATCGACGCCGATCTCATTCTTCTGGGATCAAGAGGAAGGACGAAATCAGCGGCTATTCTTTTAGGAAGCACCGCCGAAAAACTCATCAGCTACAATAAGCTGCTACCCATGCTGATATTCAAGAAAAAAGGAGAAACCATGGGCTTTTTCGATGCCCTCTTCAAAATTTAATCTTGTTTGATCAAATAAAAACAAGCTTGATCACCTTTGCCCTCCCTATTGTAGCGGAGGGCTTTTTCTTGCAAAGCATTTCGCTCTTCTGCACTCAGATAGGCATTGATTTTTGAATGATCCAGTCGCTCTCCATTTTCATAGAGCACAGTGCCCCAAAACTGAAAATCACTAGAGTCGAACTCAATTTCAGTTATGCTAAATCCTACACGCTCAGAAACGAGTCGCATTCCTGCCACAGTAGGAATGATCAGATGTCTTGGGGCATCCAATTGCACCCAAAGCGCTCTTTTTTCTTTCCAAATCTGAGCATCCGCCACAGGACAGCGAATCAAAAGTCTCCCTCCGGGTTTAAGATGCTCATAGCAAGACCTCAAAATGGCTTGTGGATCCTCCATGTGCTCAAAAGAATGATGCATCATGATCACATCAAACAGGAGATCTGAATCTTCGATGCGTTTTTTCCAGAGTTTCAAGGACTCAGATATCTCTTCCGAACGATCAATAAATGGATCAAACCCATGCAAGTCCCTAAAACCGGAAACACTGAGTTCATAGAGTAACTGACCGTTTCCGCATCCTACATCAGCTATTCTGTCCTTGAATCGGGGCTTGAGTTTTTTCAGCCAATACCCATAGAGCGGAGCGATTTTTTGAAGACCTGTACTCAGAAAAACCTTCATTCGAAGTGTTTTCAGAAACTGAACGGAGGAGGAGGATTTTCTAAGGGTAGAAAAGGAGTAGTAATCTTTAGGATAATAAGGGGAAAAATCTTCTATGAAGTCTTTCAATTGAAGAGAACCACAATCCAAACACTCGGAATAGTAAAAATTGCCTCCCAGTCTAAGCATTCGTTCTGTAGCCACAAACTCTGTCAACCGATCAGATTTGCAGAATTTACAGCACGGTTCTAAATCAATAGGCATTTTCTCTATTGAATAACAACTCGTATACGGTCTTTACCATAATCTCCATATCCATCAAAAAAGTCCAATTGTTGATATAGAAATAATCTAGTCTTACCCTTGACCGGATCTGGTAAGGATTCTCAATCTCTCCTCTATAACCTCTTACTTGGGCGAGCCCGGTGATTCCAGGCTTGATTTTATGTCTTGAATTATAGCGGTCGATCTGAGTCTTGAATGTTTCATTCATCGGAATCGTATGTGGACGTGGTCCTACGATAGACATATCTCCCATTAGTACATTGAGAAACTGTGGCATTTCATCCAGAGAAGAATTTCTCAAAAATGCTCCAATGCGAGTTACCCGAGGATCATTTTTCTTAGCCTGATGGGTATCCGAATAGTCATTTGGAGTCATGGACCGGAATTTCAGACAGTTGAAAACCTGATTGTTTATCCCATTTCTTTTCTGAATGAAAAACACGGGACCTTTTGATTCAAGCTTGATCAATAGGCCCACTAAAGGAATCAGCCAAGACAAGATGAAAATCGTCACCAACCCTGCAAAAACTACATCAAATACCCGCTTAGCCAGGCTGTTGAGCGGATTGTCGAGGGGAATCTCATTGACATTGATGACAAAAAGATCTCCATACTTCGAGAAGGAAAGGTTTTTTTCCAATTGAAGACTTCCGCCCGGGATCATTTTTACCTTGATGTAATTTTCGTCAGCAAAGTTGATCACCTTCTTGACCAGACTTGGCTCCAGCTTTTCGTGGATATAAATGAGATCCAAGTCCAAATTTGGTGCTTCTTCAAAAAACTCACGAATACCGCCACGGGTCTGACTGCAATCTGCCTTGTCATCAAAATATCCCAGGAAATTGATCCCGAAGTCCTTTCTGATTCTAAACACATCAGCCAACTTTGGACTCGTACCCCCTTTGCCTACAATCACCGCATTTTGATAGTTGTTGCCTTTGGCTCGATACTTTTTCAATACGATGTGGACGGAGACCCGATAAATGCCCATCAGGGTACCCATGGTCAACCCTAGCGAACCTATTTGTATCCAGCGGTAATTGCCCGACTGAAGCGGTGTCCACAAAATCGCTGTAGCACCTAAAAACCAAAGTAAGGTGATTGAAAAACTGGAAAGGGTTTGATCATATTCATCGGTTCGACCGATTTTATAATCTTTTCGAAGCACTGAAATTAAAACCCAAAGTAGCGCTAATGGAAGAAAGGCAGTAAAACCAGCTCCCTCAAAAACCCCCAATTTCTGCAAAACCACATTCGCAACCGAAAGGGAAAATAGTGAGATTAAAAAGTCGCTGATTGTGAACAACCAGGGAAAATACACGTCAAACTTTCTCTTCATAAAAATTTAAAACTTCGATGGCTATTTTCTTTACTTCAAAAACCGAGCTATTTAAATGGTTTTCGACAGGATAGCGTGCTAAAATTAAGAAAGAAATTCTCAAGCCTTATTACTTTTGGATGAATTTCTAACCTCCAGGTCTATCCTTTGTCTATGCAGTACCTATACGAACTTTTTTCATCTTCAGACAATCCAAATTCGCTCGGAGCAAAATTTAGAGCAAAAAGATTGGCAACTTTTGAAAAACTGTTTTTTGAAACCCTTGGAAATCAGACGCAAATTCGCATCCTAGACGTAGGAGGCACGGATTATTTTTGGAAAAACAGCCTAGTCCCAAATCATCCGGGAGTGACAATCACCCTACTCAACCTCCATCTTGAGGAAAGTTCCCATCCGAACATTTTGGCTCAACAAGGTGATGCCACAGACTTGAGAAATTTTGAAAAAGACAGCTTCGACCTGGTTTTTTCAAATTCAGTGATCGAGCATCTGTATACCCTGGAATACCAGCAAAAAATGGCTGCTGAAATTCAACGTGTCGGGAAACACTACTTTATCCAGACACCTTATAAGTACTTTCCAATAGAGGCTCATTATGCGCTTCCTTTTGCACAGTTTCTACCTAAAAGTCTTGTCTACTCCATTTTGACCAAGACAAGGCTCAGTAGATTGAAGCGCTGGGAGCCCAAAGCCGCCCAGCAATATCTGGATGAAATTCGGCTCTTGGATAAAATTGAAATGGGCGAATTATTTCCAGCAGCAAAGATTCTTGAAGAAAAAGCATGGGGGCTGACCAAGTCATTGACTGCCCACACCTTGGGCTAATCAGCAAACTGAAGTCTGACCAAGTTGGCATAAAAACCACTTGTATCCTTGAGCAGCTCTGTATGACTGCCCTGCTCCACTATTTTTCCTTCACTCAGGACATAGATCCGGTCTACTTTTCGGATGGTCGCCAAACGATGGGCAATGATTAGTGTAGTCCTTCCCTTCATTAATTCATCCAAAGCTTCTTGCACCAAGGATTCTGACTCAGCATCCAAGGAGGAAGTCGCCTCATCCAAAATCAAAATCGCAGGATCTTTCAAGATGGCCCGAGCAATGGCCACTCGCTGACGCTGACCTCCGGAAAGCTTTACTCCCCGCTCCCCAACCAACGTGTCCAATCCCTCCGGAAACTGGGAGATAAACTGCCAAGCATTGGCCTTTTTGGCAGAAAGCACAATCTCTTCCTCGCTGGCATCCGGCTTGGCATAGGCGATGTTTTCTCGGATCGACCCTCCAAATAGCAATACTTCTTGGGGCACGATTCCTATTTTTCCTCTAAGGGATTTCAGATCCCAATCTTTGACATCGCGATCATCCACCCGAATAGACCCATTCTCGACTTCGTAAAACCGTGAAAGCAGCTGGATAATGGTGGATTTTCCAGCCCCTGAATGACCCGCTAGTGCGACTTTTTCTCCGGGCTTGACATGAAAAGACACCTCTTTCAGTACTTCTACCTCAGGTCGGCTTGGGTATCGGAACCGAACTTGATCAAATTCAATTTCTCCTCTGAAAATCGGGGAGGTATCTCCCGCTTCAGATTCTGCTTCCTCTTCCAAAATCTCCAACACACGCTCTGAGCTGCCTATTGCTTTTTGCACCTGACTGTAAATATCTCCTAAGCCGGCAATAGAGCCGCCAATAAACGTGGTGTAGAGGACGAATGACACCAGTTCGCCCACGCTCATCTCGCCTGAAGCCACAAGGCTGGCCCCATACCACATGACGCCGACTATTCCCCCAAAAAGTGCGAAAATGATAAACGAGATAAATGCTCCCCGGAATTTGGCAGTCGTCAACGCTACCCCTACCACTTTACCCAAACCGTTGCCATATCGGGCGGATTCATACGCTTCTCCTACAAAAGACTTGACCGTAACGATCGACTGAAGTGTCTCCTCCACGATCACATTAGCCGCAGCTAGTTCATCTTGAGTCTTTTTGGAAAGTCTTCGGATAAATCGGCCAAAGACCATCGCGAATAGCACCAAAACAGGAAAAGTGCCCAACATAAATAAGGTCAGCTTAGGCGTATTGAATAGCAAAAAAGCAACCCCCGCCACCAAGGTAATCACCTGACGAAACAGCTCTGCAAGGGTGGTAGAAAAGGTGTCTTGGAGCTGGCTGACATCCGAAGTGATTCGGCTGATGAGCTCGCCTGTTCTCCTTTTGTCAAAAAAACTCATCGGGAGTCTTACCAATCTGGAATACAGGGACATTCGAATATCCTTCATCGAGCGTTCTGAAACCAAGGCAAATAACCAAACTCTAAAAAAGGAAAACACACTTTGGACTGCCAGAATACCTATCAAAATGAGTGCAATGGAATTGACATCATTAACGATCCATACTGATCCCTGGGCTGTATCGATCAGCTTGCCTGCTACAAAAGGAAAGGTCAGTAAAGTCAAAGATGAAAAAAGCAGGAACAAGAGTCCTGAGAAAAACGCCCACCTGTAAGGCATCAGAAAACGAAAAATGCCTCCCAGCTTGTTCAGATTCTGCTTGTTCAACTTCCGCTTTTCTTCAGGCTCTAGGGCAGTTCCTCGTTTTTTTGCCATTTGATCACTTGGGTATTTGAGTCGCCAAAAGTAGGGTTTTCAACGCTTAAAAGATAAAATAAGCCCAAATCTATTGGGCAATTAGGATTGAAGATTTCAAGATTCTGTTCGCCAAAACTTCCCCCAAGGCAGCTGAATGCTTGAAGCCATGTCCGGAGCAGGCTGAAACCCAAAGAAAATCCTCCCTGCCATTGCTGGGCTCAATCACGAATTTGGCATCTTCTGTCACGGTGTAAAAGCACACGGTAGATTTGAGAAAATTATTCTTTAAACCCTTGATTTTACCCTGAACTTTAGTCTTCCAAAACTCCTGCTGCTCTTCTTCACTGACTTCACGGTCAATTAAATCGGGATGGCCAATATCCAAAAATGACTCAGAAGCCATTTTCACGGAAACCCCGTCTAGGGATGGAAATCCGTAAATAAAGTCCTCAGGCGCTCCTCCAAAGCCCCACATCCACACTGGATAAGCCTTCCAATCCGTAAAACCAGGCTCGATTTCCAACCAATGCAATACCTGCCTGCAAATTTTAAATTTCTTTTTCTCTTCACTGGAGACGAAATCCTTGATCCAGCCACCGGCAGTCAAGACTACTTTTTTCACCCACAAAGTTTCATTTTGAAGTATAATCTCATAGCCATCGTTTTTTTCTCGGATAGCTTGCACCGGAGAATCATTCCGCTGCTCAGCTCCGTTTTTTCGGGCCAAATCCAATTGGATTTCTATGGCTAGTTCAGGTTTAAGAAATCCCGCTTCTTTTTCTTGGTAAATTTTGCCGGAGGTAGGTATCTGAAAGGCAGGAAAGGAAGTAGCAATCTCCTCCAAATCGGGTATTCTGTGTTCGATTTGTTGATTAGTGGCAAACCGAACTGTCCGCTCCCAAAACCCCTCTGATCCATGCTTGGCCCACGGATTTTCTCCCGAATCAATCAACAAGCCACCAGTCCGGGTACGGATGATTTCTCCGGTAATGGATTCAAGTTCAGCCCATATTTCATGAGATCGTTTTACCAATGCCACATATTCTTCTCCTTCTCCGACTGCCAATCGGGTAATCCTGGTCTCTCCATGACTGGAACCCAGGGTATGGGGTGGAGCAAATCGATCCAGACCAATGACTTTCGCGCCAGTTTTGCTGAGTTGATAGAGAGTGGCACTTCCTACAGCGCCCAGTCCGATCACAGCTACATCATACGATTGATTTTCCATGATCGAATATTAAAAAACAATGCCGGATTTGTCTTCCGGCCCGTACTTTAATTTTTACCCATTTGGGCATCTATGAGCTCCCTTTTCAGTTTTCGCTCACGTTCCAAAGCATTTTTTCGATGTTGGTCAAATTCAGCCTGCACGTCTTCCAGATCTTTTTGAGCCTTTCTCACCCTACCAAAACTCCGGAAATACTGAACTGAGAAAAAGGCCATGGCACCGGCCAAAGCTACCACGAGCAACCACATGAGGGTGGAGTAAAGATTTTTCTCAATCGCGAAGCCCAAAAATGAAAAGCTGTCCTTCTCCAAAATTGCAGCCTCTTTTTCCTGATTGGCTTGTTCCAAAATCTGTGAAAAGTTGGCTAAAGAATCTACCACCGAAGACTGCTTTAGCTTAAGATCTGCTATTTCCTTTTTCAGGACTCGGACCGAATCTAGGACATTGGTTTTGAGCTTTTCCAGGTTGGCTTTCTTGACCACTTCATACTCCTGAAATCCATTGGAAACTCGGTAGAGGTAATCAAACTGACTGGTAATTGTCCCTGAATTCAGCGAATTCTGGACTGACGTCGTATCCTGTGCATAAGTAGGAAGGTGAAAAATGAAAAAGACAACCAGTGCGGTGAATACAGAAAATCTCATTTGATTACAGGGTGGGGTTCTTGCAATGGTGTTTCAAGAAACGTGCCTTTTTGAAACCAATTGGGATTTTTTCTCAGCAATCTTGTTAAAATATTTTTTGTAATTCCATTGAATATCAGAGGATCCCGAATACAATAGGCTATGGCCTTTAGGTTGTCTTCTGGACTCATCAATGAAAAATAGATTGGCACTATTGAATATGTAAGGCTGAATACACAACTTGAACCATGCGGTATTTCTTTTTTTTACTTCTGATGAGCCCAAGCCTTTTGACCATGGCACAGGCTGTTACTAAATCAGCCGACAGAAGGCAGATTGGTCTCGAAGCTTTCGATCAAAATGATCTTCCAAAGGCATTTGGAATGTTGGATTCATGGCTTTCCGACCATCCTGATGATGGAGAAATCTACCTCTATCGCGCAAGGATATGGAATCAATTCAAAAATCCCCAAAAAGCCGACATCGATTACACCGCTTATCTTCAGTTTTTCCCAGACCATGGCGAGGTATACCTTGAGCGGGGCAGAGCAAGGTTTCAAAGCAGCCTGTATGAACTGGCAAAGCAGGATTTTGAAGCGTTCCTGCAATTACCACGGGGAGAAACCAGCCAAGTGATTTACAGAAAGTCGGCAGCTGCGGCTGGCTTTTCTCAGGTCTTTACCGCACAGACCCCAAATCCAGCCCAAGCCTATTTCCACCTTGGGCTTTGCAGTATCGAGCTAAAGGAATTTGAGCAAGCCGTGGTTTACCTGGATTCAGCGATTCGATACCAAGCAGATGAGCCAGATTTCTACGCTGAAAAAGGTAAGGCCCTAGCCTTGCAAGGTGAAAAAGAAGAGGCAAAACTGAATTACGAAAAGGCCCTAGACCTCTATCCGGATCACTACCTGTCTCGGCAACGGATGGCTTTTCTCACCCAGTCCAGCGATGAGGAGGCATTGGAAGCTCTTACCCAATCCATTGCCAGTGCTCCCGAAAATCCCGAACCCTTCAAACAAAGAGGGTATTACCGATTGAGTCACAGAGACCCTTCTGGCGCTAAAGATGATTTTCTTCAAGCGCTTTCCATGGAGCCCGACGATGCACAGTTGTGGTTTTACCTAGGAAGCAGTTGGGTCGGATTAAAGAATTTCAAAGAGGCAGAAAAAGCGTTCAGCAAAGCTTTAGAACACGATCCCCAAAACGTGGAATACCTACTGCACCGAGGACAATCCAGATACCGAATGAGAGAATTTGACCATGCTTTGGCGGACTTTACCCTGGTCACTTTTTACGATCCCGAATATGACAGTGGGTTTTATCACAAGGGGATTACCCTTCAGCGAATTTCGGGTGGGAAAACTGGATGTCCTGATTTGAGAAAGGCAATGGACTTGGGAATGGAAGAAGCGAAGACCGCTTGGCAAAAAGCCTGCGGGCAAAACTGATTACAATTCCTTGACCGTATCTACTTGGGAAGCAATCCAGGCAGGTCTCCAGGAAGCAAGCAACGTAATGGTGACGACCGCGACGCTAATCCAAAGAAAGTCTTGCAAGTTGATCCTTACCGGGTAGGCGTCTACCACTCCAGAGGAAATACCCAAAGAAATCAATCCAAATTTTTCCTGAGCTCCTACCAAGGCAAACCCTAAAATCAATCCTAACAGCGCTCCGGAAAAGGCGATCATTGCCCCTTGTTTGAGGAAAATAGACCGAATTAGGCTGTTTTTGGCTCCCATTGCTTTTAGAATTGCAATGTCTTTTTTCTTCTCAATGGCCAGCATGCTCAAGGAGAAAAAGATATTAAACGAGGCGATGGCCAGGATAAAGGTCAGGGTAAGGAAGACGAAGAGTTTTTCCAACTTGACTGTACGGATCAAGCCTGCATGCTGCTCATCTGCATTTTTCACTGAAAAATCAGGACCCAACTTCTGAATAAGCTTCGCTTGAACTTCAAGAATGGAGGCACCCTCTTTGACTTTGACCTCGAGTGAAGTACGCTTGTCACCATAATTGAGCAGATTTTGGGAAAACTCCAATGGAACAATCACATACTCGTTGTCAAAGCTTTGTTCAATACTAAAAAATGCCCTCGGCTCAATTTGAGCACTGGAATAAAGCTGATTGGGGTCAATACTGCCCGCCGTGCGGGGAGCCTTAGGATAATAGACTTTTAGGGCTGAATTAATTTCTCCCAAATTGACTGACAGAAAAAACCCCACTCCTCGGCCGAGAATTGCACCGGGTCGCAGGGAGGTACCCAGCGTGGTATCGCCCCAAAAAAACCCTTTTGCAAACCTATCCTGATCCAGAAAATTATCAGAAACACCTTTGAGCCTTACTACCTGCTGATTGCCCCGATACTCCAAAAGCGCATTGTCTTCAATGACTTCGGTAAGGATACCTACGCCATCGATTTGCCTAATGGAATTGAACCACTCTTCGGTCACCACGAAGCTTTTGCCCTTGACAGGTTCAATTTTCAGTTCGGCATCAAAGCTGGCAAACAAACTTCTGATCAGATCCTCCAGTCCGTTGAACACAGACATGACCGCTACCAGTGCCATGGTACTGATGGCCACTCCCACCATGGAGATGATGGATAGGACAGTAATAAAATTGCGCTTTTTCTTACTGCGAAAGTACCTGCCGGCTATGAAGGAACTGGTATTCACGGGTTGATTAGGATTGAATTAATCTTCCTCCTCTTCGTCGTCCTCCTCGGGTGCCGGAGGAATATTGAGATCAGAAATAACCTTGTCCATATGCTGAGCATAGGTGGCTGAATCATCCGGAAAAAATGCCAGTTCAGGAATAATTCTTACAGACTTTCCGATCCGCTTAGCCAAGGCATGGCGAATGTCTTTTTTATGGTCATTGATGTGCTCAAAAAGCTCCTTGGAATCTGCCAAGAGAAAACTGAGATAGGCCTTCGCAAATCCCAAGTCGGGGCTGACCATTACCCTAGTGATGGTTACCAAAGATCTGCCGATAAGGTGCTTTGCCTCTTTTTGAAAAATATCCCCAAGTTCTTTTTGGATCAGTTTTGCGTATTTTTGTTGTCTTTTGCTTTCCATGTGAAGTATTTGTGTGACAAATTTAGCGAAATACTTGGGCATGCTTTAATTTCGACCCAAACCAAGTCAATCCCCCGACCACCTTGCTTAGTTTTTTCAAAGTCAACGATCCTTTTCGCCTTATCGGAATTGTAATTTATATGATACTGATCGCTGTGGTCATGTTGCTGTTTTTTCCATTCCCTATCACAGAGCCTAACCTAATTTGGATGGTATTAGGGGAGCGACTCAGTGAGGGGTTCTACTTGTATCAAGATGTATTGGATGATACAGGGCCCCTTTCTGCAGGAGTATTTTCAGCTATTCACCTTTTGTTTGGCCGCAATGAACTGATATTCGATATTTTGGGCCGATTGCTGATCTTTTTCCAGATTATTTACTGGAACAATACCTTGATCAGGTATCGGGTTTTTGACGAAAACACCTACCTACCGGCAATTATCATGGCGGCACTTTTTCATTTTTCTTTCGATATGACTACGCTTTCGCCGACCCTTCTGGGCAGTACATTTCTAATGCTTGCACTCGGTCAGCTTTTTTCTCAGACCGTGTTGCAAAAAGAAACCAGTGAGTCCACCCTTTTAATTGGTATTTATGGAGGATTGGCGACTGGATTTCATCTGAATTTCGTTCTCTTTTTACCCTATATCATTTTCACCGGATTAGCGATTTCTGGATTTTCGATCAGACAGCTTTTCCTTTCACTGGTTGGGTTCTTCCTGCCTGTTTTACTCATTTTGGTATTCTACTACTGGAATGATGGTCTGCAGGAGACATTGCAGGCATGGCCAATGATCTTCACTTACCAGGCATACGAATACCAACCGATGCTGAGTTGGCTGATTCCGGGAGTAGTCCCGATCATTCTCGCTTTTGCAGGATATTTCTTCGGGTCCTTTTTCCGAGGAGCTACAATCAACCAACAAAAGCAGCGTCAATTGATTATCATTTGGCTGATTTTTTCCGGCTTGTTTTTCTTTTTGGTCAAAAGGCAAGCTGCCTACCAGCTACTCATTTTCATTCCAGGACTTACCTATTTGATCACCCAGTTTTTCCTTCATTTCAAAACAGGAATCATCGCCAGATTAGGTTTTGTCTTATTGGTTTTTGGGTTACCATTTGGAGGATTAGCTTATTGGGACAATCGGATAGACGTGGACAAAACCTATTTTGTCCAACCTTCCCCTTCAGATCAATCACCCAATAGGGGTAATGTAATGGTTCTTGGAAAGGATTGCAGCAGCTACTTAAATCATCCACTGGGAGGTCCATTTTTAAACTACCACCTGACTAAAACTTTTTTGAACAGCGAAAAAACGCTGGAACAGAAATCTGAACTCTTCAGAAAGCTGTCCCAGCAAAAAGCAGATTTCATCCTTGATCAAGAGGGAAGTTTCAAGTCCTTACTGGAAGAACTTCCCGCTCTTAAAGAACACTACGAAGAGGCAAGCCCAGGAGTATTTGTGAAAATCTACAACTAATCTGACGCTACTCGTTTACAGAATTGTAGCGATTACATCCCTTTCACCAGATTTAACAACCCAAGAAGGCCAAACTCACTCTTAAGGTCTTACATTTAACTATGATTAAAGCCCTCCTAAAACCCTCTCTAGGACTTACCATCGGCCTATTGGCGATGGGCTGCAGCAGTACAGGACTACTGACAGCACCCACACTCACCTATCAAAATACTTCCCCTAGAACTCGTGAACTGAGCGATAGTGAATCAAAACAATGGGGCCATTTAGATCTGCTGCGGGATACTGTGCCCGGAATGAGTGTCAACCGAGCCTATGAGGAACTAATCAAGAAAAAGAAAGGCCAATCCGTCATCATTGCCGTAATTGACTCCGGAATAGACTTGGCCCATGATGATATTAAAGATGTGCTATGGGTCAACCCCGGTGAAAAAGCCGACGGCTTGGACAATGACGGAAATGGATTTGTCGATGACATTCATGGATACAATTTTCTGGGAGAATCCTTCCATGAGCAACTGGAATTTACCCGAATTCTCAGATTGAAAATCGGAGACGAAGCACTCCAAAACAAGGCCAAAGAAGAGCTTGATTCGAAGCTACCTGAAGCCAAAGCGGCCCTACCGCAGCTACAGCAGATCGAGCAGATTGTGAGTATGGCACATCAAAACATCCAAAAGAAGCTCGGAAAAGAATATTACTCCTTGGCCGATTTGGAAAACTATGATCCTCAAACTCCCCAAGAGGAGCAACTCGTTGGTATTTTGATGCAGGTATTAGGCATGGGAGAGGACATTCCTTCGGCTATTGCAGATTTGAAAGAAGGAATAAACTACTACCAATCTCAGCTTTCTTACAACCTCAATGTGGATTTTGACGGGCGAAAGCCAGTCGGAGACAATCCTTACGACTTTTCGGATAGTAAGTACGGAAATGGAGATCCCAACATCCGTGATCCTGAAGAAAGCCACGGAACACACGTGGCGGGGATAATCGCTGCTAACAGGACCAATAAAAAAGGTGTAAAGGGCGTGGCCCAAGCTGTAAAAATCATGAGCATCCGTGCTGTGCCCGATGGAGATGAATACGATAAGGACATCGCCAACGCAATCCGCTACGCAGTAGACCATGGAGCGAAGGTGATCAATGCCAGTTTTGGAAAGAAATTTTCTCCAAATGCAGAGTGGGTGTATGAATCCTTGAAATATGCAGCCAGCAAAGATGTCCTTTTTGTCCATGCGGCAGGCAATGATGGATTGGATTTGGATGATCTTCAAAATTCCAATTTTCCCAATGATCATTTGGGCAAAAATGCACCCGAACTTATCGATAATTACCTTACCGTCGGTGCCCTTTCTCCAGTATATGGATCTGAAATGATCGCATCATTTTCCAACTACGGAAAGTCAAACGTAGATGTATTTGCCCCAGGCGATGAAATCTATTCCACCATGCCCGGAAATAAGTACGATTTCCAAGGGGGCACTTCCATGGCTGCACCGGCAGTGGCAGGTATCGCCGGAATGATCCGATCATACTATCCACAACTCACCGCTCCTCAGGTGAAAAGAATAATCATGGAGTCCGGGCTTTCCTTACCGATTCAAGTGACCGTAGGCGGCAAAGAGAAATCACTGGCTGACCTCTGCAAATCCGGCAAAATTGTCAATCTATACAATGCTCTGATATTGGCTGGAAAAGTATCAGCAGGACAAGTTTCTCTCTGAGCTTACTTTACCTGAGCTGAAAAAGCCCTTGAATGTGAAATTCAAGGGCTTCTTCTTTACTGATCAAAAGGGACCTTGCAGAAGCAGTCGGATAGCTGTCTGTTTTACACGCCACTTTATCTATCCAGCCAATCCTTTAGGTCAGTCACCTTTTCGCGACTTACCAATATATCCTGATCGGTACAGTTGCTGAGCTTAATTTTCAATCGACTGTTAGAATAGGTCAAGACTTCCTCAATGGCTTCTACATGGCTGAGGTATTTTCTGTTGAGTCGAAAGAAAGCCGCAGGATCGACTTGGGCCTCAAGCTGCTCAAGCGTAGAATCGAGCACATACTTTTTCCCCAAATGTGTTTGGAGAAAAGTCACTCGCTCCTCACTGAAGAAAAAGGCGATTTCCTCGACCGGGACACTTTGGATTTTTTCTCCAAAGCGGACCAAAAACCTGCTTTTGAAGGACTTGGCCTGAGATTGAATCAGGGATTTGAGCAGGTTCAAATCCAAGTTGGATTGAATGGCTCGAGACCTGAATTTTTCCGCCGCCCGCTCCAGATCTTTTGGATCGATGGGTTTGAGTAAGTAGTCGATGGCATTTACTTGAAAAGCTCGAATGGCATACTGATCAAAAGCAGTGGTAAAAATTATCGGGCTCGAAACGTTTACTTTTTCAAAAATCTCAAAGCTGATCCCATCAGCCAACTGGATATCGCAGAAAATCAAGTCTGGAGAAGGGTTTTCACCAAACCAACGGACTGCACGACTGACCGTATCCAGATTTCCGATCAACTCGGCCTCAGGAAAATACGCCAAGAGCAATTTACTCAAGCGAGCGGCAGCAGGTTTTTCGTCTTCGATAAGTAAAATCCTCATGAGTTGACTTTCAACAGTGGAAGTTTGACCAAAAACTCATCCTCCGTCTGGAAGATCTCCGGATTTCGCTCGCTCAAAATCCGATAGCGGGATCGGATATTCTCCAACCCAACTCCAGTGGATGGCTCAATTTGACTGATTTTGGGCTGAAAGGAATTACTTACCCAAAGCTCGTTTCCTTTTTGGAGAATGGAAATGAATAGGGGATTTTCCTGAGAAGCGATGTTGTGCTTGATGGCATTTTCCAGCAGGAGCTGTAGTGAGAGCGGAGGTAAATAACAGCCTTTGCAATCGGACAAATCGATATTGAAATTAAGATTTTCTTCAAACCGGATCTTTTGCAGCTCGAGGTAGTTTTGAGCAAATTCCAGCTCCCGGTCGAGTTCGACCAGTTCTTCCTGCTGCACATCGAGGACGTAGCGGTAGATTTTGCTCAGTTTCTGTATGAAAGCTACTGATCGGTCTGCATCCTCATAGACCAGATTGGAAAGCGCATTGAGCGAATTGAAGAGAAAGTGTGGATTGAGCTGATCTTTTAGACTTTGGTATTGGCTGGCGAGCTTTTCGGAGCGGAGCTGCTCGGCTTCTATGGCAGATTTGCGCCATTCCATCAGCCAGGAACGGGATGTGAAAATGGCCATGAAAACAAATGCTATGGTCATAGGAGTAAAGGTAAACCTGAGGACTCCTCGCCATGGGATTTGATCTTCAGGAAATTTCCATTCTATCCAGGCATAAACAAAAACGATCATAAAGCTCACCACAAAAGCATAAATCATGTAGGTAGAAACCGTCACTACAAGTCTTTTTACTGGTTCGTGAACCCAAGAAACTCGAGGATCCCAATATTCCTGAACACGGCTGCCCCCATAACTCAAGGCCATAGAAACACAAAAGGAAAACATAAAATCCGGGAAGAGGCTGATCAAATCCTCCCAACTCAAAAAGCAAATCGGGCAGAAAAAGACTTGTAAAAAGAACGCAATTACGAAATTGACCAAAAGGAAATTTCTAAGGTCATTCCAAAGTGTTTTTTCGCCCTTACAGTTTGTTTGAGTTGATTTTTGGGTCATGGGGAAATTTAGGAAAAAGCTGAGGATTTAGGATATTTCGATATACTTCGACCGGCTCAGTACTAGTGCTCAGGTTTCAAAATAAGGACCTCCACCTAGGTCAGTTCTTGGTGGAGGTTGTTGGTTTAGTTATTCAAATCGGGCTTTATTTACAAGCGCCGGCCACTTGCTCGGCTTCTCTTTTTCCCCAAGTCGGAAGAAGATAGTTTTCATTGATTTTGGCTTCTTCTTTAGCAAAAAGCTCCAATCCGACTCGTGCTAATCCGCAGGCTTTCTCGGGTCCCTGCCCAAAGAATTGAGCCATTCCCTGCTCCATTTGGGCCATCATAGTAGTAGCTCGCGGATTTTCCTTATCCAGGGCAATCGCTTTTCCAAACGTCTGCATTGCCAAAGGGCTCAATTCTTGGCCTCTGCTCATGGGATCCACAGCTAATTTGCCCATGATGATGAAGCCCTTCAAGACTGTGATTTCTGAATTGTTTGGCGCGATCTTGTCTGCTTTACTCATCAGCTCCATGGCTTGGTCAAAGTATTGGTCCTTATTCACCTCAAAGCGAAACGCAGCGATGGTCTGCAAGTATGCGGCGTAATAATACGGCAGCCACTCGGTGGTTTTCGCCTCGGCGATTCTCACGAATCCGTTGATCACGGATTGGGATTGTTCCAGGTTTTGAATGGTTTTCATGGCTTGGATCTGCTTTTTCATCGCAGATTCGTAGGCAGGATCATTGGCTGAGGCATTCCAGACGAATGCAAACACAAGTGAAAGGGTAGCTAGGATAATTTTCATAGTAGTGAGTATTAGAGGTTGTTTAGATTATTTGCGTTTTTGTCTTTAGAAATCGTGAAGAAAATTCCCAGAAACAGGAAGCGTGGAGCGCCTTGGCCAAGTGGCATGGACTCAAATCTTCCTTGCTCATTTGGAGCTTGTGCAAACTGGTAACCGAAGATGTTTCGGTGGCCGGTTACGTTGGTGATGGCTCCGTGAATAATCAGATTGGGTCGTGGTAAATAGCTCCAACTCAGGCTGAGATTTTGAAAGGAGCCGGTTTTGGAATTCATTTCGCCTGGGCGATTTGGGTCAGTGTAGGTCAAGCCGTCATTGAAGGACCAAGAGAGTCCAAGTTGAGATTTCAGATGGGGTACAAAGTGCTTGACCACCACACTCAGGTTATGCTTAGGTGCAAAGTCAGGCTGAACCTGTCCGGTGTACTGGAAATAGCTTCGGTTACTGTCCACAAAGCTGTAGGTGATCCAGTAGTCGGTATTTCTCAGGCTTTCACGGTCGCGAAAGAACACATCAAACCCTCGGGCAAAGCCTTCCCCTTCATTTCGAACGCTTTGTGGGTTTTGTGGATTTCCCTCAAATCGGACCAAGTGATCGTAAGACTTGTGAAAAGCTTCAGCACGGAAGGTTTTGCCTTCTTTTTGGTAGAGGTAGTTTAGGATCAAATGCCCGGATTCTGTGTTTTTCAAGTTGGCGTTCAACACCCTGAATCTCTCCTCCGGCAATTGGTGGAATCGTCCTGCGGCAAGTGAAAGTGTCCCGTTTTCGGAGATTTTATAGGCAAGGGAAGCTCGGGGATCTAGCCACTTTTGATCAGCCAAGGCAGAAAAACCCACCCTTAGCCCAGATCGAAGGACAAACTTCTGGCTGATGTACCAATCCCACTCGGTGAAAAGGTAGCCTTGATTATCTCCAAAATTGCGTTCCAGATTTTCTTTGGTCAGGGCTTCTGAGTAGTCATTTCGAAAGAATTCTGCTCCATTTTTCACAGCTAAATGATCCGAAAAATCATAGCTCGCAGTCCATTTGGCATGAGTGAGCTGACTTATTCTTTCTATTTCGGTTCCTCCAAAGTTGAGACGATCCTTATTGGAAGAATACGAAACGCCTCCGAAAAGAGACCAACCGCTTTCATAGGCTTTTCTCCAATTGGTTTGTGCATAGGAGTAGGTGTTTTTCACATGGATCAGCATACCCCGATCAGCGACTCCCGGCTGTGCTTGCCAAAGTTTCATGCCGCCTGACTCGGTTCGTGCGAGGACTTTCCACAGGCCACCTTTGGCTGTTTTCTGTTGTGCAGCTAGCTCTAAGTCTCTCCCGTATGGAGCTCTTTCCCAATCAAAGTCTTGTTTGATGATTCCTTGATAGGGTTTTAGGTCAAAGAGATTTCCGGTGACAGTCAGGCTTCTTTTTTCATTGGCTAGGGTGTGTGCATAGCCCCCACCTACTGACATAATGGAGAGGTCGCCTTGGTTTCGCTTAGCCAGATCTTTAGTGTTCAAAGCCAAGGCAGATGAAAGTGCCTGACCAAATTCTGCGGAATAGCCGCCGGTGGAGAAGAAGGTTCCCTTGAACAGGTTGGGATTAAATCGGGTGCGGGTGGGCACATTTCCAGCAGTGGTGCCATAGGCATTGCCCACGCGAAGGCCATCGATAAAAATCCCAACTTCACTCGCATCTCCCCCACGAACGAAGAGCCTGCCATCATTCCCTACTGTGGAAGTTCCGGGAAGTGTTTGGAAAGCACCAACAATATCTCCCATGGCAGATGGCGTGGTGACGATGTCGAGGGGGCGAAGAATGACCGATTTTTTTTCATCCGAGGCTTCCATAGCCCCCGCAGAAATAGTGACCGTATTCAGCTCATTGAATTCTTCCTTGAGAATCAGAGTAGGGATTTCCAGGGTTTTTCCAGAAAGTTCAACCACCACCTCTTGAGATTTGAACCCCATCATGCTGAATACCAGAATTTGGGCACCGGTTTCGGCTGTTTCGAATTGAAAGGAACCACCTTGGTCGGTGCTGGCTCCGTCAAAAGTTCCCTTGAGGAAGACATTGACCCCGGGAAGGGGTTGATTTTTCCCGTCTAGGACTTTTCCTAAAAGATTGGTTTGGGCAAATCCAAGGTTTTGGATCCAAAGGAAGAGAATCAAAAAAGAGAAGATCGGCTTCATAGTTGGCTAATAGTTGAACCAAAATTGAAGCACTGGTAGCGATCAAAAAATCAAACCAGACTGAAGTGTCAAAATCCGTGACTGAAGTGTGGGTTTTTAACCATTTAGAAATTAAGGGTATGAAGAAGAGAGGAAAAAGAATAGTGAATCGGAAGGAATGGTGACCTATTCCACATGGAAAAAGAAACCCTTAATTCTCTCAATTTCCTTAATGGTTGAAAAATTTTAAATTGAACTATACTTTTTAAGCATATGAAATACAATACCAAATCATCCGTGACCAAACTGTCCTATCTGGTAACGGGCTGTGCGATAACGGTTCATTAAGCCCTTGGTCCGGGTCTTTTGGAAAGCGTCTATGAAAAATGTCTTCTTTTTGAATTAGAAAAGAACGGTTTTAAAGCACTACAACAAGTTCCCATTACAATCAACTATGAGGGAAATTTGATCGACTCTGAATTGAAGTTAGACTTACTTGTAGAAGATACGATCATAGTTGAGCTCAAAGCTGTTCAGGAACTTCTCCCAGTTCATTCAGCTCAATTGATTAGCTATATGAAACTGCTTAAAAAACCGCAGGGCCTCCTATTCAATTTTTATTCGGATAACCTTACCAAATCAATGAAGCCTTTAATTAATGAGTTTTTCGACAGGTTACCTGTAGAATAGTTTGTCCTTTAATTGTGTTCAAAATGTACTTGGTTAGAGTAAATTAGCCATTCTCTAATCCTATTTCTCATGTATTTAAGATTCTCAATTCTCCTTTTCATCATAGCCATCTCTTGTACTTCACCTCAATCCAAAAGCAAAGAAGAGCCTAAACTCTCCGGCAATCCTATCTTCGAAGGCTGGTATGCCGATCCGGAAGGGATTGTATTTGGAGATGAATACTGGATCTATCCGACATTTTCTGCTGCTTTTGAGGATCAGTTGCACTTTGATGCCTTTTCTTCCAAAGACTTGGTAACCTGGGAAAAGCACGAACGCATCTTAGATAATTCGGCCATTACTTGGGCCCGTCAGGCGATGTGGGCACCTGCTGCGATCGAAAAAGATGGGAAATATTACCTCTTTTTCGCTGCGAATGACCCGCTTACTCCGGAGCGACCAGGCTATGATCCCAATAATGACATCAATCATTTTGGCGGAATCGGCGTCGCGGTGGCAGATTCACCTGCCGGACCATTCAAAGATTTACTTGGAAAGCCGTTACTATCGGATTTTCACAATGGAGCTCAACCCATCGATCAGTTTGTGTTTAAGGATACCGATGGCACGCACTATTTTTTCTATGGAGGTTGGGGGCATTGCAATATCGGAAAGCTGAATTCTGATTTCACAGGATTTGAACCTTGGGAGAATGGGCAGCTTTTTCACGAAATCACACCGGAAGGCTATGTGGAGGGGCCATTTATGTTTTTGAGAAATGGTGTGTATTACCTCATGTGGTCGGAAGGCGGCTGGACGAATGACAGCTACAAAGTCGCCTATGCCATGGCCGAAAAAGCTACCGGGCCCTACCGCCGAATCGGTACTATTCTCGAGGCAGACACTACGATTGCCACCGGTGCAGGACACAATTCCGTCATCCAAAAACCCGGAACTGACGAGTGGTACATGGTTTACCACCGCCGTCCAATTCCCAATGAAGGCAGAGACCATCGGGTAACCTGTATTGATGTGATGGAGTTTAACGAAGACGGAACGATCAAGCCGATCAAGATGACTTTTGAGGGAGTGAAGGCGAATCCTTTCAAATAAGAATCAGGGGAAATCAGACGCCTAATTATCCTACTCAGAAGAAAGTAAAATAAGATTTTCTTTATTTTACTTTTGTTAATAAAAGTAAAATAATGATCTTTGGTTTATGATTCGGATCGAAGATTTTGTTTCTGGCCGTTATATTCCCGGATACCAGTATCGGTATTTTGTCCCCGAAAAGGTCAATCAGGAGTGGATATGGGCCAGCCCCAAGATCAATCGGCTTTTGGAGCGAGCTTCCATCAGGTTGGGTGAGTTGAACTCATTTGCACGAATGGTGCCCAATATCGATCTATTCATTCAGCTCCATGTAGCCAAAGAGGCCGTTATTTCCAGTAAAATCGAAGGCACACAGACACGGATTGACGAAGCTTTGCTACCGATAGAAAGCATTGATCCTGAGCGGCGGGACGATTGGCAGGAGGTGAATAACTATATCCAAGCGCTTAATTCAGCGATTTCTGAGTTGAATACGCTGCCACTTTCCTCCCGACTCCTTCGCAATACGCATCAGCAGCTTATGCAGGGTGTGCGGGGAGAAAACAAGCAACCGGGTTCATTTCGTCAGAGTCAAAACTGGATAGGTGGAAATTCTCTTTCCACAGCGGTATTTGTCCCGCCCAGCCACGAGTTGGTCCCTGACCTGATGAGTGACTTGGAGCAGTTTCTCCACAACCAAGAAATCTTTGTTCCCAGTCTGATTCGGATTGCCTTAGCGCACTATCAATTTGAGACGATCCACCCTTTCCTTGACGGAAATGGTCGGGTAGGACGATTATTGATCACGCTGTATTTGGTCAGTGAGGGAATTTTGGACAAACCGCTGCTTTATCTTTCCATGTTTTTTGAAAAAAACCGCAGCCTATACTATGATCAGCTTTCCGCTGTCCGAAGTAAAAATGCTCTCGAGCAATGGATTTGCTATTTCCTGGAAGGGATCGAAGAAACGGCAAGTATCGGTGCTTCGACCTTGTCTTCGGTTCTAGATCTGAAGAAAACCCTTGAAGATCAAATTGAGGAAGAATTTGGGAGGCGAAGTGTTGTTGGCAAAAAACTCCTACATGGTCTTTTCCAAGAACCAACAATTTCTGTGGAGAAAGCAGCTCAGATGACCGGTTTGAGCTTCAAAGCTGCCAATGACTTGGTGCTTCTTTTCGTAGAAAAAGGAATCCTAAAAGAACAGACAGGACATTCCCGAAATCGTGTTTTTGTCTTTGCAGACTATTTGAAAGCCTTTGAGCACTGATTGAAAAAAAGTAAAATAAGATTTCTGTTATTTTACTTTTGAAGGCGAAGATAAAATAGGGGCGGGGCAAAATTTCCATTAAAGATAAAAACGCCTCTGAGACTTCCCAGAGGCGCATTCTATTGTAGGAGAATAGGAGTTTCTTAACTCTCAAATCAAAACCTCACTACCGCTTCCACTTTCTGACCGCCTCTTTCGATTACCACTTTGGTAGAGTCTCCTTTTTGGAAAGCACTCAAGGCGCGCATGTAGCTCATCATATCATAGACCGTTGAGTCGCCGAGCTGAACGACCACGTCACCTTTTTGAAGTCCTGCAGCTTGGGCAGGTTTGCCTTCGGATACCCCGTCTACCCGCATGCCTTTTCCATCGAACATATAGTCAGGCACAACACCCATCGACACAGTGAAACGAGGAGAATCGCTGGAGTCTTTGGTCTTGGTAAAGGCAAGTTTGGGTTCATTGTCTAGCGCAGTCACCACCCGGGAAATGTAACGGACGACTTTCACTAACCCTTCATAGTTGATTTTGTCCGAGTCGTCGCTTGGCTTGTGATAGTCTTCATGCTGACCGGTGAAGAAGTGTAATACCGGCAAATCCTGTAGGTAAAACGACGTGTGATCGGAAGGACCCACACCAGATTCAGAGGTAACTAGCTTCAGGCTGTCGGTGTTAATTTGATCAAACACAGGGACAAAGCTCGGGCTGGTTCCTACCCCATTGATCGCCAAAGATTTTTCCTCATTCAGCCTTCCTACCATGTCCATATTGATCATGTAGTTGACTGTTTTGAGATCGATGGTTGGGTTTTTAACAAAATAATTGGATCCCCAAAGGCCATTTTCTTCCCCTGAAAAAGCAATAAAGAGAATGTTGTTTTTCAGCTCTTCGTACTTCAGAATTTCAGCCAAAGCCAAAAGCGCAGCCGTTCCGGAGGCATTGTCATCCGCGCCGTTGTGAATAGCGGAATCTCCGCGGTGTAGTGAGCCTTGTCCGCCCATTCCCAAGTGATCAAAGTGTGCTCCGATCACGATGGTTTTATCCGCTTTTTTATCCAAAAAGGCGACCACATTCCGCCCTGTAATTCCTTCTCCATCTGTGCCGATTACAGCCTCTTCATGGGGATTGGATGGTTTGGATACAGTAAAGGATTGGAAAAACCCTTCTGTTCCTTTAGGCTGTAGACCGAGTTTTTCAAATTCTTTGGCCAGGTACTCAGCGGCTTTTTGCTCTCCTTCTGTGCCAATAGCCCTTCCTCCCAAATCATCTGCGGCAAGGAAAACGACATCTTCCTGTAAGGTGGTCAAGAGCTTTTCGTCTGTTGGCGGTCCATCACAAGAGGTTATAAACAGTAAGGAAGCTATGATGTAACTGGATTTGAAAAGAAAATGCTTCATGAGTTTTGTCGATTTAGTCCAAAGATAATAATTGGTATCTTGGGCCTGCAATTCTTTTATTATCAAGCCTAAAAATGAAGAAACTCCTTTATTCGCTAGCTCTCCTGACTGTAGCCTGTGCCCCAAAAACAGAAACAGCTACGGAACCTGATGTCAGATCTGCCACAGATTCGCTTCTCCTTCATCCTGAAGAGATGAAATACCTCAAAAACATCAAGCAGCTCACGTTTGGGGGAAATAACGCCGAAGCCTATTGGTCCTTCAACGACTCTTTGCTGGTCTTTCAATCAGACTTTGCCGGATGGGACAATTCCTGTGATCAGATGTTTTATCTGAATTGGAGAGAAGATGACCTTTCAACTAATAAGCCAAAGCGACTCAGCACAGGATTGGGAAGGACCACCTGTTCCTATTTTCTACCCGGAGATCAAACCATCGTCTACGCTTCCACGCACTTGGTAGACCCAGCTTGTCCTCCTGTTCCCGAGCGAAGGTCGGATGGCAAATACGTGTGGCCCATTTATGACAGCTTTGACATTTTCACAGCCGACTTAAATGGTACTATACTTTCTCAGTTGACCAAGGAACCTGGTTACGATGCCGAGGCAACTGTTTCACCAAAGGGTGACCGGATCGTTTTCACTTCGATGAGAACAGGAGATTTGGAGCTTTTCACCATGAATATCGATGGTACAGATGTGAAGCAAATCACTTCAGATTTGGGCTATGACGGAGGGGCATTTTTCTCCCCTGACGGAAGCAAGCTTGTCTGGAGGGCATCACGTCCTCAGACTGAGGAAGAGATCAAAGAATACCAAGACTTACTTAAAGAAGGTTTGGTGAAGCCGACAGAGATGGAGCTATACGTGGCCAATGCGGACGGCACAGACATCCGAAAAATCACCAGCCTTGGCAAAGCCAACTGGGCACCCTTTTTCCATCCTTCTGGCAACAAGCTGATTTTCGCATCCAATCACCAGACTGAGCGAGGATTTCCTTTCAACCTGTTTATGATTAATCTGGACGGCACCGGCCTCACTCGAATCACCCACGATGGGACATTCGATGCATTTCCTGTTTTCTCCAATGATGGCAAATACTTGGTTTTCGCCTCCAACCGAAACAATGGCGGTACCAGGGACACTAACTTGTTTGTGGCCGAGTGGATTGGAGATTAACCTTTAATGAACCAAAGCAAAAACCACCTTTCGGGGTGGTTTTTTGCATTTAGAGGGCTTCTAGATTTTTCAGGTAATTTTCCGCCTGATCCATCACTTCTTGTGGATTGCTCATTTTGTCCCAAGTACGGTACATCATACCGATGCGAGGATTTTTCTCCAGTTTTTCCCGATTTCGGGCATAAAAATGCCAATATAGGCTATTGAATGGACAGGATCCCTGACCGGTTTTCTTAGCCGAGTCATAGGCGCAATGATCGCAGTAATTACCTTGTTTTTTGATGTAGTTGGCAGAAGAGACGTAGGGCTTTGTACCTACGATACCACCATCGGCAAATTGGCTCATGCCACGGGTATTGGTGATTTCTACCCATTCAATGGCATCGATGTAGATACCGAGGTACCATTTATCCACTTCATCGGGATGTATTCCAGCTAACAGTGCAAAATTTCCCGTCACCATCAAGCGCTGAATGTGATGGGCATAGGCTAGGTCCAAGGATTGTCCGATGGATTCTTTCAGGCAGTTCATCTTGGTATTTCCTGTCCAAAACCAATCCGGCAGCTTCCGCTCGTGACCAAAGAAATTGAGCTCAGCAAACTCAGGCATCTTGGCCCAATAAATCCCGCGCATGTATTCCCTCCAGCCGATGATCTGTCGGATAAAACCCTCCACTTGAGCAATCGAAACCTGGTCCTGATGAACATACCAATGTTTTTCAACTGATTGGACCACCTCTAGTGGAGAAATCATTTTTGTATTGAGGGAGAAGCTCAATCGGGAATGGAAAAGGTAAGGATCCCAAGTAGTGAGTGCATCTTGGTAGGCCCCGAAATTGGGAAGTAATTGCTCGCAGAAATGCTCCAAAATCTCCAAACTTTCCTCTCTCGACACGGGCCACGAGAATTGCTCCGGATCGATAGTTCCGATGGTTTTTACTCCAGTCTTTTCGATCGTCTCAGCAATTTCTCGAACGTTTTTGGGATGAAGCAAGGGCTTTCTCAGTAGTTTCTTGTCTCTAAGCGCCTGTCTGTTATCGTGGTCATAGTTCCACTGTCCGGTTAGTGGCTCTTTTCCATCCATCAGGATGTCGTATTTCCTGCGCATTTCCCGATAAAAAGTCTCCATGAGGTAGGTTTTTTTTCCTTTGAAAAAATCCTTCAAAAATTCTCTGGAAGTCAAAAAATGCTCGGTGTCAACAGCTGATGATGGAATAGGTAGGCCTCCACAGACTTCTTTAAGAATCTGATCCAATCGATATTCGTCAGGCAATTGATATTCAAATCGAGTGAATCCTTCCTTTTGGATCAGGTGTCCAAGTTGATCTTTGAGGTTTTGTCGATTTTCAGGATGATCTAGGGAAAAATAAAGAATTTGATGGCCCTTTTCCCGCAAGGTCTGGGCGAAATTGCGCATGGCCAAGAAAAAGCCGACTACTTTTTGGATGTGATGCGTTACATAGTCTGTTTCCTGACGCATCTCCATCATCAAATAAGTCGCGGAATCGTCAGTTTTTTCAAACCATGAATGAGATAGATTCAGCTGATCTCCAAGAATCAAACGTAAAGTTTTGGGCATAAAAAAAGGACTTTACCGAAGTAAAGCCCTATTTGGGGGTGATTGTTTAGCGTCTTAGTATTTGAAGCAAGGCATGGAAGACTTTCTGCCTGCACCTTGCTGAGAACCTGCAAGTAAGGAATATCTGATGGAGATCTCGTGAGCACCGGCGCTGTTGGCATTACCGAGGTTGGAGACGTTGTAGTCGTAGCTGTATCCAACATCCAGACCGTTTCCTAAGGAGATTCCAACCAAACCGATCAAAGATTCATGTTGGACGTTTTCGCTGCCTACTACTGGAATACCTCTGTACCAGAGACCGATCACTAGGGGTTGGATGTTTAGCTGAGCTCCAAGGTCAAGTTGTTGGAATGGCTCCTGATTCTTGTAGTTGAAGGCAAGTACCAGTTCTTTGGATCCCACTTTGTTGTTCATGAAGTTTCTGGAGTAACCGTTTGAAAGGTCGAATTTCACACCACCGTGAGCAGAGACTTTCAAAGGAAGCTGGCTCATCTGACCGTCCAAGAAAGAGATGTTGGGTTGGCTCAAGTGGTGAGCAGAAAGTCCGAACCAAACTGATTCGTTGTTGAAAAGAAGACCAGCAGAGTAGTCTACAAATTGATGTCTGAAATCAGCCCCAAGTTTTTCACCTGAGAAATCAGAGATGCTACCGCTCATGTCGTCGATTTGGCTACCGAAAACCAAGTTGCCAAAGTAAGCGTCACGGTCGATGTAGGAAACTTGTCCACCCACTCTAAGGAAAGATCTGAAACCAAGACGAGCTCGGTATGAGTAAGCTGCTCCGATTTCGGAGATACTAAGGTTAGCTTGGCTTTGCTGAGATCTGTTAACGATCAAGCCTACACCAGAATTGATATTGAAAAGGTAAGAATCGAAACTAGCAGAGTAAGAGTTGATGGATTGGTCTAGACCAGGCCACTGGTTTCTGTAGTTGACACCCATTCTGCTCATTTCAGAACTTCCTGCAAAAGCAGGGTTCAAGTAGATTGGATTCGCGTAGAACTGTGAGTACTGAATATCCTGAGCTAAGGCGGCGTTGAAAGATGAAAGAACAACCCCTGCCAAAGCAAGAGCCTTGCTCACTCTTGCGAGGGCTTTGAGGCTTTTTCCGATGGCGTTAAGTGAGTTCATTTTAGGTCGGGGTTTTGGTTGGTGTTTCGTGTTTATTTATTTGCTTTTGATTCTCTTTTTTTTGTTGGTTAGGTTTTCAGAATCTTTTTTTTGCTTTTTGTTATTGCTTATTTGATGTTGCTTTATCTTTTATGTTATAATGAAATATAGAAGTTTATAGATAATATATCCTAATTGTATATAGTGTTTTTGAATGCACTTTATATACACATCAAAGCAATTTTAAATTAATGTATGTTATATACATATATTGGTTTACATGGGTATTTTTCTTGTATGTAAAATTCAAGGTCAAAATTTAAAAAGCCGTTAAAAAATGAAAAGAAAGGCCTTTTTGAGATTGAATTTCTCCTTTATTGCTCGAAAATCAATTAAAAATCAACAGTCACCCCCTTGATCTGCGAGAATCAAAATCATTCGCATTACAGGTATTTGGTGAAGTTATATATGTGACTTGTGTCACATATATGTTCTGTATTTTAAGGCAGATACATTTGTGAATATGAATCTTATAAATAAAATATGTATGTAAAAAATAGATTATATATTTTCAAAAGCAGAATATTGGATATAAAAAAATGCCAGTCTGAGGACTGGCATTATAATGACTTATCAAGTAATAGGATATTGATTATCTGATCAAAGAGATTGAGCCGGATGCAGATTTTTTGATTCCTTCCCAATTCACATAATCTATTCGATAGATGTAATTGCCTCCAGGGACCATCTGACCTTTGTAGGTACCATCCCAACCGGTGATTTCCAGCCCCGAACCTGCGTAAAGTTTTTCTCCCCAGATGTTAAACACTTGTAAAGTGAATTCCTTGACTCCTTTCATTTTCGGAATAAAGCAGTCATTCAGGTTGTCCCCATTTGGAGAAAAGGCATTTGGAATAACCATCATTTCCTCGGGTTGAGTCACAACCACTTTACTCAGTTCCTTAAGCGAACAACCATAAATATCCATTCCGGTTAGCTTGACTTCGAAAGTACCTGCGGTTTTGTAAACATGCACTGGATTTCTCTCCTGAGATTTATTTCCATCACCAAAATCCCATTCCCAAGAAATAAATTCAGGAGATATTTCGCTTTCAAAAATGATTTGCTCTTCAATGGTCACTTCGGGCTCACTGCTGAAGTTGAGTTTACGGAATTCAAAATTTAACCTGGCTCCACCTTGGTAATTGTAGTCAGGGAAAGTGACTTTAGCTTCTACTTCAGTTTGGCATCCTAAAGCATCTTTTACAGTTACTTTGAGTATCCCACTCTGGTTAAACTGGATTTCATTGCTGGTTTGATTGCCATTTTCCCATTTGATGACATATGGAGCTTTCCCTCCTGAGATTGCCACCCAAGCTCTTCCTTTGAGCTGACCTAAGTCACAATCCATTTCTATGGCATTTTCTATTCTTGCCTGAAGCGGATTGGCTTCTTCAACTTTTACTTCTTTCGAAATTCCACAATTGCTTTCATCAGATACTTGCACTTTATAAGTGCCTGATTTGAGATTAGTTCTTTCCAAACCAGTAAAACCATCCTCCCATTTGACCTTTACCAATCCTTTTCCTCCTGCCACAGCGAGTACGATCCTACCGTCATTTCCTCCACCACAACTTACCGGATCTACCCTCAAAATTGACACAGTCAATTGGGATTGATTTTTTACGGAATATTCCTTTTCTACAGAACATCCAGTGGCATCGGTAATTTTGACTTTATAAGTACCTGCTGCAATATTTTGCAAAGAAGATTGTGTGGATCCATTGCTCCATAGGTAGGAATATGGGGTATTGCCGCCTGAAATTTTTAGAGAAATAGCTCCATCAGGAGTTCCTGCGCAAGATGGATCTTTTAAAGTCTCTTCGATGGTGATCGGTAAAGGAGATACAAGGTCAACCGAGGTACGGAATGAACAGCCATTTTTATCGGTAATGTCCACGGTAAATTTTCCTTGACCAAGACCATTCAAGTCTTTAGATACTGAGCCATTACTCCACTTATAGGTATAAGGTGCAGTTCCTCCTTTAGGGGTTAAGGTGATTTTGCCATCATTTCCAGAGCAGGATGGGTTGACAGGGATGGCAACTGCACTTAACGCTTCTTGAGGACCAGAGATCTGGAAATTGGAGTTGATTTCGCAGTGCTGGTCTTTAATACTTACAGAATATGTGCCTGGAGCCAGATTACTTCTAGTAACAGCAGTGGACCCATCAGACCATTTGACTTGAATAGTCCCAGTTGCTCCTGATAGGGTAAGATCGATCTTTCCTGAGTTGATTCCGAAGCAGGTGACATCCTGTTTTTGGAAAGAAGCTAAAGCAAGAGTGGAAAGATTTTTAACAGCGAACTCTTTTTCTATGGAGCAGCCGGTTGCATCGGTAATTTTGACTTTATAAGTGCCTGCTGCCAAATTTTGAAGGGAAGGCTGAGTAGACCCGTTACTCCATAGATATGAGTAGGGTGTATTGCCTCCTGAGATTTTTAGCGAAATGGTCCCGTCAGAATTTCCTGCACATGATGGGTCCTTCAAAGTCTCTTCGATAGTGATAGGCATCGGAGAAACCAAGTCAAATGAGGTTTGGAAACTACATCCGTTTTTATCAGTGATATCCACAGTGTACTTACCTTGTCCCAATTCACTGAGGTCTTTAGTTACAGATCCATTGCTCCACTTGAATGTATAAGGAGCAGTACCTCCTTTTGGATTCAGGGTGATTTTGCCATCATTTCCTGAGCAAGAAGGATTTTGAGGAGATCCTGTCGCACTTAAAGCCTCTGAAGGGCCAAGGATCTGGAAACTACTGCTGATCTCGCAGTACTGGTCTTTTAAGATGACAGTATAAGAACCTGGGGAAAGGTTGGTCCTGTTGATAGAAGTAGATCCATCCGACCAAGCAGCCTGTATGGCTCCACTTGCGCCAGTAATATTCAGGTCGATCCTGCCACGGTTGTCACCAAAGCAGGTGACGTCTTGCTTCTGAAAAGAAGCCAAAGTGAGCGTAGATAGATTGCTGAGGACATATTGTTTTTCTACACTACACCCAGAAGCATCCGTTACTTTCACCGAGTATGTGCCTGGCGACAAGTTTTGAAGTTGATTCTGAGTGCTACCGTTGCTCCATAGATAAGAATAAGGAGTGGTTCCTCCGGTAATATTCAATTTGATCTGTCCGTTGGCAATGGAACCGCAGGAAGGCATGGTCAAGGTTTCTCCAATTTGGATGGTGCTTGGAGATGATATAGTATAAGACCCTTGGAAAGAACAGCCTTTGGAATCTTTAACCAATACTTGGTAAATCCCTGCAGAAACTCCAATAAGATCTTTTGAAGTAGATCCATTACTCCATAGGTAAGTGTATGGTGCATCTCCACCTTGAACGGACAGGTTGATTCTTCCACTAGTTGGCGATGCACAAGCCACATTTTGAATAGACTCTGCCACACTCATACCCGCAGTACCGGCCTTTATCTCAAATGAAATACTGGTCTCACAGTTAAATTTATCAGCAACTTTTACCACGTAGGTTCCTGGAGCCAGGTTGTTGGCCTCCCAAACATCCTTTAGTCCATTACTCCAAGAGATTTGGTAAGGAGGTTTTGCAGGATCATAATCGTTTCTTCCGATTTTGACACTGATTTTTGCGTATCCATCATTTCCCGAACCACAAGTAGCATCTTTCTTCACTACAGGATTAAGTACTAGAGGAAATGGCGGCTGAATGACAATTCGCTCTTGATGTACCCGTCCTTCAGAATCTGTAATCCAAACTGTGTAAGTTCCGGCATTAAGATTGGTTCGGTTTTGTACTGACTCGTTTGTATTCCACTTAAAGGTATAAGGAGGCTTTCCTCCACCTACTGTCAAATTGATGCTTCCTCGTTCGCTATGGGAACATAAGGCAAGCTTACCGCTGACCTGAACCCATATTTCATCCATGGATTGAATCCTCTCATTTTTAAATGAAGGAAATTTGAAAGCAGATTGGGCAAATGCAGCTTGCTGCAAGAAGGAGACTATTGTCGCCATCAAAAAAACTACCTGCCAATATTTGAATCTTACTTTCATAATTTGAAACCCTTCCTAAAGGTCTGCATTTTGAATGTTTATTTGCGCATTACAAATAGTTTTTTTTGCTTTTGAAATTTTTACATCTCAATTTTTGTAAGCGAAATACAACAAAGAGTCTTTCCTAGTTTTACCCTCTTTGAAGAAAATAGAGGTTAAAAATTTAATAATGCAAGTATTTGACAGGGAGTTGTAAACGAACTGACTTCTTGGAAAAATTAAATTATTCTGAAAAATATCATATAATCAAAAAACCTGTCTAGCTTTTACCTTTTTCGAGATATGAAATGAAAAAAGGCTGATTTTCAGTGAGAATAAAATTTTTTGGCACCCTATCCTCTAAATTCAGAAATCAATATCTAAAGCATGGTATTACTCTAGAGCGCTGGTTTCTTGATCTAGGATCTCCCCATAGAAAAGTATAGCGAATAGATATCTCATGCGCTCCACCGCTGTTTCTTTGGTTGAGTTTTGAAACTGTAAAGTCATAGGAATAGCCGATGTCTAATCCGGATTCCAATGAGACACCCACTAGGCCAATTACCGCTTCATTGTTTGGTAGGTTATTTTTGGTAGGCAAACCTCTATACCACATACCCAATACCAAAGGGTGTAGATAAAGCTGAGCTCCTAAGTCCAATTGATTAAAAGGATCTTGCTGCTTGTAGTTAAACGCGAATGAAAGGGATCTTTCTTGATAGGAATGAGTAAAATAATCCCTGCCTCCGGGGCTTAGATTAACTTTATATCCACCTTGAAGCGAAACTTTCATCGGAAGTACATTCGTCCTGTCGTTTATAAAGGAAACATTAGGCTCATTTAGATGATGAGCTGAGCCTCCCAACCAAAACTTATCATTGTAAATCATTCCCCCAACCGCATAAGTCACAAAACTGTGGCGACTATCAAGAGGTATTCCGTTAAGTTCATCCGTAATCCCTCCCACAGTTCCGTTTACGATATCGATCATGGATCCAAACACGAGGTCAGAGAAAAAGGCGTCACGTTGCATGTAGCTAGCTTGAGCACCAAGACGGAAGTAAAACTTCTCGGAAAGTTTCAGTCGGTAAGAATAGCTTAATCCGACTTCGTTCGTCGACAGGTTGGCAAGTGTCTCTTGATTTCCATTAAAAATTAAACCAACTCCACTATTGTAATCAAAAATATAATGGTCAATGTATGCGGAATACGAATTAAAGCTATGATCCAGCCCTGGCCATTGATTTCTATAATTAATTCCCACTCTGGTGAGTTCACTTGCTCCAGTTAGTGCAGGATTTAAATACAAAGGAGCAGCATAAAACTGGGAGTATTGGACATCCTGAGCTGATAGGATGTTAGATCCCAAAAGCCACAAGGTAAGTAGTAGTGTCCAATAAAATTTCCTCAGCATAACCTAACCAACAGTAGATACAAAGTTACCAATCAGGTCTTTATACCATTATTGACTTTTACTAATAAATGGATTTGATACTACCAGGGCTTGTGATTGGGGCGAGCAATCCACATATTTTTTCCAAAAGTTTTTCTAAAAACCATCAGAACGTTGACCCAAACTCAATAATTATACCAAAGGCACCCTTTTGAGGTGCCTTCGATTAAAATTCATGTATTTCTTGATGCCTGATCAAATCTTCAAATTCTTCGCGTCTTCGAATAAGTCGTGCTTTACCTTCCCAAATTAGGACTTCAGCCGGTCTAAGTCTTGAATTATAATTGGAAGACATGCTGTATCCATAGGCTCCGGCATTTTTTATGACTAAGAGATCCCCCTCCTTCACTTCGTTCAATTCACGATGGGAGGCAATCGTATCCGTTTCACAGATATAGCCGACTACATTGTACTTTTCTTTTTTCCCTTCGGGATTACTCAGGTTATAGACGCTATGATACGCATCATACATCATCGGACGGATGAGGTGATTGAGGCCGGAATCCACCCCTACAAAAGTGACCGATGGGGTTGGTTTGACAACTGTGGATTTTACTAATAGAAACCCTGCCTCACTCACCAAGAATTTACCAGGCTCCAGCCAAAGCTCTAATTGACGCCCGTATTTTTTGCAAAACTCCTGGAAGGCTGCACCGACAGCTTTCCCAACCTCCATCACATCCGTGGCTACATCCTGTGGTTTATACGCTACCTTAAATCCCCCTCCAAAATCTAGAAATTTCAGGTTGGGAAATTGCATCGCTGCTTCGAATAGCACATTTCCACCACGTAGAAATACCTCTGCATCCAAGATGTCTGAACCCGTATGAATATGGAGCCCAACGATATTCAACCGGTATTTTTCAACCAGCTGCAAAATCTCAGGTAGCTGCTCGATAGATATACCAAACTTACTTTCCTTGTGGCCTACAGATATTTTTAGATTTCCACCGGCCATGATGTGCGGGTTGATGCGGATGCATGCCTCCAAAGTCCCTCCGTAGGTTTGCCCAAACCGCTCCATCAATGGCAGACTATCCAGATTGATCATGATGCCTAAGTCCACGGCTTCCTGGATTTCTGAAAAATCTACCCCACTTGGCGTGTACATGATTTCACTTGCTTCAAATCCTACTAGCATCCCCAATCTGGCCTCTTCGATGGACACGGCATCTATTCCTGCACCTGCTTTTCGGATCAGCTTGAGTACATTGATATTCGAAAGTGCCTTGGTCGCATACTTGATTTTGAGCGGAACTGCAGCAAAAGCCTCTTGTAGAGTCTTGACCTGAGAGACTATTTTGGCGCCGTCGTAAATGTAAAGCGGGGTTCCAAATTCTTCCGCTAAGCTGGAAAAAGCAACTCCTTGAATGTGCGTGGGATTAGGCACGGGATAGTAGGTTTAAGATTAGAGGGACAAAAATACCCAATAATAAAAAAGGAAGGCTATCGCCTCCCTTTTTTTTGGATGTAGCAATTAAGAAACCGTTCAAATTCAATATGCGAGGATACAACCAGAAATCTTTTTCTGAAAGAACTAATTTCAATAAGCCGTTAAAACATGTTAACTCCAAAGAGTAGCCTAGTTAGAAAGTTAAATTTGTGCCATGTCTAAAGGCAATATTACCTTAATCATCGTTTTAATGTCCCTCGCAAGCTTTGGCTTGATGGGGTTCCAATACTATTGGGTAAGAAATGCCATCCGGATCAATCAGGAACGATTTGACCAAAATGTACTTCAGGCGCTATCTAGGACTGTAAGTGATCTCGAAAAGGGAGAAACTTCGGACGCGCTTTTGAATAAACTTATCGAAGACCCTATTCTAAAAGAGGCTGTCTTTAAAAAAATCGATCCCATCGATGTAATTCAGATCAAAACCAGACCCACGTATACGAGGCCTTCTCTAGTAGATACCATGCTGATTGCTCCTATGCCTCAAGTGAGTAATACTTTCCGAAGGATCCTACAATCGAGAGGTTTGGATGTATCCGTTTTTTCGGAGCTGGAAAATTTCTTTGCCTACATGACCCCGGAAATGGCGTCGAGCATGTTTACTCCGGATGAAATGCAGATTCTCCTGCAGGAGAAAGAACGGCAGTTGGAATACCTCAATAAGAATCCGGCTGCAAACTCTCGGGCATACACTGGGTTTGTTCCCCAAATCAGTGCAGAAATCAATCTTTCGTCAGATGCTATTGATAAAATCCGAAAGACCAATATCAAAATCGATCTGGTCAACCAAGCGATCAATGAGCTTGCAGAAGGGCAAAAAGAAATCCTGAATAGGCTGGACACCGCCGAAGTGAGAAGAATGCTCAAAAACCAGCTCAAGGAGAAAGGAATTATCGAAGCCTTTGAGCTCGCTATACAAAATGACGAAGGTCAGTTGGTTGGAGTGGGAACGATAACAGATCCTTTGCTCATCAAAAATCAAGGTGTACAATCCAAACTCTTTCCAAATGACATTCTCGGGAAGGAAAATTTTCTTTATGTCTATTTTCCTGAAAAAGGGAGCCATGTATTTAGACAGGTTTGGCTTCCGATTTCCAGTTCGATTGTTTTCATCCTAGTCATTATCTTTTGCTTTGTCTATGCGATTAAGGTCATTATCCGTCAGAAGGCCCTTTCTGACATTAAAAATGACTTTATCAATAACATGACTCATGAGTTCAAGACACCTTTGGCCACGGTAAGTCTCGCCGTAGAGGCTCTACAAGATCCGGAGCTCAGCAATCAGGACAAGTTTCGAGCAAGGTATTTGGGCATCATTAAGGACGAAAACAAGCGGTTGGTATCCCAAGTCGAGAAAGTACTACAGGCAGCAGCATTGGATAAGAATGATTTCAAACTCAAACTTGAAACCATTCATTTGGCAGAGCTTCTGGAATCTACCGTAGAGCACATCAGCCTCCAAGTCGAAAGCAAGGGTGGTAAAATCGAATTCCAAAACCTTCTGAAAAATCCGGAAATAGAAGGAGATGCTTTTCATTTAACCCACATTTTCAACAATCTACTGGATAACGCAAATAAGTATTCCAAAGAAAGCCCAAAGATCAAAGTGGTTGCCAAAGATGATCAGGATCAGGTAATCGTCACGATTCAAGATCAAGGAATCGGGATGAGCAAGGAGGCCGTAAAGAAGATTTTTGATAAATTTTATCGAGTACCTACCGGAAATGTGCACGATGTCAAAGGCTTTGGCCTGGGACTATCCTACGTCAAAACCATGCTGGAAGCCCACAAGGGCGGAATCTACGTGCAGTCAGAGCCCGGTAAAGGAAGTACCTTCACCATTAACCTACCCAAAAAGCAATGAGCAAAGCCAAACTATTAGTCGTAGAAGATGATCCAAACTTGGGCGACATTCTCAAAGAATACCTCGAAATGAAAGGCTATGAGCCTACCCTTTGCAGAGATGGAGAAGAGGGCTGGAACAAGTTTAAGAAAGATAAATATGACCTTTGTCTCTTGGACATCATGATGCCAAAGAAGGATGGCTTTACGCTGGCTAAGGAGATCAAAAAAGTACAGGAAGACCTACCTATCCTTTTCCTCACGGCTAAAAACCAAAAGGATGACATCATCGAAGGACTCAAAATCGGTGCCGATGATTACCTTACCAAACCCTTCAGCATGGAGGAATTGCTACTTAGAATTACCGCAATTCTCCGAAGAACTCAGAAATCCACCGAAGTAGTGACTCTTAAAACTTACTCCTTTGGAGACTTTGTCCTACACTACGATGAGCAGTTTATCGAAGGGCCGGGAGGCAAACATAAGTTGACTTCTAAAGAAAATGAGCTGATTCGACTTTTGGCTTCCGAGATCAACAAACTGGTCAACCGAAGCCATGCACTCAAGCAGATTTGGGGCGATGACAGCTATTTCAATGCGCGCTCCATGGATGTGTACCTCAGCAAAATCCGAAAAATCCTCAAGGATGATCCCAAAGTGCAGATCATCACGGTTCACGGGGAAGGATTTAAGCTGATCGTGGGAGAGGGATGATTGGAGTATCTAGTATCTAGACGTTAGTATCAAGAAAAAAGCCCTGGATTGAATCAATTCGGGGCTTTTGGTTTTTTAGGAAGAGATAATTCCTGACGAAATCCGATATCCCAAATCCGAAATAGAATCAAAGCAACTCCGCTCCAATCCCCGGCCCATCCGGGAAAGTCACTTTAGCCGGAGTGATTGTCACCCCTCTTGCAGGATCTTTGGCCAGTAGCATCGCCCCATCCATATCCACATAGTCCAGGAGCGGAGCTATATGTGCAATTGCGGTGATTCCGACGGAGGACTCAGTCATGCAGCCCACCATAGTTTTCATCCCGAGGGATTTGGCTTCCTGAATCATACGCAGTCCAGGTGTAATTCCGCCCGCTTTCACCAGTTTGACATTGATCGCATGGAAAAGTCCGTGGCATTTTTTCACATCGCTTTCCACGATGCAGCTTTCATCTGCCATCACAGGAAGTTTGGAATGCCTGAAGACCTCTTTCATCCCCTCCAAGTCATCTTTTCCCAAAGGCTGCTCCATAAATTCCACGCCGAGATCGGCTAGTTCTTCCGAATTGCGGATAGCTTGCTCGGCTGTCCAAGCACAGTTGGCATCAATTCGAAATACTGATGGGGTATGCTTTCGGAGTTCGCGTACGATTTCCAGATCGTGTTCAGTTCCGAGTTTGATTTTGTAAATCGGCCAATCCACCTCTTTCATCTTGGCGACCATTTTCTCTACGGTATCAATGCCGATGGTAAAGTTGGTAGTGGGTATTTTTTTAGGATCAAGGTTCAGGTATTGGTAGAGTTTTTTCCCTTGTTTCTTACTGAAAATATCCCAAGCTGCCATATCCAGTGCACACTGCGCAAAGGGATTATTTCGAAAAATTACCTTACCCATTTCCCAAAGTTGCTTAGGAGTTTCCCATTTTCCGGATTCCACTATGGGGCGAAATTCCTCCAGGCAAGCACTCATGTTTTCGATAGTTATGCCGTAAAACGGATTGGTAGTCGATTCTCCTAATCCATAAATTCCATCTTCCTCCAGCTTGACGATGAGGGTGTCTTGCACATCACGGCTTTGGTGCGCGATAGTAAAGGTGTGCTTGAGCGGAAGGTCAAAAACCTGATAGCTGAGCTTCATGGCATGATTTTTTGGGTATTGGCAAAAATAAGCCATTTTATTTCACCCGAATGGCTAGTTTTAAAATCGATAGACTTCAATACCACTTTCTATGAAAACCGCTTTCCTGACATCCTTCCTACTCTTTTTATTAGCATCCTGTTTTCACTCTTCAGCACAGGTACCCTATCAAAAAATGCAGGTGGAAAAGCTGGAAGCAGCCTATGAAAAATACAAGGAGTCTGCCATCACTCACCGAAGATTCAAACACGCAGACCTTCATCCCTTGATCCAAAAACATGGGTCTGAGTTTAAGTTGGAGGAATTGGGAAAATCCGTCGAAGGGAAAAGTATCACCTCGATGAAATGGGGTCAAGGCGTCACCAAAGTCATGCTTTGGTCCCAGATGCATGGCAATGAAAGTACGGCTACGATGGCACTTTTTGACCTGTTCAACTTTCTGGAAGGGAAAAATGATGGATACGATGAGTTAAGAAACCTGCTGAAAAATAAACTCAGCCTGAAATTTATCCCCATGATCAATCCCGACGGAGCAGATGCCTTCAAGCGCAGAAATGCATTGGATATCGATCTGAACCGGGATGCAATTTCCCAGATTTCTCCTGAGGCGGTGATTTTGAAAAAGGCCCGGGACGACTTTGAGCCTGAGTTTGGGTTTAACCTCCACGATCAGCAGATCTACTATAATGTGGTGAACACCCCGAAGCAGGCCACCATTTCACTTTTGGCTCCTGCATATAACTATGAGACAGAAATCAATGAAGTTCGAGGTCGTGCCATGCAGACCATCGCTGGGATGAATGAACTTTTGCAGGAATTGATCCCAGGACAAGTCGGTAAGTATGATGATGCTTTTGAGCCAAGAGCGTTTGGGGATAACATTCAGAAATGGGGTACAAGTACGATTTTGATCGAATCAGGTGGCTACCCTGGAGATCCTGAAAAGCAGTACATCCGAAAGATCAACTTCATGATCATCCTCAATGCCTTGCATCAGATCGCTACCCGAGGCTATGAACAATACACCACCGAGCAGTATTTCGCGATCCCAGACAATGGCTTCCAACTGATGGACTTGATCATTAACGAAATGCAGGTGAAGGTAAAGGGGTCATGGTATCCCTTAGATATTGCCATTCGCAGACGTGAAACTGAAAATGCAGCCGGTTATTTCATGAGCGCATCGGTAGAAGACCTCGGAGATATGCAGATTTTCTTTGGGTTCGAGACCTTGGATGCCACAGAACTACAATATCTTGAAGGAAAAGTGTATTCCACCGCTTTTGAATCCGTCAAGGATATTTCGGAGGAAAAAGCCCTTGAGTTACTTCGGCAGGGCTTTATGGCGGTAAAGGTAAAATCAGGTGAAGCCAGACAAGTTCACAGCCTGCCTATTTTGGTTTTGAAATCGACCGAAAAGTACTCCAGTGGATGGATGACGGGTTCGGCCACCAATTTCTTTTTGGCTAAAGAAGGAAAACCAAGATATGCAATTGTGAATGGTTACCTGATCGATTTGGAAAACCCTAAAAAGCAGGAAATCAGGAATCGGGTATTTTGATTCAGAAATAGTAAGGACCATTGTGAAAACCGAAAACAAACTTCACCCTAGCAATCTCCACCAGAACCGATATGATTTGAAATCACTTTCGGAAACTTTGCCTGAACTCAAACCCTTTCTTTTTACCAACGAGTATGGAAACCTGACTCTGGATTTTGCCAATCCAAAAGCTGTCAAAGCCTTGAATCAGGCGCTTTTAAAGCATTTTTATCAAGTCCATTATTGGGATATTCCGGAAGGATTTCTTTGTCCGCCCATTCCCGGTCGTGCCGATTACATTCATCACTTGGCAGATTTATTGGCTCAAAGCAATGCTGGCAAAATCCCTAAGGGGTCAAAGATTAAAGTGCTTGATATTGGTACGGGGGCCAATTTGATCTATCCGATTTTGGGAAATTCAATCTACCAATGGAGGTTTGTAGGATCGGAACTGAATCCGAAAGCAATTGAATCCGCTCAACAAATTCTTAGGCAAAATCCTGGATTTCAAGGTAAAATCGAGGTACGGCCTCAGTCTGATTCTTCGATGATTTTTTCCCATATCATTCAATCCGAAGAGTTCTTCGATCTTACCTTGTGCAATCCTCCTTTTCACGAATCAGCTCAAGACGCCCAAGAAGGAAGCATTCGAAAAGTGAGAAACCTAACAGGAAAGACAATCCAAAAAGCTGATTTAAACTTTGGCGGACAAGCCACCGAGCTTTGGACTGAGGGAGGAGAGGTGGCTTTTATCCGAAAAATGATTGTTGAGAGCTTGAACTTTAAGAATCAGGTCTATTGGTTTACCAGTTTAGTCTCAAAATCTGAAAACCTGAAACCTCTACAAATTCAGTTGGAAAAGGTAGGAGTCGTTGATCAAAAAATCATCGAGATGGCCCAAGGGAATAAAATCAGTCGGTTTGTTGCCTGGACTTTTTTGCAGTCCAAGCAGAAGGAAGCTTGGAAGAACTATCGCTGGATTTGAAGAAGTCTTTCCCCGATTTTTATCCCAAAAGCCGGCAACTCATCAAGAATGTTGTAAGCTAAATACAACGTCCAGATAGGTTCATCTCGATCTGCTTCAAAGCTGTCCCGATCCGAATTTAAATCCTAACCAAGCCCCACCAAACATCAATAGCAGCGTCAGCAAAATAAGTAACAGTAGTGTAGATAGAGGCATCTCCCAATCTTCGCCACCAAATTTGAATTTGACAGGTTTGTTCCAGTTCATCATGCAGAAATTCTCTTTTTGAAAGAGTTTTTGGTCTCAATTCAGGGAATTAGGAGTGAAGGTAAGTTACTTCTTGTGAAGAATGTACCGATCTGCCAATTCTCCTTTTATCTGTTTTCCATCTTGATCCAAGTGCCAAATTCGGTTCTCTCCGACTTTGTATTTTCCGGGCGCATCTCCAATCAAGCCTTTGAACTGAACAAAAGATCCTGATGAATCCCATTCGAATTTGCCTGTGAAAATTTCCTCCCGAGCATCATTAAGGCCCAAGTAATTGGTTTTGAGTTGGAAGGAGCCATCTGGATTTAGTGTCACCCAAGTTTCGATTCCTTCGCAGCTTGCACATGGCAGTACATTGAAATAGGTCCCAGCCCAATCCACGGAAGTTTGAGAATTGTCACCGACTGCATTTGGCTGACTAATCTCGATTTTTTCTGGTAAGGAGTCTAAAGTTATTGCTTGCTTTTCTGGAGGATTGCTACAGGCAAAATGTAAGAGGGCAAGAATTGAAAGCGGGAAAGTGAATGATCCTTTCATGGAAATTTAATCCTTATACCCCAAACTGATTTAGGTGATGATCCAAGTGCTTGTAAAATAGGTTATTCCATTCCAGAGCAGTCATTGGACCAAAAGAGAGCGATTCTTTTCCTTCAAAATGGTCCTTGCCTAAGGCTAGGGTATGCTCTAGATGATGGATTAACCTTGCTTTTTCTTCCTCAAAATTTTTCCGGTCTGCAATCACAAAAGCCGGGGCCGTCGGGATGTTTTTCTTATAAGGCACTTCATTGACCACTCCCTTTTTGACAAATGCCTTTAGCAAAAACCGCATGACTGGATTTGGCTTTGGATACTTATCCGTGTAGGCCATGTCATAGGCCACGCAGCAATGGGCAAGCATCTGATCCACCGACATTTTACCCCAGCGTGGCTTAGTGTCTGCTTGGAGTTGGTTGATTCTTGAGATTAGTTCTGCAGTTACTTCGGGGTCGAATATGTTTTTCATGAGCGTGGTGTTATAGCCAAGTTAGTAAACCTAAAAAAAACCAGGAAATTTTTTCTTTTAAAATGGTTTATAATATAAACCTATTTATATTTGAATCGTTCTATTAATCAAAAAGAACGCTATGGAAAAAGAACTGAGTAGCAAAGAGTCCTTGGCACTGATCACGGAGATGATCAGTCAGGCGAAAAAAGAAGCTGCAGGCGATGGAAGCTTCCATTTACTGCTTTGGGGGTGGGTGATCGCGGTGTGCGATTTGGGCCACTATGGTCTGGCGAAAGCTGGTTTTGATGCACCGTATTTGGTTTGGCTTTTGGTCATACCTGCTACACTGATCAGTGTCTATTTCAGCAGAAAATTTGCCAAACAGGCGAGGGTAAAGTCCCACCTAGATTCCGTTTTAGGTGAACTTTGGTTGGCGATCTATTTAGTGATTATAGCCTTGGTCCTTTTCATGTCGGTCCTGGATTTTAATCATAATCCCGTGATTCTGTTGGTTTCTGCGATTGGTGTTTTTATAACGGGCTCCTTAATTAAAGCCAAAGCACTCAAACTAGGTGCGAGTATGTTAGCGGCAGGAGCACTGGTTGGTTTTATGCTTCCTGTAGATGAACAATACTTGGTGTCAGGAATTGCCATGATTTTGGGATATCTTGTGCCTGGTTATTACCTGAAAAAATCTTACCGTGAGCAGTTTTAAGCCTCTCGATCCTTTACTCCATTCTCAACTGCGATTGGCGGTCATGTCCTTACTCATTGGCTTAGAAGAAGCGGAATTCACCTTTTTAAAGGAGAAAACGGAATCTACGGCAGGCAATTTAAGCGTACAGCTGGACAAGCTAGAAAAAGCTGGATACATCAAGATCGAAAAATCCTTTCGTGACAAACGCCCTCTAACTACCTGCAGCATCACACCTGCCGGGGTGAAGGCCTTTGAATCCTATGTGGAAAACCTTAAAAATTACATCTCCTAAAAAAATTTCTTCATTTAGTTTACAACATAAACCAATTTATAATATGAAAACGAACTCTAGAATTTTCACCTTACTTGTGATGATCACGTTGATTGCCATGGACTTTCCACAAGATCTCAAGCGACTTGGCTACTTGGCCTATCTCGATCAGAACAAAAACAGCTGGAAATCAAACGTAGTCCTAGCCACCAAGGCCTACCAAACCAAGCCGGACACTGAAAACAAATACCAGCTCGCGCTCATGGAGTACGGACTGCTCAATGCTACGATGAAAGATCAGGACGAAAAATTATTCGATGCCTATGTGGATGGTCTAGAAAACAGACTCGAAGAACTGGCAAAGGACAAAACCTATGGGGCTGAAGCAAAGGGGCTCCTCTCCTCGGTCTATGGATTCAAAATCTCCTACAGCCCTTGGAAAGGGATGATGCTCGGCGGCAAAAGCAGCGACTTGCTGGAGGAAGCAATGAAAAATGCTCCCAACTCTCCCATCGTCCAAAAGATGTATGCCAGTAACCAATACTTCACCCCGGAAATGTGGGGTGGAGACAAAGACAAAGCCTTGGCTGCCTACCTGAAGTCGAATCAGCTCTTTGAGCAGCGCAACGACACACAAAACTGGATGTATCTCGATAACTTGGCTTGGATTGGAATCCTCTATCAGGAAATGGGGCAAAAATCCAAAGCAATGGAGACTTGGCAAAAGGCATTGACTATTGAACCTAATTTTACTTGGGTCAGTAAGGGATTGCTTCCTGCTTACCAATAATGGCTGGGAACAAAAAAGCAGCGGTTTTAGCTGCTGCTTTTTTTGATTTGGTTCCGTATTGCTTCAACCCGACAGCGATGAACCGAAAAATAACTAGGTCATCGAAGTTGGATTCGTATTTTTGAGAGCTAATCTGATTTCATTATGTCTCTTTTTCAAAGTATCATCATCGCTATCATCGAAGGGCTTACGGAGTTTTTGCCAATTTCCTCCACAGGACACATGATTTTGGCCTCTGCCGCGATGGGTATCCACGAGGATGAATTTGTGAAAACCTTCGAAGTTTTTATTCAGCTTGGGGCGATTTTGGCTATTGCCCTGATGTACATCAAGCGGTTTTTCCGCAGCTTGGACATTTATTTCAAACTGCTTGCGGCATTTTTGCCCACTGCGATTGTGGGTCTGCTCGCCTATGATTTCATCAAGGGCTACCTGTTCAACCCCATTGTCGTATCAGTTTCCTTGATTTTGGGTGGCGTGATTTTGATTTTCATCGACAAAAAAGTTGTCAATCAGCAAACTACGCTTAAAGAAGTGGAGGACATCTCCTACAAAAACGCCTTTTTCATTGGCCTCTGTCAGTGTCTTTCCATGGTGCCAGGCACTTCCCGTGCCGCAGCCACGATCATTGGAGGGGTATTCAATGGCCTGGACAAAAAGCAGGCGACAGAATTTTCATTCCTTCTCGCCGTGCCAACCATGATGGCTGCTGGAGGCTATGACCTGATCAAGTCCGATTTAGCCTTCACCACCGAACAGCTAACGATCTTGGCTATTGGCTTTGGAGTTGCTTTTGTTTCGGCTTGGTTTGCTGTGAAGCTATTTTTGAAATACGTGTCGAACCACGGATTTACCGCGTTTGGCTGGTATCGGATTGCCTTGGGGATCTTGTTTTTGATCTTTATGTGGGGGACAGATCTGGGATAAATCAGCTTCCTAGGAACTTTCTCTGAGATCAGAAGGTCTTTGCCAAAATCCCCATCAACTCTTCCAAGTACTTTTGATCGGTCTCATCAAAATCCGCGAGCTTATCGCTGTCCACATCGAGCACCATGGCGACATCTTCCCCTTTGAACACAGGTACTACGATCTCTGATTTGGAAGCAGAACTGCAGGCAATATGCCCCGGAAAAGCTTCCACATCAGGGACGAGCTGGGTTTTCTTTTCTTTCCAAGAAGTGCCACAAACGCCTTTCCCAAAATTAATCCGGGTACAGGCGATCGGTCCCTGAAATGGCCCGAGGACCAACTGCTCCTCTTTCACCAAGTAAAAGCCTACCCAAAAGAATCCAAAAGCTTCCCGCAGTGCGGCGGCTACATTGGCTAGGTTGGCATAAAGGTCGTTTTCACCAGTAATCAAAGCCTCGATCTGAGGGATCAGCGCTTCATAAGTTTCCGCTTTGGTGGCGTTTTGAGGAAGAAATAAAGTTTCAGCCATGGTAATAGATATCAAGTCGGTCTGTGTCGATGGAAAGTGTTTCTGAAGGATTTTGGTTCAGTATTGGGGCGGAGATTCCCCGATCAAATCGAGTCGGAGCCGTAAACACGCGGGCCTCATCCCAAAGTCCCGATTCGATAAACTGACTGAGAACCTGGCTCCCGCCTTCCACGATTAGGCTTTGGATTTTTCGGGAATGAAGTTCTTTTAAAATTACCTTAGGATTGATTTCCGACAATCGGATCCACTCTAAATTTTCAATGGTTTCACTTTTTACAGTATTGAAAATCAGTGTTGGAATGGACTGATCAAACAAGTTCAAATTCTTTGGAAGTCCTAAATGTGAATCGAGCACCACACGAATCGGGTTTTTCCCAACCCAATCCCTGACATCCAATCTTGGATTGTCGTATGCTGCAGTATTTTTTCCTACCAAAATGGCATCTTCCTCAGCCCGCCACTTATGCACCAGCTGTCGGCTTTGAGCATTGCTGATCCACTTGGAATCGAAATTTTCCCTTGCCACCAATCCATCCTCAGTCTGTGCCCATTTGAGGATCACATACGGTCTTTGCTTTTCGATTTGGGTGAAAAAGCGACGATTTTGCCAGCGGGCTTTCTCTTCGAGGACTCCGGTCTCTACGGCTATTCCTGCATTTTTGAGGATTTCGATTCCTTTTCCTCCTACCAGAGTATTGGAATCTACTGCTGCGATGATTACTTTTTTTACCTTCTTCTCCACCAACAGATTGGCACAGGGAGGTGTTTTTCCCCAATGCGCACAGGGCTCGAGCGTGACGTAAACGGTGGATTCTGGAAGCAGGGATTGATTTTCCACCGAATTGATCGCATGGACTTCAGCATGAGGTCCGCCATAAGCCCTATGCCAGCCCTCTCCGATGATCCGATCTTGATGCACAATCACACACCCCACCATGGGATTGGGACTGACATATCCTCTGCCCCATTCGGCAAGTTCCAAGGCTCGGCGCATGTATAGCGTGTGATTCATCGTCTGCTCAGCGTAATTCGGTCCAGGGTGGTTCGCTGATCGGATTTTACCTCCACATTGATAAGGGTGTCCGCGACAAAACGATTGTCTTTGGGATCAATATAGAGCGTGTAGCGACCCGGGGAAAGTTTAAAAAGGAATGCTCCACCGGAATTGGTATGTGTACTTAAGGAGTCATTTTCTGAAATGGCGTAAATCGCCGGCTTAAGTTCAGTTGGAAAGACTATCCCATTCAGCTCACTACGCCCAATGCTGGTGTAGGCCTGTATCGTTGGGTTATAAGCCAACTTAAGCGGAGAAGCTTGAGTCACCCGGATGGATTTTTCCAAATCAAAATCCAAAACCAAATCATAAGAAATGCCAGCCTCCAAATCGACTTTAAGGTCTTGTGAATAATCGGTGATATCCGAAGGTAAGGTGAGTGGATATCGAGTATCTCCCTGATAGAGCGCATGGGAAGTACCGAGCTTGAGTGTGACAGCCGTGATTTGACCCAATTGGAATTCCTTTCTGGAGACTGTCAAGGCATTACCATTAACGAGTCGAGTTAGATTGATGCTTTTTTTGGCGGGTTCGTAAGGCATCCAGATTTTTTGGATTTCACCTTGTCTTCCACTTTGGACAAAGTCAATTTCAACTCCCTGAATTTCTACCACAACGGAATCCCATTTGGCAGGGGCATCCACCAGCAGGACATTGACCAATGCTTTGGGACTATTGTCAGGCCCTTCGCAGCCCATGCCAAAAAGCCCAATTCCAAGTAGAAAAAGGAAGATTTTCAATCGATTCACGGAGTAAATTTAGGCCAAATCTTTTCATTACTAATACGAGGCGAAAATCCAGAGGAAAGAATATCAAGAACTCTTATCAGGAAACTTTTTCGAAGGGGACCAAGAAGTCTCCGGACCTTCTTAATTTTGGGCATGATGAAATGGGAAAGACTGTTGGCTTCAGGTCGCTTTGGTGAAGGCATGAAACCGGCAACTTCGGATACCGTACGCAGTGAATTTGAAGTAGATTATGACCGAATTATTTTTTCGGCACCCTTTCGCAATCTTCAGGACAAGACACAGGTTTTTCCACTTCCAGAGCAGGCCTTTGTTCATACTCGACTTACCCATAGCCTTGAAGTCTCGAGCGTGGGAAGATCCTTGGGCAAGTCTGCAGGAGAGTTTTTGTTGGAAAAGTATCCCAATCTGCAAGCCTTGGGAATTACTTCCTCTGCGATTGGCTCGATCGTGGCAGCAGCAGCGCTGACACATGACATCGGAAATCCTCCTTTTGGCCATGCCGGTGAGGAAGCCATTTCTGATTTTTTCAGATTGCATCCCATGGGCAGAGCTTGGGAAAAACACGTCCGAGTAGATCAATGGGCCGATTTGGTCAATTTTGAAGGAAATGCGCAGGGTTATCGCATGTTGGTTTCCAAGCAGTTTGGACTCAAATTGACCTATGCCACGCTTGCCGCTTTCACGAAATATCCTCGCCCAAGCCTCATTGCCCAGCGGGATATCGCCCGCAAAAGCCAGAAGAAATTCGGATTTTTTATCAATCAATTGACCGATTTTGAGCAAATGGCTGATGCACTTGGTATGGAGAAAATCAGCCAAGACTCTTGGGCGAGACATCCTTTAGCCTTTTTGGTGGAGGCAGCTGACGACATCTGCTACAGCATCATCGATCTCGAAGATGGCTGTACTTTGGGATTGGTCACCTTTGAAGAAACCCTGAAGCTGCTCAAACCCATCTTGGGAGATAAGTTTGATAAAGAAAAGCTGAAAGACCGGACTCAAGCTCAAAACCTAGGAGCTTTGAGGGCTTTGACTATTGGACAGCTTATCCGAGAAACAGTGGAAGTATTTGCCCACTATGAGGAAAACATGCGCAAAGGAAACTTTGACAAAGCCCTCACGGATATGATTCCTTCCGCCAAGGCTTTGGCAGAGATCTCCAAAGTCTCGGTTCAAAAAATCTATCGTTCCAAAGTAGTCTTGGAAAAAGAAGCGGCGGGCTTCCAGGTTTTGGACGGTTTGCTGAGTGTATTTTCGCAAGCCCTGTATCATCAGTTTTATGCGCCTGAGTATTTTTCCGGACAGGACAAGAGCATTTTGAGACTGCTTCCCGAGGACTTTCCGCTCAAGGGCTGGGGAGCGGCGGTTAATCCGTATCCCATGCTTCGGGCACTGGTGGACTTTATCTCGGGCATGACAGATAAGTATGCCTTGAATCTGTATCGTAGGGTGAAGGGGATTTCTTTCCCGGGGGGGTGAGAGTAATCAACTCTAGGTAAAGGAGATTTTACCTCATTCTAAAATCTCCAAGTCACCATAGGTTAAAAAGAAGCTTAATTCCAGCCTAATTGAAAAAAGACCAACTTCAGGAGAAGCAATGCAACTTCTCCTTTTCAAAAAGTCTTAGCCAGGAAGATCAAATTTGGTTTTTACTCACTCTCTTCCCATTTTCCGCTCCAATCCACTACCTCATTCTCCAAATAATGGGGATAGATTTTTCGGTGTTGCTTTTTGACCTCTGCCACCAGCGCCTCCCGAAACCCTTCCACATTATCGCCCAATCCAGCGGCCATAAATACCGGTTTGATCCCATTTTTCTTCTCATAAGCATCGGAGAGCGCCTTGAAATCCACATAACGCGTCTCCTGAAGCTCATGCTCGCTGATATGTTGAGATTCTTCCTCAGAAGGCATTTGCTGTACCTGGTCAATTTTGTTGAAGACCAGTAAAATGGGCTTATCTCCCGCCTTGATCTCCTGAAGGGTTTGAGTCACCACTGCGATGTGATCTTCAAAAGCATGGTGGGAGATGTCCACCACATGCACGAGCAGGTCTGCTTCACGAATTTCGTCCAGAGTGGATTTGAAGGATTCGATCAGGTGGGTTGGAAGCTTTCTAATAAATCCAACCGTGTCGGAAAGAAGGAAGGGAATATTCTCCAGGACTACTTTCCTTACTGTTGAATCCACCGTTGCAAAAAGTTTGTTTTCAGCGAGAATATCTGTCTTGGTAATGAGGTTCATCAAGGTGGACTTACCCACGTTGGTGTAGCCGACCAAGGCCACACGCACGATGCCTTTTCTACCTTTTCGTTGGGTAATTCCCTGCTTTTCGATCTCGCGGAGTTTTTCTTTGAGTAGGGTGATTTTGTTTCTAATATCTCGCTTATCTGTTTCAATTTCTTTTTCACCCGCTCCGCCTCGAGTACCTGTACCTCCTCGCTGTCGCTCTAAGTGGGTCCACATATTGGTTAAGCGTGGCAGGAGGTATTGAAATCTTGCGAGCTCCACTTGGGTTTTCGCTTGTGCTGTTTGGGCTCTTTGGAGAAATATATCCAGGATAAGAAGTGAGCGGTCATAAATTTTGACCTTGATCTCATTCTCCAAATTCCGCATTTGGGATGGGCTAAGGTCATCGTCAAAAATGACCATGTCCACGGCAAAGTGCTCGACGTAGGCTTGGATATCTTCGAGCTTTCCTTTGCCCACAAAAGTCCGGATGTCCGGTTTATCCATTTTTTGAGTAAAGCGGTAGACTGTTTTCGCCCCCAGTGTTTCTGCCAAAAAGGCCAATTCATCCAAGTGCTCCTCAACTTCCTGATCACTCTGATGCTGCCGGATTAGTGTTACCAAAACGGCTGTTTCTACTTTGGGGGCCGTTTCATGCAATTTTTGGAGTTTTCGGGAAATTTTACTCATGGCTTTTGTATCAGATAGGAGAGGGCATTCTTGGGGAAAAGGTTCAACGCCTTTTATCAAATCCCTGCTAGGGAGTATTTGATTTTCAGTCCTCTTGCCCCAAATTTGGGCATAATTCCTCAGAATAGATTAGGATACTCTCTTGCTGAGTGGTTATTTTACCGATTATAGCTAACTAAATTCGCCAAAATGGCTGAAATTAAAATTACCCCCATCTCTGGAGTTGTAGAGATTTTCCCAAGAATTTTTCCTGACAATCGTGGCTATTTTTTCGAATCCTTTCGTCAGGATTGGCTCGAAAAAGTAGGAATTACTGAAAATTGGGTTCAGGACAATCAGTCTTTTTCCCAAAAGGGAACAGTAAGAGGCCTTCATTTTCAACATGCCCCCAATGCGCAGGCCAAATTGGTACGGGTCATTTCGGGTAAAGTGCTGGATGTTGCACTAGATCTCAGAAAAGACTCACCTACTTTTGGTCAGTTCTATTCCACAGTTTTGGATTCCGAAAAAAACAACTTGCTGTATATCCCTGCCGGATTTGGACATGGATTTTCGGTATTGGAGGACGCCGTTTTTGTCTATAAATGCTCTAACTACTATCACAAAGCTTCCGAAGGTGGAATCTTATGGTCAGATCCTTCTTTGGGAATCGATTGGATGGTAGACCAGCCGATCATTTCTGAAAAAGATCAGGTGTGGCCTACCTTAGAGCAGTTCAGAACTCAAACTGGAGGTGGATTGTAATGGGCTGGCTGGATTTTCTTAAGAAAAAACCTGCGGAAGTTGAACGCTTGGACCTTTCATGGTTGCAAGTGGATATGCACTCCCATCTGATTCCAGGTATAGACGATGGCTCTAAGTCTATGGAGGAATCACTAGGGCTGATTCAACGACTGGCGGAGTATGGCTTGAGGAAAATCATCACCACGCCGCACATCATGTCGGAATATTACCGCAACACGCCTGAAATCATCCGAATGGGTCTTGAAGATTTGAAAAAAGCGGTTTCAGCTTCAAAAATCCAGATTGAAATAGAAGCTGCTGCAGAATATTACATGGATGAGATTTTTTTGGAAAAGGTAAAAGGAGGTGAAGAAATTCTCAGTTTTGGAGGGGGCTACATACTGGTAGAGACTGGCTTTATCAACAAACCCCAAATGCTGCTGGACATTATTTTTCATTTAGAAATGGCAGGTTTTAAACCGATTTTGGCTCACCCTGAGCGCTATCAGTACCTCATAGCAGACAAAAAACTTCAGGAAGAATTGATTGAAAGAAATCTGCTCTTTCAGGTTAACCTTCTTTCACTTACCGGGTTTTATTCCAAGCAAGTGAAGGATTTTGGCGAGATGCTCTTAGAGCGAAATGCTGTTGCCCTTCTTGGCACGGATTGTCATAATGCCCGATACTTGGACATGCTGGAGACGCTTCCCAAGCATCAAAAAACTTACGAAAAGATTAAAAAGCTGGAGCTTATCAATCATCAGCTCTGAATCAGCTAATGAATATTCTCATTACAGGTATTACCGGATATTTTGGAAGTCAACTGGCTAAGGAGTTCAGTCAGCTTGGAAAAATCCATGGAATTAAACGGGGAAATTCCAACCTAAATCTCCTAAAGGACGCTGATTTATTTGTACAATGGCACGAAGGAGACATCACAGATACAGACTCCCTTCTGGACGCAATGAAGGACATCGACCTAGTCATTCATGCAGCTGGAATGGTCTCTTTCGCTTCCAAAGATGAAGATCTACTCTATAAAATCAACAGCGAGGGTACCGCCAATGTGGTCAATGCCATGCTCTCTGCGGGAGTGCCGAAATTAGTTTATGTTAGCTCCATAGCGGCCATTGGCCGAACCTCCGAGGTAAAAGAGTACGATGAAAACTTCAAATGGGTGGATTCTCCGCTCAATTCAGGATATGCGCTATCCAAATATTGGGGGGAACTGGAAGTCTGGAGAGCAGAGCAAGAAGGTCTGGAGACACTTGTCATCAATCCGTCGGTAATACTTGGCAAAGCCAACTACGAAAAAAGCAGCGGATCGATCTATCAATATGTACTGAAAGGTAATTTGTTTTACCCCAAGGGAAATATCAACTACATCGATGTCCGAGACGCAGCTGCCATCACCAGATTATTGGTGGAGAAAAATGCATGGGGTGAACGCTTTATCCTCAATAAAGAGGGGAAATCATACCGAGAGTTTTTCGCTTTACTTGCAAAAATCTTTGAGACCAAAGCTCCAAGTATCCGGATTTCCAATACGCTACTTAAAATAGTTTTACCTGTCATCAGTCTATTGAGGGGATTGAGACTTTCAAATAGCCCTCTCAATAGGCAATTAGCCGTAAATGCTCAAAGGAATTGCTATTATTCAAATGCAAAGGTGCAGGCACTATTGCACTACCAATACCACTCTTTAGAAGATACCTTGAAGTGGGCAAAACAACCCTGATCAAACTTATTTTTACATCTAGGCGTTTAGCCAACAGAGATTTCACCCAAATTCGCCTCCACTTTAGCTCAAAATTCTAACCTGAGCTTCAAAAAAATTAACAAAACCAACTAGTGGGATACCCGAAATATTGGTATCTTAAAAAAACCATAAGACTATCGAATGACCGGAGATCACGATCACGACTGGGAAGAAGACAAAAAGCTTGTAGAGCGATTTGAAAATTCCCTGAAGTCCAACTTGGACCTGTATTTCGAAGAAGAAGAGCTGGAAGACATCATCCGGTTTTACTTTGATCAGCAAAAATTCCTTAAAGCACTAAGAGCGTCCGAATATGCCCTCGAAAAGTTCCCCTTTTCGGTGGAGATCCGATTGCAAAAGGCACAGTGTCTGATTTTCAACGACGAGTTGGAAGAAGGCCTGGATATCCTTGAGCATCTCAACAATCTGTCCCCAAATAATGAAGACATTGTCTTAGCCCTAGCCAATGCCCATATTTTGGCAGGTACGTTTCAGGAAGGCATTGATCTTCTTGAAAACTATCTGCCCATGGCAGAGGATAAGGCAGAGGTGTTCTATTCTTTGGGAAATCTGTACCGGGCCAAAGGAGACAATACTAAAGCAAGCGAGTATTTCAAAGACGCTGTAAAAAATCGGATCAACCACGAAGACGCGCTTTTTCAATTGGCCATGATCACAGAAGAGGAAGGTTCCTTTGACGAGATTCTGGAGTTTTACCAAGAGTTTATCGATCAGGACCCTTACTCTGCGGGAGCCTGGTATAACCTGGGAGTTGTATATAATCGCCTCGGTCGATTTGAAGATGCCATTCAGGCATATGAGTATGCCTTGTTGATTGATGACGCATTTGCCTCGGCTTATTTCAATCTGGGCAATTCACTGATGAATACCCAACAGTATGAAGCTGCCTTGGAAGCGTATCAAAATACCATCAATTGTGAGGGCGCCAATGCTGAAAACTGCTGCTACATGGGTGCTGCTTATGAAAAGATGGGTAAAATCGATGAAGCATTTAAGTATTTCAAAAAATCAGCAAAGCTGGACGAAGAGTATGACGATGCGTGGTTTGGATTAGGAATGTGTATGCTCAAAAAAGAGAAGTTTTTTGAAGCTATTCATTATTTCAAAAAAGCGCTCAATCTCAACAAGGACAACCCAAACTATTGGGTAGGTCTAGCTGATGCAGAGTTTAACTTGGGTAATCTTCAGGCAAGTTCGGAAGCTTACGAGGAAGCAATCAACCTCGAGCCGGGAATCATGGAAACTTATGTCAACCTCTCGGTGATTTATTTTGAGCAGAATCGTTTTGAAGAAGCGGTAGATGTGATCCGAGAAGGAATAGAAGAATCTCCGGAGGAGGCAGAACTTTACTACCGAATTGTGGTATATCTGATCAAAATGGGGAAATACAAAGAGGCCTTCACTTATTTGGAAAATGCGTTAACTTTGGACTTCGATAGGCATACGATTTTGTATGAGCTGATGCCTGAATTACAAAAGCAAAAGGCCATTTATAAAATCATTGACCAATATCGGGATAGCACTACCCAGCTCTAAACATTAAAACCTAGCAAATGAAATCGAGCATTACTTTAAAGTCACATTTTGAGTTGACTACCCAGCATGCGAGATTCCATGTGGCCTTAAAATAAAATAATTAACACATGAATTACGTGCTGAAGAATCTCCCTGTGAGGACTGAAAAGCCTCGCAACACGGGATTTACTATGGCGATGGACAAAGGTCTCAGCCTGAGAGAAACTGAAGATTTTGTAGAAAGCTGCTCCGACTATGTGGACATTGTGAAGTTGGGATGGGCCACTTCTTTCGTAACCAAAAAACTGAAGGAGAAAATTGCCGTTTATCGTGAGGCTGGCATACCTGTCTATTTTGGAGGTACACTTTTCGAAGCATTTATCGTACGTGGACAGTTTGACGATTACCGAAAAGTACTGGATACCTATGGGTTAGAATATGCTGAAGTTTCGGATGGCTCCATCTCGCTCAATCATGAAAAAAAGTGTGAGTTCATTAGCACACTTGCACAGCAAGTCACTGTATTATCAGAAGTTGGTTCAAAAGATGCAGCCAAAATCATCCCTCCTTACAAGTGGATCGAGCAAATGCAAACCGAACTAAATGCTGGCGCTTGGAAAGTAATTGGCGAGGCTCGTGAAGGTGGTAATGTTGGCCTTTTCCGTGATTCAGGTGAAGTAAGACAGGGTCTGGTTGAGGAAATCCTAACTCAGGTTCCTGAGGAACGCATCATTTGGGAAGCCCCACAAAAATCTCAGCAGGTATGGTTTATCAAACTTCTGGGAGCCAATGTAAATCTTGGAAATATCAGCCCATCCGAAGTGATCCCTTTGGAAACTATCCGATTGGGACTTCGTGGTGATACTTTCGATCATTTTCTGGGTGAAATCAAACTTTAATAACTTCAACAATCCTATAAAGGCTGGTCGGTAATCGGTCAGCCTTTCTTTTTCCCATGAATTCAATCAAAAAATACGGCCTCACCTATCTTAAGGGCATGGCTATGGGCGCAGCAGATATCGTCCCTGGTGTCTCAGGTGGGTCTATAGCCTTAATCGCAGGAATTTATCAGCAATTATTAGACAGCATCAACTCCTTTAATCTGGAAAACCTTCTGCTATTAAAATCATTTGACTTCAAATCATTCTACGAAAAAGTAAACGGCTCTTTTCTGCTAAGCCTTTTGTTGGGAATTCTGACAAGCATTTTTGCACTATCTAAAGTGATTACTTTTTTAATGAATGAGCATCCAATCCCACTTTGGTCTTTTTTCTGTGGATTGATTTTGGTTAGTGCCTTTCTCATATTAAAGGATATCAAAAAATGGCATCTTGGAGTAGTAATCTCTGTGCTGATAGGGACGATCATTGCTTGGTGGGTTACCAATCTCCCCCCCACTACATCGCCCGATGCCCAATGGTTCACCTTTGTGGCTGGAGCTATTGCCATTTGTGCAATGATTTTGCCCGGAATTAGCGGGAGTTTTATACTGTTGATTTTAGGTAAATATGAACCCATCTTGAAAGCCGTATCAGATAAAGACATTTTCACTTTGGCACTTTTTGCGTCAGGTTGTATAGTTGGTATTCTTTCATTTAGTAGGGTGGTCTCTTACCTCCTGCGCAAATTTCATTCTGCTACCATTGGCCTGTTGTCCGGATTTATGCTTGGATCGGTCAATGAGCTCTGGCCCTGGAAAATCATCACGGCATGGAGAACTTCATCCAGCGGTGAGCAAAAGCCTTTTCTGACTGAAAACATCCTTCCTTCTGAATACCTAATTCAGGTAGGGGAAGCGCCACAATTAGGTTCTGCAATTAGTGCATTCATCGGAGGAATCGGATTAGTCTTGTTTATTGAGTGGTTGGCTAGCAAACTTCAGCATTCATGAGAAAATTTGGGTTGATCGGGTTTCCTTTAGGACATTCCTTTTCTAAGAAGTATTTCACCGCAAAGTTTGAAAGAGAAGGTATTAACGGCTGTCAATTTGATTTGTATGAAATTCCTCAAATTGAAGACTTTCCTGAAGTACTTTTAAAACATCCTGAGCTGGAAGGAATGGCAGTAACAATTCCCTACAAAGAGCAAGTAATTTCCTTTTTGGATGAGCTCGATCCTGCTTGTAAGACGATTGGTGCAGTAAATTGCATTCAAATCAGGGGAGGGAAAAAAACCGGATTCAATACCGATTATATTGGATTTAAGCACTCCCTTCAGGCATGGTTAGGCGATGAGATACCCAATGCTTTGGTCTTGGGAACAGGAGGAGCCTCCAAAGCAGTCAAACAAGCTTTAAAAGATCTTAAAGTTGCTTTTTTATCCGTATCCAGAAGCAAGGATGAGCATCAACTCAGCTATGAGGAGTTAAGTGAAAATGTTGAATTTCTAAAAAATTACCCCTTAATCATCAATACCACACCACTGGGTACCTTTCCTAAAGTGGACGGAATTCCAGACATTCCACTGGACCAACTTACTTCGGCTCATCTGGTTTATGATTTGGTCTATAATCCACCCGTGACAAGATTGATGCAGGAGTGTATTTCTAGAGGTGGAAAAGCCAAAAATGGTCAGGATATGTTGGAACTTCAGGCTGAAGCGGCATGGAAAATCTGGAATAGCTGATTATATCGACCCTTTTTTTGAGTCCTATAAATCAAGAAAGAGCTTGCTAGTGATCTTTGATTTTTTCACTTTTCAGGATGGAGACAAATCAATCCTTAATCAACCGATGCCCTTGGTGCTTAGGCTTTCCCGATTACATCACTTATCATGATACAGAGTGGGGCGTACCCGTTCATGATGATCAAATCCATTTTGAATTTTTAGTTTTAGAAAGTGCCCAAGCGGGTCTCAGTTGGGCAACAATACTGAAAAAGAGAGAGGGTTATCGAAAAGCCTTTGCCGATTTTGATTACCGCATTGTTGCAGAATTTCCCGAGACTTATGTTCAGGAATTGCTTCAGGATTCCAGCATCATCCGAAATGCTCAAAAGATCAGAGCTGCAATCAACAACGCCCGGCGATTTATGGAAGTACAGCAAGAGTTTGGCTCTTTTTCAACCTACATCTGGGGATTTGTAGGAGGAAAACCAAAAATCAACTCGTTGAAAAGAGGAGAACCCTACCCCGCTACATCTCCAGAATCAGATCAACTGGCGAAAGATCTAAAAAAAAGAGGGTTTAAGTTTTTAGGAAGTACTATCGTCTATGCCCACATGCAAGCCACCGGACTGATCAATGACCATCTGATGGATTGCTTTCGATATGAGGAAGTAAAGTTTTAAACGAAGGCGATAAATACCAGCCAAACCAAGAAAAGGATCGGAAGAAGGATCGGAAGAGTAAACCGGATAATGTAACCGAAGAAAGACGGCATCTTAACTCCACTTTGCTCTGCGATGGATTTAACCATGAAGTTTGGCCCGTTACCTATGTACGTCATAGCTCCAAAGAACACCGAAGCGATGGAAATTGCCAACAATTGGAAAGTAGTATCTGAATCGTTCATGGTATTAGCCGCGAATTCTTTCACTTGGGCAATATTGCCAATATCAGACCCTTCGGAGGCCATGGCAGCTGCCAAGAAATTGAGGTAGGTAGGAGCGTTATCAAGTACTGCTGAAAGAGTGCCTGTTCCCCAATAGAGGGTATTCACCGTGATCAATTCAGCTCCTTCTGGAGACTTTGCAAAATTGCCAACCAACTCCAAAGCAGGCATCATCGTCCCGAAAATACCAATGAAGATAAAGGCTACTTCACGAATCGGTTCAAAATTGAATTCGTTGCCTTTGATGGCGCGCTGATCCGCAAACTTGTAAGAAAGAAATGCCACCGAAAGCATGATGATTTCTCTCAGGAAAGAAAACTTTTGGCCATCATAGTGAATGGCAGGTACGCCCTCAATGACATTGGGGTCCAAGAATACTGCACAAATTACCACGAAAAGCCAGCCGAAATTCTTGGCTCCGATCATGGTAAATTTATTGGAATAGCTGATTTCCTCGGAGTAGTCATCTTCTTCCGAAGCTTTTCCAAACTTGCGGTCGATAAAATAAAATACAGTTCCTAAAAGTGCCAAAGCCATGGCCCAAGCAGGCCAATTATGCTCAATAGTCCAAAAGAATGGAACCCCTTTAAGAAACCCCAAGAAAAGCGGTGGGTCGCCGATAGGAGTCAGTGAACCGCCCACATTGCTCACCATCAGGATAAAAAACACTACATGATAGGGCTGAATGTTAGCTTTATTCAATCGAATAAATGGCCGAATCAAAAGCATAGAAGCACCTGTAGTTCCGATCAAATTAGATACTACTGCGCCTATCAGGAGCAAAGATACATTGGCAAGTGGGGTCGCTTTTTTGTCAATCTCTATCAAAATCCCGCCCGATGCTACATAGAGAGAAGCTAGTAAAGCGATGAATTGCACATATTCAGCGAGTGCATGTACAGGAGCATGCACATTATCCAATACAAACAAGTAATAGAGAACGACCAATACGGCAAATCCTACGGCAATTTTTGGATAATTGTGATGCCAAAAGTGCTCGTAAAATAAAGGACCTGTCGCGATCATCAACAAAAGCGTAACAAATGGGATAACCAACCAAAGAGGAGCTATGTGATGCTCTTCGGCATGGGCTTCTTCGGCATGGTCAGACCCCAATTGATCCGCAGAGGCGGAGTGGTCTTCGGTTTGTGCCAGTTGTTCAGTATTTTGATCAAAGGAGAGTGCATAGCAATCTGACGCTTCAATCATTCCAAAAAATAATATTCCGAAAAGTATGAAAAGACTTATAAGATATTTCTTCATTGGATTGACTTAATGGGCTGGGTTTTACTTTCCGGCAATTTATCGAATTTTTATGTGGGATTTGATAAGATTGGGTGGTCGCTAAACTACTGAATTTGATGCAAACTCTATAATCGCAAATAGAACCCCTGCCGAATTTCACGATAAATTAATTCAGCAGGGGGGATTGTTGAGGTAGCTTTTACACGAGTTGTGTCAATGCTATTTTAAAGGAAGTTTGGGCAATGTTTTTCCGAGCAGGATTCTCTTCATGTGTTCTTTTCAATGCTTTTTCGATCGTGGAGGAAACATCTGAAAAGATCGCTTCGTCAGTCACTGCGGCATGGTCGCTCATCAGATAAGCAAATACTCTGGCCATTCCACAATTAGCGATGAAATCAGGAATGACCGAAATCCGTTCGTCAGTCCAAACACCTGTAGGTCCAAAGAAAATCTCGGGATCCGCGAAAGGTACATTCGCACCACAGGATATGACTTCTAATCCCGCTGCAACCATTCGCTCTGCTTGGTCTTTGGTGATCAATCTGGAAGCCGCAGCCGGAATAAAAATCTCACTTTTCACGTCCCAGATTTTGGAATTGACTTCGTGAAAGGGAAGTAGATTTTCTGAAATGAGCTGATTTCCTTCCCTCTTTAAAAATAATTCCCGGATTTCGTCCAAAGAAAATCCATCCTCTCTGATCAGACCTCCGGCCCGATCGATAATTCCTACAATTTTAACTCCTTCCACCGCAAGAAAACAGGCTGCTGCTGCACCCACATTACCCCAACCCTGGATGATGGCTCGTTTTTCCCTGATGTTTCCTCCCCAGATAGAATAATAATGGCGGACGGCTTCTGACACACCATAGCCTGTAATCATATCTGCAACAGTATACTTTTTTGGACCGTTTGGGGTAAACTTTGGATCTTCCAGAATTTTGGACACACCCTGCCGGAGCTGTCCGATCTTCCTGATTTTTTGGGGCTCGTTGGCATGGAAATGGCCGTTGACAATTCCCTCCTGGGGATGCCACAGGCCATAAGACTCAGTAATTGGAATTACTTCGTGAATTTCGTCCACATTGAGATCGCCTCCTGTGCCATAGTAATTTTTCAATAGCGGCATTACGGCTTTGTACCAACGCTGAAGTACTCCCTCTTTTCTGGGGTCGCTAGGGTCAAAGTTGATTCCGGACTTAGCTCCTCCTATGGCGGGACCAGAGACGGTAAACTTTACCTCCATGGTCTTTGCCAGCGACTCCACTTCCCTTTTGTCGAGACCTTTTCTCATTCGGGTACCTCCACCCGCGGCACCGCCTCTGAGGGAATTGATGACTACCCATCCTTCCGCTTCCGTTTCACTGTCGCTCCACTCAAATACGATCTCCGGAGTCTTGTTTTCAAATTTCTTTAGCAGTTCCTGCATCTTATTTGGGTTTATATTTGGGCCCAAAAATAGAAAAATAAAACTGCTGTGGCTTAGGCGTATTTTCCGGGCTTATCCATAGATCAGCCCCCCTGAGGAATCTCTGCTCGCGCCGGTCACTGAGGAGAGACAATTAATATCTCCTCTCAGCCTCAACGCTCCCAGAAATGCAAAAATCAAGGCTTCCTTGAATTCAATAAGTTCTGAAGGAGCCTCTATTTGATTCCAGTTATGATTCAAATGACGATCCAAGCATTCCTTGAAATAGAAATTGTATGCCCCACCACCAGTCAAAAGTACACTTGGCTTTGCAGAAGCAGCATAATGGGTAATTACTTTGGCAATCTGAATGGCAAAATGCTCAATCAGTGTGCTGAGCAAATCTTTAGGCTCTAGTCTGCTGGCTTCCAAAAGGGGGAAAAAGTTATTTTCCATATCCTCTCGGCCCAATGACTTGGCTGAAAAGGAGTGGTAAAACGACAAGGAGTTTAATTTTTCCAAAAGTGATTCATCCGTTTTTCCTTCCTTTGCCCAAGTCCCTCCTTCGTCAAAGGGTTTTCCCAATTTTTTGGCCAATGGGTTAAGCAAGAGATTGAAAGGACTAGTGTCAAAGGCAATTCTCCTGCCTTCATGCTCCATGGACAAGTTGGAAATACCTCCCAGGTTGATGCAAAAATCCACCTGAGGAAAAAGTAAGCGATCCCCAATAGGAACTAAAGGTGCCCCTTGTCCTCCCAATTGGACATCAAGCATTCGAAAGTCAGTGATGACTTTTTCACCCGAAGCCTGATGCAGCGCCCAACCATTACCGATCTGGAGACTGACTTTTTTGGATGGTTGGTGGAATACGGTGTGACCATGGGAGGCTATTGCCATGGGCTTGATTTGATTTTCTGCACAAAACTCCTTCACTTTTTCCCCCATCCACCTTCCAAAATCTATGTCCAAAAGCGTAAGCTCAAATCCAGATAACTGATGGCTGGCTTGAAGCCTTTCACCGAGAGCATCAGGAAAAGGTTCTGTTTTGGCCTGAAGGATTTCAAAAGACCATCCATCTTGGTATTCAAAATGGCAGTGAGCAATGTCCAAACCGTCCCCGGAAGTGCCGGACATGAGACCTATCAAGGTATAGCGTTGTGGATGCATGGGTTAAAGATTGTTAAGCGGGGGAAAGAATCAAAGATAAATTAGAGGCAGGAAAAGTCTCTTTTTTATTAATACCTAATTTGCAATGCCATGAAAAGTCTAGTCATCGATATCGGAAACACACGAATCAAATCAGCGCAGTTTGATAAAGACCAGCTTTTGGAGGAGAAATCTTTTGATTCTTTGGAAGAATCGATTGAGTACTTTAGCCGAGTAGATTTTGATCACTGCCTGATAAGTTCGGTAAGGTTTTCAAAATCTGAATTACTGGCCAATCTCCCTTTTCACTTTCTTTTTCTTGACCATCAGACTTCCACTCCATTGATCAACGGGTATGCTACACCCCATACTTTGGGCTTGGACCGATTGGCGGCGGCTGTTGGAGCTTGGAATCTTGCAGGCAAAAACCCAGTCTTGGCGATCGATATGGGGAGCTGCATCACCTACGAACTTGTAGATAATCGTGGGGTATACCTGGGAGGAGCCATAAGCCCCGGTATAAAAATGAGAGCACAAGCCATGAATCTCTTGACCGCAAAGCTTCCGGAAATTCCACTTTTCCCAAGGACTGAATCGGATTGGGGAGATTCGACCACCTCTTGCATGAGTTCAGGAATTTGGTCTGGCGTAAAATTCGAAATCGAAGGATTTATAGGCTCCGCAAGTCTTAAATTTCCTGAAATATCCATTTATATCTGTGGAGGTGATTCTCAATCTTTTGAATCATTAGTAAAAGACCACATATTTGTAGTCCCAAATTTGGTTCTACATGGGCTAAATTGTATTCTAAATCACAATGTTGAGTAAAATAGGGTTGAAAACAGTGGGTGTCCTTTGCACCCTTTTATTATTTACGCAGGGATATGCCCAGACCAGTTCTTCTGTCTACAGCGCCCTTGGCATCGGAGATTTTAATTCAGGAGGCCTTACCCACAATCAGGGTATGGGGGGTATGGGCATCAGCTTTGCTACCGGATGGCACGCCAATGTGGTTAATCCAGCACTTACTACCCGAAATACCATTTTCAACTTCCAAGCCGCTCTAAATTATAAGAGAATCAATGTCAACAATGGAACAGAAAATTCATTGGTTGATGGAGGAGGGCTATCTTACCTTGCTATCTCTCTTCCTATCAAATCCGGTAAGTTCACCTCAGGGATGGGTCTTGGGCAGATTTCCAGTATCAATTACCGCCTCCAGGTAGAAACTCCAGTCACAAACTCTGAATTAAAAGCCTCCAATTTTCTGGAAGGAGACGGCGGTATTTCTGAAGCCTACATCAATTTTGGTTACCTCCTCGCAAAAAATTTAAGCATCGGGGTACACGGATCTTACCTTTTTGGATCATCTATCCGATCCAACCAATTGCTGATTTATGACTCAAAAGATGTGGAAGTAGGTCAGGCATCTGAATATTATGAAAGATTAACAGTTTCCGATGTCGGGTTCAAAGCGGGTTTGCATTACATGTTCAAATCATCAGCCAAGAGTAACATTCACCTCGGAGCCATCTATCAGAAATTGGGTGATGTTAATGGAACTGCGTTTGCAAAATTGGCCGCAATTGGCCAAGCTAGTAGGCCAAATACAGACGGTGACCTGATTGCTGATAATCAAAGAGGAAGTATTTACATACCAAATCGTTACGGAGTTGGTATTACCTATGAGAAAAACAATAAATTCGCGGTCGGTTTGGAAGGACAGTACCAGGATTTTGCCGATTACAGAAACTTCTTCGGAGATCCGCTGACCCTCCAGTCTAATAAAAAAGTGGGCCTCGGGGTTCAGTTTGTTCCGGACTTTCAAAGTTTCGATAACCTCCTGAAACGCGCTACTTATAGGATTGGATTGGAGTGGAATCAGACTCCTTATCTCCTAAACCAAAGTACCATCAATGATATTGGCATCAACTTTGGAACTTCAATTCCTGTGAACCAATTGTCCTTGGTGAACTTCGCAATCAAGGCCGGCCAAAGAGGAACACTGGACAATGGGTTGATCAGAGAGTCTTATGTCAATTTCACCTTTGGCCTATCTCTTAATGACAACAGCTGGTTCTACAAACGAACATTTGAGTAAAAAAAAGATTACAGATTAACCAATAACCAAACAAAGGGATAGCTCCCAAATTCAAAAACTGAATAAAACCTAGACGAACATGAAAATTAAATCAACCCTTCTTGTCCTAGGAGCACTACTCGTGGCCGGGTTTGCTCAAGCCCAGGAATGGAACTGGCCAACAGATCCTGCCCAAGAGGCAAAAGCTAGAGAACTGAATGCAGCCTACACAGACTACATGAAGTCTGAACAGTTTGTCGAGGCTACCAAGCCACTAAACTGGCTGCTCGTAAATGTGCCAAACCTGAATGAGTCGCTTTACATCAATGGTGTAAACGTATACAAGGGAGCTGCTGATAAAACTGCTGATGCTGCTCAAAAATTGGTTTACCAAGACAGCGTAATGGCCATCTACAACAAGCGCGGGGAGTTGTATAACAACGCTCCAAAGTGGATTGAAAACAAAGCCTACTTTGGGTATCAGTTTTTCAAGGGAGACAAAACAAGAATCCCTGGTGTGATTGCGGACTTTGAAAAAGCAGTTGAACTAAACGGTAATATCAATCACCAGCTGGTAGCAGCTTATTTCGACTTGATCTACAGAAACTATGCTTTGAATAAGGCATACACTGGAGAGCAAATCCTTGCTATCTATGATAAGGCAAATAAGCTTTTGGATGCATCAGCTGCAGCAGGAAAAGATGTGACCCAGCCAAGATCTACTTTGGAAACCTTGTTGGTCAACATGGAGCTGATCGATTGTAACTTTATTGAGAATACAATGGGTCCAAAGTTGACTGCTGATCCTACCAACGAAGACATCGCCAACCAGATCTTCAAATATTCGGTACAGTATAAGTGTTACTCTTCCAACTCCTTCCTGGCAGCTTTGGAATTGATCGACTCAAAGAAGCCTACCTTTGCGACTTCTCAGGTAAGAGCAATGAGATACATGGCATCAGGAGACTTTGACAAAGCACAACCTGTATTGGAGAAAGCATTGACACTTGCTGAAAACAACAAGCAAAAAGGTGAAATCCAAATGGAACTTGCCAAAGTTCATACCCAAGCGGGAAGAAAATCTGCTGCAAGAGCTGCTGCCAAAGAAGCTGCTTCTTTTGATCCGGAGCTAACCTCTGCTGCTTATTCCTTAATCGGTGACCTATACATGTCCGCTTTCAATGATTGTAGAGGTGGTGAAAGCCGTGCGAAAGACTACAGTATCTTTATCGCTGCTTATGGTGCTTACCAAAAAGCTGGCGACTCCAAAGGTATGGGTAATGCCCGTGCGAGATTCCCATCCAAAGAAGAGCTTTTCACTGAAGGCCTATCAGTGGGTACATCTATCAGCACCGGATGTTGGGTTGGTGAGACCGTTAGCTTGTCTACCAGAGACTAATTTTAGTTTACAGCATAAAGAAAGGCAGCCAAATTGGCTGCCTTTCTTCGTTTATTTGGTTCAAACAATCCTAGTATCTTTGCGACCGATGAATAAAGCCTCTTTTTCATTCTTTATCCTAGTGGTCGGCTGCTTGATGTTTTCCTGTCGGGAGACTATCGATCCGGAATCAGTGCCAGTATACGATGGTCCGATCAATTCGGCAGTCAATATTCACATTCTCCACAGTGACTCCGCGGTGCATCGGTCAGAAGTGACTGCCGCCAGGCAGCTGGATTTTGCCAATGGCAACATGGAGTTTCCTGAAGGGATAGCGATCAAGATATTTACTCCCGAAGGCCTTTTGGAAACGACCATGACCGCAGATCGAGGGTATTTTCTCCGAGACCAAAATCTATATAGAGGTGAGGGAAACGTCCAAATCCATAACCTGATCAAAGACCAACGTCTACAGACGGAAGAGATTTTTTGGAATCAGGCCCAAAAGAAAATTTACACGGAAAAGTTTGTCACCATCCAAGAGCGACAGACCATATTCAATGGAACCGGCATGGAAGCAGACGATACCTTTTCAAATTACCAACTTAAAAAAGTCAGGGATAGTCGTACCCTATTACCTGGAGAAGGCCTATGAAACTACTTGACGCATTGATCCTTTCGCTCTCTTTGGCACTCATCATAGTTGGCATTCACCAGACTTTGGTCAATGGAATTGGGTCTGCCTATGCTATATTTATGTTTGCGGTGGCACTTTTGTTTTGGTTTCAATTGAGAAGAAATCAAAAACAAAATCCTCCAGCTGAAATCCCAAAAAAATCCATCAATCCCAAGAAGAAAAACTGATCATGGACAGCACTTACATCCTTTATGTCTTGATCACGCTGATCTTTTCAGCATTTTTCTCAGGGATAGAGATTGCCTATATTTCTGCCAACAAGCTCCAAATCGAACTTCAGAAGAAACAGGGAGTCTTCAGTGGTAAAGTCCTCAGCAAGTTTATCCAAGAGCCAGGTCAGTTTATTGGAACAACTCTTATAGGAAACACCATCATGTTGGTACTTTATGGCACCTTCATGGCATTTTTGCTGGATGATGCATTAAGGAGTATACTCCCGGATTCATTGAATAATGAAGCAGTCATCCTCATTACCCAGACTTTTCTTTCCACGCTTTTGGTCCTAATAACCGGTGAGTTTTTGCCAAAAAGTCTGTTTATGCTAAATCCCAATAGCATGCTCAATTTCTTTGCATTGCCTTTTTTGGGAATTTATTATTTAATGTATCCCATCGTTTGGCTGATCGTAGGACTTTCCAGGTTATTTATCACCCAGGTGCTGAGGTTAGATTACAATGAGGAAAAGCCCGTCTTTACCATCACTGATCTCAATTCCTTCATCAAGGATCAAATGCGACAAAACCGAACTCCAGGGAAAGTCGAAATTGATTCCAAAATTTTTGACAATGCCGTCGAATTCAAGACAGTGCGCGTGAGAGAATGTATGATTCCCCGTACCGATATCGTCGCAGTGGAAGTAGATGATTCCATCGAGGAGTTAAAAAAAGTATTTGAAGAAAGTGGCCATTCCAAAGTGATCATTTACAGAGAATCGATAGATGAGGTCATTGGGTATTGCCATCAATTGGAGCTTTTCAAAAAACCCAAATCCATCGAAGACATCCTAAACCCGATCATCATTGCGCCTGAATCTGCCTTAGCCAATGAACTTTTGATCCAGTTTATCCAAGAGCGGAAAAGCCTGGCACTAGTAGTTGACGAATTCGGTGGCACGAGCGGAATCGTTTCGATGGAAGATATTATTGAGGAGATTTTTGGGGAAATTGATGATGAGTACGACAACGATGCGCTTACCGAGCAGCTCATTGGAGATCAGGAATACCTGCTCAGTGCACGACTGGAAATAGATTATCTCAATGATAAGTACGGGTGGAATTTACCCTATGGAGATTTTGAAACCTTATCGGGATTCATCCTTTCACTTACCGAAAACCTTCCAAATAAAGGTGAAACAATCACGTATGGAGGTTTTACCTTTACCATCGTGACCAAACAAGCCCACCGCATCGAGACTGTTCGGCTGAAAATCAGCGGCTCCGATATTTTTTAAGCTCAGACAATGTTCAGGGTTAAATTTTGAATTTCGCCCCTAATGCTATTATTTTGCGACACTTCAAAAAAAGCGTAGTAACTACAATGGCGTTAATTAAGCAAATAAGACAGCGGACAGGTCTCGCAATCGGTGTAATCGCCGGCGGGTTGATATTATTTCTTTTGGGCGGTGATCTCTTGAGCCCTAATTCATCCCTGCTAAATACGAACCAAAACATCGTCGGAGAAATTGCCGGTGAGGAAATCACTTTAGAAGAATTTGCCCTTAGGGTAGAGGAATTCAAAGCATCCTTCCAGCAACGTACTGGCAGAATCCCTTCAGAGCCCGAAATGGTATCTGTAAGAGAACAAGCTTGGCAAGCCATGATTGTGGAGCGAGTATTCGACGAAGAATATGAAAAACTTGGCTTACAGGTCTCCAGCCAAGAGCTGATCGACATGGTACAGGGCAAAAACATTGTACCGGAACTTCGCGCCCAGTTGACAAACCCTCAGACTGGTCAATTTGACAAGACTCAATTGATCTCTTTCCTTCAGTCTTTGGAAACTGCGGATCCAGCCCAACAAGCAGCATGGGCTCAGCAGGAGAAGCTTTTTGCGCAAGCAAGAAACCGTGTCAAGTACGATAACCTTCTTGCCACCTCAGAATACGCTACCACGGCAGAAGCGAAATTGGAGCATAAATCTGCCAATTCTATCGCCGATGCTACCGTGCTGTTTATCCCTTATGCTTCTGCTATTGCAGATTCAGAAGTAACCATCTCTGACAGCGAGCTTTCTGCTTACCTTTCCAAGAATCAAGAGAAATTCAAAGTCGGCAATTCTGCCAATTTGGAATATGTTTCTTTTAGTATTCTGCCTAGTGGGGAAGATTCAGCTGCGGTGATTTCCAGAATCAAGGAATTGACAGAAGGTCTGAAAACCGCTGAAAATGATTCTGCTTTTGTGAGTCAAAATTCTGAGACCCAATCTCCTTTTGTTACCGTTGCACCGGGTGATCAATTGCCTGCTTCATTGACTACCAATGTAGCTCAAGTGGTGAAAGGTGAGACTTACGGTCCGTTTATCACTGCAAATTCCTCCTATGTGACCTACAAAGTGACTGATCAATATGAAGGAACTCCCAAGATGAGAGCTTCCCATATATTGTTTGGTACCGATGGAATGGATGATGCCGGAAAAGCAGCTGTAAAGCAGCAAGCTGAAACTGTGTTGGCAGACATCAAAGCCAATGGCAACTTTGCAGAAGCTGCAAGACAATACGGTCAGGATGGAACGGCTCAAAATGGCGGTGACTTAGGATGGTTTGCAAAGGCTGATTTTGTAGAGCCTTTTGCCAATGCCGCTTACGCTGCCAAATCAACTGGACTTTTATCCAATCTGGTAGAAACTGAATATGGCTACCACATCATTGAAGTAACTGAGCTACCAAACTCTACCTATACCAAACTATCTGTACTCGAGCTTGAATTGGTAGCTTCTGATGCCACCAGAAACGAAGCTTTCAGAAACGCAGATTCTTTTGCGGCAGAAAGCGGAAATAGAAATCAGTTTACAGAAAATGCTACGGATAAAGGTTTCAGAATCTTACAGGCTAACAATGTTGATGCTTCTTCCAGAAACTTGAATAACATCGCCAATGCTAGAGAGGTAATTATCTGGGCTTTTGGAGAGGCTTCGGTCGGTGAAGTTTCTTCAGTTTTTGAATTGGACAATTCTTATGTAGTGGCCACTTTGGTAAGCAGAAAAGAAGAAGGTGAAGCTAAATTGGAAGATGTAAGGGATCAAGTGAAGCAACTAGTCATGAATGACAAGAAAGCAGCCATGATCCAGGAAAAACTTGCTGGAAAGACTACACTTGAGGAAATGAAGGCGGTATTCCCTGATGCATCTCTTAACGACGTGCCAGGTTTGAGACTTAGCACTTCCGTACTCCCAGGAATCGGTTTTGCACCAAAAGCTATCGGAACACTCTTCGGATTGAAATCTAGCGGACAGATCACCAAGCCTGTGCAAGAAGATATCGGAGTCATCGTAAGCAAGCTAAACAGCTTGACTCCTGCCACTGAGATCGGTGACTACACTTCTTACCAAGCTCAATTATCTCAAGCAGCTTCTCAGCGAATGACCTATCAGATTATGATGGCCCTTCAAGAACTAGCTAAGGTAAAAGACTACCGATACAAGTATTTCTAATCATTGATTCAATGAAACCCATGTCGAAAGGCATGGGTTTTTTGTTTTTCAGGAATCTTGAAAGAAAGGGTTATTTTTGGCCATGGAAAAGAAGTTTGATAAAATCGCCTTCAAGGAAAAGCTGGAGGCAGTGGGTCCGTTTCCTATGCTTTACATGTTTAAGTTTATTGTTCCTTCGGGAAAAGAACAGGAAATAGGTGCCCTTTTTCCAAAACATGAAATGAGTCTCAAACCAAGCAGCGGGGGAAAATATGTCAGTACCACTATTCACCTGATGGCTGAGAGTGCAGACTTTGTGATCGATGTCTATGAAAAGGCATCTCAAATAGAAGGAGTGATTTCATTGTAACTAACCGTAGTACAGGATGTGGATTGAAGAAAATAACCGGCTGAAGAAGAAGTTTACATTTAGAGACTTTCAGGAGGCCTTTGCCTTCATGACTAGGGTGGCTTTTTTGGCAGAGAAACTTGACCACCATCCCAACTGGAGCAATGTCTACAATACCGTGGAAATTGAACTGACCACCCACGACGCTGGCAATGTAGTTACCGAAAAGGATCACTACCTGGCCAAAGAAATAGACCGAATCCTCCAATGAGTGAGTTATCTGTAAGTCTTTTTTTGGTGCCTACTCCCATTGGCAATCTGAAGGATATTACCCTTCGCGCTATCGACACCCTCAAATCAGTGGATGTGATCTTGGCAGAAGATACGCGCACCAGCGGAATACTTTTGAAACACCTTCAAATCACAAAAACCCTCCAGAGTTACCACATTTTCAATGAGCACAAAGCCGTTGAGAAATTGGTGGAGCGGATGAAAAAGGGGGAGGTGTTTGCCCTCATCAGTGATGCGGGCACTCCTGCCATTTCGGATCCCGGTTTCCTACTTGTGCGAGAGGTAATTGCCGCCGGACTGGAAGTGCAGTGTCTTCCTGGTCCCACAGCTTTTGTACCAGCCTTGGTTAGTAGCGGGTTGCCTAATGATCGGTTTGTTTTTGAAGGCTTTTTGCCTCATAAAAAAGGAAGGAAAACCAGAATCGATGCCCTGCAAGAAGAGACCCGTACGATGATTTTTTACGAATCCCCTCATCGCTTGCTGAAGACACTTGAACAATTGGCAGAGGCATTTGGCAACGATAGACAAGGATCCGTCTCGCGGGAAATATCCAAACTACATGAAGAAAATGTCCGAGGAAGTCTGTCTGAACTGATCAAATACTATGAATCCAATCCCCTCAAAGGGGAAATCGTACTTGTGGTAGCAGGGAAGCCCGAACTCAAAGAGACTAGAGAAGAAAAGCAGGAGAAAAAACAAGCTGCCTGGAAAAAGGATAAATAAGCGAGACACTAGAATAAGACAGAGATTCACGTTGAGATAACCACTACATCCCTATGATTACCACAGAAAACCTCAGCAAACTGCTCGAACAAACGCAGGAAATAGCCAAAGAAGTAGGCGCATTCATCCGAAAGGAAAGGCAGCATTTTGATGTGGAAAAAGTAGAACACAAGGGATTCAATGACTTGGTGTCCTATGTCGATAAGGAAGCTGAAAGACAAATCGTAGAAAAGCTAAGTGCAATTTTTCCGGAGGCTGGATTTATTACCGAGGAAGGTACCAATACCACCAAGGGAGAAAAATACAATTGGGTGATCGATCCACTGGATGGAACTACCAATTTTATCCATGGTATTCCTGTATTTTCGGTGAGCATTGCCCTGATGGAGGAGGAAAAAGTCATCATGGGGGTGGTCTATGAAGTCAATCGTCACGAATGCTTTTACGCGATGATAGGCGGCGGAGCATTTTGCAATGACACACCTATCAAAGTAAGTAATGCCCCTGATTTATCCGCTTCCCTGATTTCTACGGGTTTTCCCTATTACAATTTTGAATTGATCGACCGATACCTCAATTCCATGAAATCGCTCATGCAAAAGACTCACGGGCTGCGAAGGTTTGGCTCGGCAGCAGTAGATCTTTGCTACGTGGCTTCAGGGCGTACAGAAGGTTTTTTTGAATATAATCTCAACTCCTACGATGTAGCTGCTGGTGCGATCATCGTACAAGAAGCCGGAGGAAAAGTGACCGATTTCGCAGGGGGGGAAGATTACATTTTCGGAAGAAAAATCGTAGCCAGCAATGCTGCTATTCATTCCGATTTCTTGGAGGTATTGAATGAATTTTGGGGATAAATCAGCCCAATAAAAAGTACCAAATTGCCAGTGTGATGGCTGATATCGGCATGCCAAGTCCAGAAAGTAACGTGGCTAAGCGGGGTTGAAGTCCAAACTGCATGGCAATGATTGATCCTGTAATCATGGGGGCCATCCCACTTTCCAATACGGTGACTTTAAACTCCAGAGAATCTTTGTCCATCACCTGAGAATAAACCAGCCATACTATTGCCGGTGCTAAAAGCAATCGGTAGCCTAATCCATACCAGAAAAATCTTGAAGTGATAGACTGTAGGTCCACAGAAAACCGCAAGCCAATCACCAAAAGCGCCATGGAAGGCATGGTCTTACCAATCAACTGTAACATGGAAATCAGCACCTCCGGTGTGCTGATCTGAAAGACACTCATCAACAAGGTGCCAACTAAAAACCCAAAGGGAGGAAACTTTAAAATCTTTATCGGGACTTTTTTTAAGCTTTCACTGTGATCTCCATAAATAGAACCAACCAAAATCGATAAAGAGGAAACTAGCAAAAACGAGCCTCCCTGATCAATCAACAAGGCAATTGGCAATCCTTCTTTGCCATAGAGACCCTCGATCACTGGAAATCCCAAAAAAGAAGTGTTGGCCAGTCCCGCCACAATAATCAAGCAACCGGTGATATTTTTTCCCCAATTGTTCTTTTTACCCAAATATCCAAAAACAGCCCAAGAAAGTAAGAAAGTAAACCAAGCTACCGATACCGGAAGCAATAGTCCCCAAGAAGGCTGGATCGCTGGAATATAGAGTAAGGCTAATGCAGGAAGAACAATATGAATGAGGTAAGACTGCACCCAAGCAGCTGCTTTTTTAGCCGGAAAAAGCTCAACTTTTTGGAGTGTCAACCCCAAAAACAGGCAAGCGATGGCAATGATGGCTCCGGTCATGTCAGAATAAACTTAGCCTTAATTTTGAATAACTTAAAAATAATTGAGGAATTGAGGGCTAAATGCTAAAGCAGTCCACCTTAATCAAACCCTTAGACTGGTGGCCAAGCTAATTCTTTAAGATATGATTATTACTCCAGGCCAAAGCTCTTTCGCTTTTCCTCAAAATACCTCTTAACCTCTGGATAAAAGTTGCTTTCCACTTCGGGGATTCCATCAAGCACCAACTCCATCGAGCCCTCACAAGTGTCTTTGTTTAGCTGCATTCCTTCGATGAGGTAAATGATTTCATCCAGGTTGAGCGGTTCCCAACAGCTTCCCGGATAGAGGATGTAGTCGTTTCCATAGAAATCGACTGCTTCAAACTGGATTTTTCCTTCCAAAAAATGGGCATAAAGGCTGATTTGCTCTCCCCAAGTACTTTCTGGATAATGCAGCCTTGCCAGCAAAACGGAAGTAGTTTCTTCTGAAAAGTAGGTTTCCGGTCTGTATTTGAAATCAATCATCGCGCTCTATTCTGAAAACCAATTTCGTCTTTATCCAACAAAATCTGTTCATTCGCTCAAATTTTTCATTCCTCAACACTTGGGAAAACCATCAGAAAGCGGCTTTTCAACACGATTGAGGGAGTTTTTTTTAAATCTGAAAGACCGTATCTGCATTTTCAGCATTAAGCTTTTTTCATCTTGGTTTCTACATTGGATAATAGGGACTTTAGGGCTATTTTTGGACTCCTATTCTTGAGACTGGACGAATATTCCGGTTGAATTACCTTGCTTTCAAACCCCTGATTATGAAAAGAGATTCGCTTGTTTTTGATCTGATTGACAGAGAAGAAGACAGACAAAAGAGAGGCATCGAACTGATTGCTTCAGAAAACTTCACCTCCAAACAAGTAATGGAGGCCGCAGGCAGCGTTTTGACGAATAAGTATGCAGAAGGCCTTCCTGGCAAGCGCTATTACGGTGGTTGCGAAGTAGTGGATGAAATCGAGCAGATTGCCATTGACAGAGCCAAGAGGCTTTTTGGAGCTACCTGGGCCAACGTCCAGCCACATTCCGGTGCACAGGCAAATGCCGCTGTGATGCTGGCATGTTTGAAGCCCGGCGATGCAATCTTAGGTTTTGACCTTTCTCATGGCGGTCACTTGACCCATGGATCTCCGGTAAACTTTTCCGGAAAGCTTTATCAGGCGAATTTTTACGGCGTGGAAGAAGCTACAGGAGTAATTGACTATGACAAAGTAGAAGAGAAGGCGTTGGCCGTTCAGCCAAAAATGATCATTTGCGGAGCTTCTGCCTACTCCAGAGATTGGGATTACGAGCGCTTGAGAGCCATCGCAGACGAGGTTGGCGCGATCCTACTTGCTGATATTTCACATCCATCAGGATTGATTGCCAGAGGATTGCTCAATGATCCCTTGGAGCATTGCCATATTGTGACCACTACCACACATAAGACCCTCAGAGGTCCAAGAGGTGGTTTGATCTTGATGAGAGAAGACTTTGACAATCCTTGGGGACTGACTACGCCAAAAGGCGAAATCAGAAAAATGTCTTCGCTTCTCGATATGGGCGTATTTCCGGGCACTCAAGGTGGGCCATTGGAGCACATCATTGCTGCAAAAGCAGTGGCGTTCGAAGAAGCCCTTTCAGACGAATACATGCATTATGTAATACAGGTGAAAAAAAATGCATCCGTAATGGCAGAAGAGTTCGTATCTCGTGGATACCAGATTATTTCCGGTGGCACAGACAATCACCTTATGCTGATCGACCTACGCAATAAAGATTTGACAGGAAAACTTGCCGAAGAGACTCTTGGCAAAGTGGACATCACCATCAATAAAAACATGGTGCCTTTTGACACCAAGTCCCCATTTGTGACTTCGGGAATGCGTGTGGGCACTGCTGCGGTCACTACCCGTGGGTTGAAAGAGGACGATATGAGAAAAATCGTAGGCCTCATTGACCGAGCCTTACAAAACCACTCCAACGAGGCAGAACTTGCTTCGATCAGGTCAGAAGTCAATGCTTGGATGGTTCAATTTCCTTTGTACTAATTATTAGATTCCCAAAGTGGCCTTAGATCAATATCAAGAGGAAGAAGAAGGAATGTCCTTTTTGGATCATTTGGAAGCACTCCGCTTTCATATCCTCCGGTCAGTATCAGCAATTCTCATCTTCACCATCATTGCCTTCTTGGCAAAAGACATTGTATTCGGAGTCATCATCCTAGGTCCATCCAAGGTTGATTTCCTGACCTACAGATTGCTATGTGATCTGGGAAATTACTTTGGAATATCGGCACTTTGTATAGACGAATTACCGTTTACGCTTCAAAGCAGGCAAATGACTGGGCAGTTTACCATGCACATGACTTCAAGTCTTGTAGTCGGTTTTGTGGTTGCCTTTCCTTATGTGTTTTGGGAAATATGGAGATTTATCAGCCCTGGCCTTTATGATAAGGAAAAAAATGCAGCACGAGGTGCCGTGTTTTTTGTGAGTTTCCTCTTCTTGTCAGGAGCCGCTTTCGGGTATTATGTACTTTCTCCATTATCAATCAATTTCCTTGCAAATTACCAACTTGATCCAACCATCCTCAATGAGTTTGACATCACTTCCTATGTCACCACATTGACGATGTTGGTTTTGGCTTCTGCGATTATGTTTCAATTGCCTGTGGTGGTCTATTTTCTATCCATGTCAGGATTGGTTACCTCCAAGATGCTGAAAGAATACAGAAGGCATTCGATCGTGGTGATTTTGGTGGTTTCTGCAATCATTACTCCTCCGGATGTAATCAGTCAGTTGCTTATCGCCATGCCGATTCTGGTTCTCTATGAAATCGGAATCATGATTGCCAAACGATTGGAAAAGAAAAAAGCAATTAAACTAGCTCAAGAAAGGGCTTCCGAAAATCAGAATTAAACCAATTCACCCATGTCCAAAAAAATAGCCATCGGAGGTGACCACGCAGGTTTTGAATACAAAGTAAAGTTGATTCAAAAATTAACAGATTTGGGTTATGAGGTGAAAGACTTCGGACCTTTCTCCACTGATTCAGTTGATTATCCCGACTATGTACACCCGCTTTCTACTGCAATTGAAAGTGGAGAATTTGAGCAGGGGATTGTCATCTGCGGAAGTGGCAATGGGGTAGCCATCACAGCAAACAAACATCAAGGAATCCGAGCAGCGCTTTGCTGGAATGAGGACCTCGCAGCACTTTCCCGTCAGCACAATAACGCCAATGTATTGGCTATTCCGGCAAGATTTATTTCTTATGAATTGGCCGAAAAGTTGGCAGAGATTTTCCTTACTACCGACTTTGAAGGAGGAAGGCACCAAAATCGGGTCAGCAAAATCTCCTGTATGTGATTAAAAAATAAACCTAAGCTGAACTTTCGCTTAGGTTTATTTTTTCTTTTCTGGTTATCCGCTTTTCTACCATTAACAAAATAAAACAAGGTTTGAAGTACGAATAGAGGTGCAGTGGACTGTCGTCTGTGGTCAGTCGACGAATATCCGCGGTCTTTATAGCCGATGACCTACTTGCTGGTAAGATTGCGGATATTCATATTTTCTTTTTCCCATTTCATAAATCCCGCTCAGGTTCTTGCCGGATCTACCACTCTCGTGCGTGCCGGGTCTACTACCCGGGTGCGAGCTGGATCTACTAAGCTTTCCGAGTCAGAATCATCCAAAGAATCATCCGATTCTTGTGAATCTGAACTTTCCTCTGATAAAGTCTCCTCTTCATCTCCTCCCGCTGATTTGAGCTCTGTGATCAATTTTGCTGTCAATAGCAGCGTCCAAGTGTTAAAAACTTCAGCATAAAATCTTTTCATGGTCGTAAGTTTAAAGTGCAAATAGTATATTCCTAAATATAAGTTGTTTAGGAATCCTTCCAAACTTTATTACTTTCGAATCCATTGACCGCCCTTTCCATTACTCTTGACACCCATGAGGTATCATTTTGATAAAGATTATAAGATTAAAATTGGAAGGCTTAGTCTGATCCTAGGTTTGGTTCTTTGCTTTTTGTGTATAAATGGTCTCCTGCAAGCCCATGCCCAAAGCTTGCAAGAACTTCAAAAAGAGCTAGAATTGCTGGCTAAGAAATCAAACCATATAGAGGACACCATTTACCTAAACAAGGCCAATGAACTTGGGTTTTTGCTTGCCGAAACCAATCCGGACAGTGCATTTCAGTTTTTGGAAAAGCAGGTTGCTCTTTGCCGTAAAGCCGGTTTCAAAAAAGGCGAATCAGAGGCATTGAAAATTTATGGAAATGCGCTTCAAAACAAAGGAGATTTTGCCAGCTCTCTGAAATATTACCAAGACGCCCTATTGATTGCCGAAAGTCTTGAGGATAAAAAACTAGTGCCCGGAATTCTGAATAACATCGGCCTGGTTCATTACAATCTGGGAAACTATGCAGAAGCGCTGAGCAAATTCTATGAAGCTATCAAAGGAGCAGAAACCTCCGGGAATCTGTATGTAAAAGCTGCCGCTCTGAATAACATCGCCTCGATCTATTTTGAGCAGGAAAAACTGGATGAGGCCAAATCCAAGTACCAAGAAATGCTAAAGATCTACCAAAAACTGGGAAATCAAGGCAGGGTAATTTTGGCTTATAATAATATCGGAGATGTAGAACTAAAGCAAAACAAGCCTTTTCAGGCCTTGGAAAATCTGAAAATAGGGCATCGCTCGGCGTTGGAGCTTAATAGTCCTGAGTACATTGAAATGACTGCGAGAACACTGGCAGGAATCTATGCAGCTCTGGACAGTGCTGAAAAAGCAGAAGCCTACTTTCGCCAATCCATCGAAATTGCCAAAGACAAGGGGTACGGAGTACCTTATTCACAGTCTTCGATTGGTATTGCCGACTTATTTTTCAAGCAGGAAAAATATCAGGAAGCATTTTACTACGTCAATGAAGGCCTAAATCAGGCACAGCGAATGGGGCAACCCATGCAGCTCAGAAATGCAAATGAACTGTTGGCCAAAATCCTGGAAAAGCAGGGCGACTTTGAAGGGGCTCTGGAAAAGTACAAGCTTTTCAAGCAGTTCAGTGACAGTATAAACAATACCCAAGGTAAACGGCTCGCCACAGCACTGGAGTCTGAATATGAGTTTTCTAAAAGAACTCTGGAATTTGAAAAAGCTACCATACGTCAACAATGGCTTTTTTATCTCAGTATTCTTGGACTTGTTACTTTCTTGGTGATTCTCTTTTTGGTCTACAGAAACCGCAATAACCTCAACAAAGCCTTTCAAAGTCTGAAAGAAAAAAATTCAGAAATCGAGACCAAAAACACGGTCCTTGAGAATACCCTTACCCAACTTAAATCCACCCAACAGCTCCTGATCCAATCCGAAAAGATGGCCTCATTAGGTGAGTTGACCGCGGGGATTGCCCATGAGATTCAAAACCCGCTCAACTTTGTCAACAATTTCTCTGAGCTCAGCATGGAGCTGGTGGATGAGATGAACCAAGAAATAGAAAAAGGTGATCTTGAGGAGGCAAAATTTCTTGCTTCAGAACTTAAAGGTAACCTCAATCGAATCAATACCCACGGAAAAAGAGCCGGTTCCATCGTGAAAGGGATGCTGGAACATAGCCGAAAAAGTGAAGGCAAAAAAGAACCTACTGACCTCAATCAGCTGGCAGATGAATGTCTGAGATTAAGCTTTCATGGTCTGAGAGCAAAGGACAAAAGCTTTAATGCAGACTTTAAAACAGCCTTGGATACTGCTTTGCCCCTGGTAGATGTAGTGTCACAAGATATTGGAAGGGTATTGCTCAATCTGATTAATAATGCATTTTATGCCTGCGCAGAACAGCCTCGTGAGCCAGGAAGTACCGATACTGACTATGGGGAAAATGGCCAAAAGGCAAAACCTCAAGTAACCATAAGTACTCAAAAAACCTCTAAAGAGGTTATCATCACGGTGAGTGATAATGGCCCTGGAATACCTGAAGCTATCCGAGAAAAAATTTTCCAACCTTTCTTCACTACCAAACCCTCCGGAAAAGGAACAGGTCTAGGACTGAGTCTGAGTTATGACATCATCAAAGCCCATGGGGGAGAATTGAAAGTTGAATCAAAAGTAGGCGAAGGCACCAGCTTTTTCATCCACCTCCCATTGAATTCCTAAAATCCTGTTTCTGGAAAATAAGTTTAGACACTTCGGAAGTTGAATTATGCCGGGTATTGCCAAAAAGAAAAGTTTTTCGCCTACCTTTTATTAGCTATGAAAATCTCCTCCCTACTTTCCACATCCCATCCATGATAAAAAAGATCTTTTTCTCGCTGATTTTACTCTTCCTTACTTGGCAGACTTGGGCACAAAGTGCCGAAAAAGTCAAATCTGCCACCATCAGCTTTATTCAGACGCTCGAAAAGCCGAAGCAGGACTCTGTTTTTATTGACTTTGCTGACAGTGCTAGAACCCAATGGACCAATCTGCCTCTCGGGCTACAAGCCAGGTCTGGGCTAAGGTACGGCGACCTTTCGGAGAAAAGCAAAATCGCGTTTCATAAAGTACTGAGCTCACTATTTAGCTCACAAGGATACCTGAAGACTTTTGCGATCATGCAAGTTGATGACATTCTACATGAGTTGTTCGAAATCCAGTTTCAGCAAGGTAAGGTCAATGAGCGGAGCATGCAGTTTATCCGAAAGCTCAACTGGGATTATGGTAATTATTATGTGGCTATCGCAGGAAATCCACAAACCGAGGATATTTGGGGCTTAAAGTTTGAAGGACACCATCTGTCCATCAATATCACTGCAGCAGGTGATTTGATCACCATGACCCCGCTGTTTATGGGTTCGGATCCGGCTATCGTCGAGGATACTCAATATGCGGGATTGCGACCGCTCAGCAAGGAAGAGGATTACGGGTTTTGGCTGATCAATGCCTTGGATGACACACAAAAAGTCAAAGCAACCCTAAGCGAAAAAGTACCAGGAGACATCATTACCAGTCCCGATCGACCACAGTGGCTGGAGGAATTCCGAGGCATTAAAGGCTCCGAACTCAACGAAGGCCAACAAAAAATTCTTCATTACCTGATCGAAGAATACATCGGCAATCTGGACCAACAGAAAGCCGAAGAGTACCTCGCTAAGCTACATGCCCGAGGAATGGATTCTGTATATTTTGCTTGGATCGGTAGCTACGAACCGATGAAGGCCCATTATTACATCGTTCATTCTCCAGACTTTCTGATCGAGTACGACAACGTCGGATTTCTAGACAATGCCAATCATATCCACAGCATTTGGAGAGAAAAGGGCAATGACTTTGGTGAGGATATTTTGAAAAAGCACCGAATGGATCACAAACATTAAATCAAAAAGACCCGGCAAGTTTTGAAACCTGCCGGGTCTTTTCGCTTTATCGCGTCTTTAATAGGGCAAAATCAATTTACTCCAGCGCCGAATAAATCGCCAGAATTCCAAATAGGCTTGGCAGAAGTATTTGCAATGGAATAACTGATCAGAAAATTCAATTGAACATACGTTTTAGCTGCAGTGAAATTGAAGATTCCATCCATTCCGTCGGCGGCACGGTGGTAGTACTTGGCTCTCCATTCCTTCACAAACTTATCCAGATCAAATCCAGGAATGTTGGATTTGTTGCCATACTTGATGTGCAACGCTGGAATCCCGCTGACCACAAAGCTGTATTGATCACTACGGACAAATCGGTTTTGCTCGGGTTCAGGATCCTTTTCCACATCCAATCCGAGGTAATCTGCTGCAAATTTCACATTGTTCATCAAGCTGGAGTGCTCAGCACCCAATGGAACCACCGAAAGCAAGGGAGCAATCACCGTAGGCATATCGGTGTTGACATTGGCTACAATAGATGATTTGGGCACAGAAGGTTTAGCGGCGAAATAAGCCGAACCCACCAAACCCATTTCTTCTGCGGTCACCATCACAATGAGGATAGAGCGCTTAGGCTTTGCTTTTCCATTGACATAGACTCGGGCGATTTCCAAAAGAGACGCCACCCCGGAAGCATTGTCATGGGCACCATTGAAAATCGAGTCGCCATTTTCCGGTCTGCCTATTCCCACATGGTCTAGGTGTGCCGAATGCACCACATATTCATTTTTCAACTTAGGATCAGTGCCCGGAATCAGACCGATGACATTGTAGCTTTCAAACTCACTGTGAGTATTGGAGTAGCTGGCTGAGAAGGTGTAAGGAAACTCAAAAGAGGAATTCTTTCGAGCTTTAATAGCTGCCAACACCTGATCGAGGTTTTTTCCCGAATTCAAAAACAACCCTGTCAGAAACGACCTGCTACCGTTGAGTGCAAAGCCCAGATTTCCGACAAATCCCCGACCATAGGCAGTGGTTTTCTCAGGATTCAACGCCACATTGGACTGAAGCATGGGATTGGAATTGGAGAAGTTAGCTCCCAACGTAACCATAATGGTTCCCACAGCACCTTTGGCAAAGGCCGTGTTCATTTTATTTCCCGGACTAGAAAAGTGAGAAACCAGGGTCGAAGCGGGAATGCCATCGGGAACTCCGGCTACAAAAACCACTACTTTCCCTTTTACCTCCACACCTTCGTAATCAGAGTAAAGACCAGGAATATCCACTCCATAGCCCACAAAGACGAGTTTGCCTTCTCCTGAAGCCTTTGAAGATAAAGGATGAGGAACAGGCATAAAGTCCTTTCCAAAGATCAAAGAATCCACGTTTCCAATGGGGTCTTTCAGCACCGCTTTGGCGGAGGAATTTTGAACGACTGTTTTTCGGAGGAAAAGCTTTTGGGTGTATTGACCGGGATCACCACCGGGTTGCACACCTATTTTTTTGTATTGATCGATCACATAGTCTACCGCCATCTGGTAGCCTTCGGTACCCGGAAGTCTTCCTTTCAGTTTATCATCCGCCAAGTAGGCAATATGATTTCTGATCGTCACCGTGTCGATCTGGTTCATGGCCTTTTTGACCGAACTGGAAATGGGGACTTTTTGGGAGAATGCCTGGAAAGATAGCAGCGCAAGAAAAAGGATACTGAGTTTTTTCATCATTACGAATGGGTTACATCTGAATAGGTGGCCCAAAGTATCATTTTTAAGGCAAACCACCATTTAGGAAAATTAGAGATTCAACGACTTCATTTTGATTGGTAGGAAAGATCAGGGTTTACCAAAACTTATTTAGAAAGACCCACTTCAATTTTACTTGACTGAACACTTCGCTTGCTTCTAGGTTTGAAATCTAGTGGACAATTCACGTGGCGAAAATTGGAAATTCACTTAATCTGGATTTCTCTTCACTTGAATAATTGAAAGGGCATCATCATCTTTATTCCAAAGCCCAGTTCCCAATTCAACAAAACTCAAAAAGAATGACCAAACTGCTGATCAACGGAATAGAGTATGAAGTAAATGCCGAAAATGGCATGCCTTTACTCTGGGCTATCAGAGAACAATGCGGATTGACTGGAACTAAGTTTGGGTGCGGAATCGCCCAATGCGGGGCCTGCACGGTTCATCTGGACGGGCAGCCCATCCGCTCCTGCATCACTCCCGCGATCAGTGCCGAGGGGAAATCGATCACCACCATTGAAGGACTTGCAAAAAATCCAAACACCCTCCACATCGTGCAAGAAGCCTGGATTGCCGAGCAAACCCCTCAATGCGGGTATTGCCAGTCCGGTCAGATCATGTCCGCCGTAGCACTTCTGAACGAGCATCCTGATCCTACCGATGAGCAGATTGATGCTGCCATGTCTGGAAATATCTGTCGCTGCGGAATGTATGGCCGGATCCGATCTGCCATCAAGCGTGCTTCGGCCTCACTTCAATCTTCTACCCTTTAATCCAGCTGAACATGAAAAAATGGACTAGACGCGCATTTATTGGAGCTGGAGTATTGGCTGGTGGCACCTTGGTGCTGGGAATAGCTATCCGTCCCGGTAACCGAGCTTCTAAAGTTGCCGGTTTGATCGCTTCCGAAGGAGAGACCGTCATGAATATCTGGCTGAAAATCGCCCCGGACAACACTATCACTGCCATCATCCCTCATGCCGAAATGGGTCAGGGAGTGCATACCGCCCTAGCAATGATGCTAGCGGATGAAATGGATGCAGATTGGTCAAAAGTGAAATTTGAAGAGGCTCCTGCGGAAAAAGAATACGCCAATTACTCGATTGCAAAGGGTTTTATCGCAGGTAATGCCCATTTCCCCAAATTCCTTGATGAAACCATCAATGGCATTTTCCTCACAGCAGTAAAGTCCCTCAACTTCCAAATCACAGGAGGAAGCGCCTCGGTACGGTTCACCGGACAAGATGCCATGCGCATCGCAGGGGCAGCAGCAAAAGCGATGCTCCTACAAGCTGCGGCAGACACTTGGAAAGTGCCGGCTGAAGAACTGGTAGCCGAAAAGAGTTTCGTCAAGCATGCAAACAGTGGCCGAAGTGCCTCCTTTGGTGAATTGGCACCCGCAGCTGCCAAGGTCAAAACCCCAAGCCATCCCAAGCTGAAGTCACCAAAGGAATTTACCCTTATGGGCACCTCGTTGCCGAGATTGGACATTCCGGCCAAGGTGACGGGAGAAGCCAAGTTTGGAATGGATGTACAGGTACCCGGAATGAAATACGCCACGGTCAAAGCAGCTCCGGTCTTTGGAAGTAAAGTGAAATCTGTGGATACCACTGTCGGCTCAGGTCAATCTGGAGTCCTCAAGATTGTAAACTTAGGCGATGCTGTCGCTGTAGTTGCTGAAGGATATTGGCAGGCGAAAACAGCTCTGGATAGACTTCCGATTTCGTTTGAATCCACAGAAAATGATGGCCTAAATCAAGCCGAAATCTTATCGAGATACCGACAGGCCATGGATACCGACCACGCTGAAGGAAATCTTGAAACCCACTTCAAAAATGGAGACGCATCTAAAGCCCTTCAGGAAGCAAAGGTCCTGATCGACGCCGAGTATCAGCTACCTTTCTTGGCACATGCCACCATGGAACCGATGAACTGTACCGCATGGGTACAGCCTGGAAAATGCGAAATCTGGTGTGGTAGCCAAAATCCCCTCGGAGTCAAAGCCGCAGCTGCCGAAGTCTTAGAGTTGGAATTGGATCAGATAACCGTACATAATCAGCTTTTGGGAGGAGGTTTTGGAAGACGCTCGGAGACTGATGTGATCAAGCAGGCCATCCTGATCGCCAAAGAAGTGGACTATCCGGTCAAATTGATTTGGTCGCGTGAAGAGGACACCCAACACGACTTCTATCGGGAAGCGACCCTCAGCCGACTAAAGGCGGGATTGGACGAATCTGGTATTCCTACAGCGTATTCCCATCAATTTATTTTCAAGCATCATCCGCCTGAGGCTGCGGACATTCCTTATGCCGTACCCAACCAATTGATCCAGTATTCCAGTCCTCCTTCACATGTTCCTTGGGGCAATTGGCGAAGTGTGGATCACTCCACACACGGGTTTTTGAGCGAATCATTCATTGATGAGATGGCTCATGCTGCCAAAAAAGACCCAGTTGCCTATCGAAAATCCCTGATCAAAGATCATCCGAGACTTCTGGCTGTCTTAGAATTAGCTTATGAAAAGTCAAACTGGGGGAGTCCCCTTCCTGCCAATTGGGGCAGAGGAGTAGCTATAGGACAGTCCTTTGGGTCAGTCGTGGCCGAAGTGGCCGAGGTGGAAGTCAACTTGGAAGGAAAAGTCAAAGTACATCGGGTCGTTTGCGTAGCAGATCCGGGATTTGCCATTCACCCGGATGGATTCACGGCGCAGATGGAAAGCGGGATCATTTACGGATTGGCAGCGGCCATGACCGGAGAGATCACCATCGAAAATGGTGCCGTGGCACAGGGTAATTTTCACAACTATCCTGTGCCACGAATGAGTGAGGCCCCTAAAATAGAAACCCACATCCTGAACTCAGGAAATGCCCCTGGAGGTGCAGGCGAACCTAGTACCCCATTTATCGCTCCTGCTGTGACCAATGCCATCTTTGCCGCTACAGGAATCCGAATCCGTCAGCTTCCAATCTCCAAAACTGATTTGCGGGTATCTATTCGCCAAACAAGCTGATCCTTATTCTTCCATTCAAACTTCACTAAATCACTATGGGACTATTCTGGAATCTTCTCCAACAAAGCCAAATCTCTGAACAAAGCACCCGGGCCTCTACCCTAGAAGCCCGGGTGGCCTATTTGGAACATGAGCTTCGCAAAACTCAGGAAGTACTGATCAAAACGCTCAAAATCCTCGAAGAGCAAAGTGGAAAAGACATCAACGGGGACGGTAAAATCGGGTAAAGATCTTTATTCAAAAATCTCTAAGTCTCTTTTTTTCAAGTCATCAATTCTGCCATAGGTCATTTTGAATTAGGAAGGAATCAATCATTTTCTCATATTGAGACAATAGAAATTGACTCTTAAACCCTTTCTAAATCATGAAAAATAACCGTCGTGACTTTTTGCAAAAAATCGGACTGGGAACAGCCGGGATTGCAGCAGCTCCATTTACAGTAGGTGCACAACCAATCACTCCATCTACACCAGCGTGGGATGATGAGCAATACCTGAAAATCGGAGATGATATTGCCATCGCTGATACCAGCTTCGGTAAAATCCGTGGCTACCAGTTGAATGGTGTTTACACTTTCCTAGGTGTACCCTATGGTGCAAATACTGCAGGGAAAAATCGATTTATGCCTCCTCAAAAACCCGAAAAATGGGAAGGAATCAAGGATACCATCTGGTGGGGAAATACTGCGCCTCAGATCATGGACAATCGTTATGCGGCTGTTCATTATTCATTCGCAGATCATTGGAACTATGATGATGTCTCCGAAGACTGTCTCAAACTGAATGTCTGGACCAATGGATTGGCTGATGGGAAAAAAAGACCTGTATTAGTTTGGCTTCACGGAGGAGGATTCACCAACGGTAACGGAATCGAACAGGATGGCTACCACGGAGAGAATTTCGCCAAAAGCAAAGATGTGGTCTTTGTCTCCATCAATCACCGATTAGGGCCTATTGGATTTACCGACCTCTCCGGAGTAGGAGGAGAGAAATATGCTTCCTCCGGTAATGTCAGCCAACTCGACATCATCGCTTCGCTTCACTGGGTGCGGGACAACATCGCCAATTTTGGAGGTGATCCGGGAAATGTCACCATCATGGGACAATCCGGCGGAGGCGCCAAAGTCACTTGTACGATGTCGATGCCGGCAGCCAAAGGTTTGGTTCATAAGGGTGTTGCACTTAGCGGATCGATGCTTAAAGCGAATGATCAGGATTACGCCAGAAAATTGGGCCGATACGTCTTGGAAGCTGCTGGTTTGACGCCGGATAATGTGGATAAGCTTCAGGAAATTCCCTGGAGAGAATACATCGATATTGCCAATAAAGCACTGGATCGTATGCGAAAGGAAAACCCACAACCCGGATTCAGAGGGGGATTTGGGCCTGTGGCGGATGGAGTCAATGTGCCGAAAGGGGAGTTTTTTTCCAATCCCAACGACCATACGGCTGACATGCCGCTAATGATCTGCACGACCTTTCACGAGTGGGGGGCTACCCGCACCAATCCACAATTGGAAGCTGCGGGTGAAACCGAGATCATTGAAGCCATGAAACAGCGATTTGGTGACAAATCCGCTGAAGTATATCGGGCTTATGCAGCCAATTTTCCTGGGAAAAAACCTGCAGAAATTATGACCCTTGCCGCATCCAACCGCGCCAATGCAGTGGCCTGTGGTAATGCAAAAGCCAAACAAAAAGCCCCAGTATATATGGCTTGGTTTGGTTGGGAGCCCAATCTTTACAATGGCAGAATGCGCGCTTTTCACTGCATAGACATTTGCTTCTGGTATGACAATACCGACCGGATGTATACTCATACCGGTGGAGGTAAACGCCCCAGATTGCTTTCCGAGAAAATGTCAACCTCTTTGCTAGCCTTTATGAAAACCGGAAATCCAAACGCAGGTGTACTACCCAATTGGCCCAAATTCACGACCGAAAAAGGGGAAACGATGATCCTGAATGACACCTGTGAAGTCAAAAATGATCCGGATCGTGAAGCCAGAAAAGCTCTTCCCATAGCTTAATCCTTGGACTCAAAGCTCTAAAAGACTTGGATTTATCAGAAAGATTCCCCTTTTTGAAGTCCAAGTCTTTTTATTTATGAGAAAAAAATCAAACCTTTTACCCATACTACTAGGTGCATTTATTGGTGCCTTCGGCTATTGGACAACAGATTTTTCAGAAGGAAATGCGCTGTATCATTCGCTGTTCTCCATCAAGGCTCCCGGAGCATTTTCAGCAACACTTCTTATCGGCATCTTTAGAAAAAACCAACCCGCATGGAATGCCTTGATGGTTTCTTTAGGAGTAATGCTGGGAATGCTTTCTCGGATTTTTGCAGATATGATTGTAGATCCGAGTTCACATAATTTGTTCCCTTTTGAGTTAATGATAGGCTTAGCGATCGTTTTACCGGTTTCATTCGTAGGGGCCTATCTCATTCACGGTGTCTTTTTCATCGCCGGTAAAAATTAATTTCTGGCCTCCCAATGGCCAATCCTTCGTAACTTTCACGCAGTTATTTGTCATCCTAATTTCTCGTTACCTATGACCGACTTTAGAAACTACAAGGTTCCTTATGAACCTGCGTCTGAATATTCCAAGTCCGTGGCCTACTTCTCCATGGAGTTTGCGATCCATCAGCCTTTGAAAATTTACAGTGGAGGATTAGGCTTCCTATCCGGGTCACATTTGCGCAGTGCATACGAACTGAAGCAAAACCTAATCGGAATCGGAATCTTATGGAAATATGGCTACTATGACCAAAGCCGCAATCAAGATCAGACACTTAAGCCAGAGTGGTATGAAAAAAACTACAGTTTTCTCGAGGATACCGGTATCAAGTTTACGGTACCTGTGCATGATCAACCGGTTTGGGTAAAAGCCTGGTACTTGGCGCCAGATACCTTCCGAAGTGCTCCATTATTTTTGCTAAGCACAGATCTGCCAGAAAATGACTACCTCAGTCAGACCATCACTCACAAACTTTACGATGCTGATACTGCTGCAAAAATTGCCCAAATGATCATTTTGGGAATCGGCGGTGCCAAGCTGGTAGACGAACTCAACTTTAATCCTGATGTCTATCACCTCAATGAAGCGCACGGATTAAGCAGCGTCTTTTTCCTGATGAAAAAATTCGGCAATAAAGAGGAGGTGAAAAAGCGACTGGTCTTCACTACGCACACCCCCGAAGAAGCAGGTAACGAAAAGCACGAGTTTTACCTCTGCAATAAAATGAGCTACTTCTACGGTCACAGCATCGACGAAGTCAAGGCTCTCACAGGAATGGAAGGCTCGATGTTTAATCACAGCTTGGCCGCTTTGAGATTTGCACATGCTGCCAACGGTGTGAGTAAGCTTCACGGTGAAGTAAGCCGCAGGATGTGGGGAGAATACTCCGACATCCCGGAGATCCAATCCATTACCAATGCCCAAAACTGGAAATATTGGGCAGATAAGCAGCTTTACCGTTTTATGGAGGAGGCCGACAACGAGGGCTTCGATGATCGTAAGCGATATCTAAAAAAGCGTGCCTTCGATATTGTAGCCGACCAAACCGGTAAAATCATGGACCCTGACGTGCTCACAATCGTATGGGCCAGACGTTTTGCCGCATACAAAAGACCGGAGTTGATCACTCGGGACATGGAGAAGTTTGAAGAACTGGTCAGTAATACCCAACATCCCATACAAATCATCTGGGCAGGCAAGCCTTATCCGATGGACTATGGCGCAATCTCTGTGTTCAACTCTCTGGTCCATTTGAGCAAGCGCTACAAAAACGTGGCTGTCTGCGTAGGATACGAACTCGCCCTGAGCAAGCGGCTAAAGCAAGCCTCTGACATCTGGCTCAACAATCCCCGCGTACCTCGTGAAGCATCTGGCACCTCAGGGATGACTGCCTCTATGAACGGATCGGTTAATTTCAGCACCTTTGACGGATGGATTTGTGAGTTTGCCAGACATGGGGAAAACTGCTTCATCGTGCCTCAGGCGGACTACCATAATCTCAACATCCAAGATCAGGACGAGCATGATTTACATCACTTGTATGAAATCTTGAAAGGAGAAATTTTACCGCTCTATTACAGCAATAAGAGAAAATGGAGAGACATTGTGCAGGCAGGTATGCATGATGTGCGCTATGAATTTGAAAGTAATCGGATGGCGAAAGAGTACTATGAATTGATGTATAAATAGAAATCTGCACAGACTAGAAAAAGAAATAGCCTCGAATCTTCATTCGAGGCTATTTCTTTTTGAAGCACATTATGCCAAAGATTCCAACCTCCTGGCCAATTCTTCCTTATTGGATTTAAGTAGCTGACTGAGCTTTTCCTGATCCTCGATGCTTTCTTTCATCCAAGCAACACAAGGGCTCGACTCATCAAAGACTTTTATCTCCAAATTGAAAGAAGAAGCAAACTTTAAAAAAACATTGATTAGAAACTTCTGGTTAGGCGTTTTTACTATGACGCCGATTCTTTTATGAACCGAACCAGTGTTCCTGAATTCTCCAAGTCGCTTCACAAAGGCCATGACATCAATTTGATATCCGATAGCTGAACTTCCGGAAAAATCATATACAGTTGGAAAATCGATTCTATAGTCTTGATGATTGAATAATTCGCCAAGAAGATCCACCATATCCTTAGGAAAGATCTTTCCCTGAAAGCTGATGACAATCACTCCAAGCTCTTGGTTGATGGCAATTTGAAAACAGTTGCTTGGCATTTTCTCCGGATTTTTGACCTAAATCGGACCTAAAGATTGTCCAATTAGTTCCATAGATTCCTTATCAAGTACTTGATTAAGAATACAATCTAAACCGTAAACTCCTTTTTTCCAGTCTGTCAATGTTCTTCCTGGTCTGATTTGATAGTAAATGTGCCTTTTTGTACATAAAGAGTTACTGATTGATCTTTCATGTGTATAAAAAATAAATATGAAAAGATTAGTGGAGTTGATTTGATAGCTTGGGAATTCTGATGTTAAAAAAATCTGCAACGTCTGCTTTGCTGGTAATGTTAAGGAAAACTAATTCTAAATGTTGTTCCTTTGTTTACCTCACTTTCCACTTCGATTTTGCCTCCAAGTGAAGTGACATGATGGTATACTAAGTACAATCCTACTCCCTTGCTGTCGGAGTTACCATGAAAGGATTGATTCAGCTTAAAAATACGACTACCCACTTTTTCCAGATCCATTCCCTGACCATTATCCTCCACGCTTAGTTGGAGTGCTTCATCTATTGATTTGGTAGAAAAGTGAATTGTCGGATAGACTTCCGGGCGGGCATACTTGATTGAATTGGTGATGAGATTGAGGAATATGCTTTCAAGGTATTCTCGATTAAAATCTACCGTGTCACCTTCCGCAAAATCATAAGTAATCGTCGCCTTTGCGGAATCGATCAGAGATTTGATTGAAATTGAAACTGAACTCAGCACTTCAGTCAGGATGATGGATTCGATAGAGGCTTCTTTTTCGTGCCGTTCCTTTAGCACATCTATGTACTTATTGAGCGTAAAAGAAAGTTTTTTACCTGAATTTCTGACCAATTGAATGAGTTCGAGTGTCTCCCGGTCTTTAATTTTTTCAGCATCCAGCAGATCAAATGCTGAAAGTAGATTATTCACAGGTGCCCGAAGGTCATGTGAGGTAGAGAAGGTAAGCTGCTTCAATTCCTGATTCAGTTGACTCAGTTGGGTCAAAAGTGAGTTACGCTGAGCTTCGATTTCTTTTTGATGAGTAATGTTTTTGGCAATCGCAAAAACGACTTGTTGACTATTGACAGGCATGGAGGTCCACGAAAGCCATACCGTCTCTCCTGTTTTTGTCAAATATCTGTTTTCAAAATTCAAAAGCGGCTTTGATTGGAGTAACTGCTCCCTCACTCTAGTCGTGGTAGTTTTATCTTCGGGATGGATAAAGTCACTGATTGGGCGACTGTATAGTTCTTCCATACTATAGCCCAATACTTTAGAGACAGAAGTATTGATTTTTTTGAAATAGCCGTCAAAACCGGCGATACAAAAAAGGTCCGCTGTCAACTCAAAAAACAATTCATAATCAAATTTTGTCGGGCTCATAGGTTTTTTAGGGGCCTTCAAGATACACGAGGTGATGAATTGTTGAGTTGAACTTACATTAAATGTAAATGAACTGTAGAGCTCCTTATTTTACCCTATAGATCTTGCCTTCCGTTTTGCTCATGATATAGAGCTTTTTAGTGGCATCAAGACCAAATTTGAGATCGACCCGATCGTGATTGACAAGAGTCTTCATGGAGACTTCCTTTCCTCCGAAAGTTACAGCCCAAGATTGGGTAACCGGATTGGGCAATTCGCTTAGGTCTGCAAAAAACAATCTGCCCGAAGGCACATCTCCAAACACAAATTTTCCTTTCAACGGGCCTTCTGAAACTATGTACCCGCCAATGACTGCCACAGTCTCGTCATGTTCCAGTTGGATCAGAGGATAAGTCACTCCAAACTTAGCATCATCCTCTGGCAATGGATAAAGCGCGCGAAAACTTCCGAAAGGATTAATCACAAAAGTACCTTCACGAACTGGCCAACCGTAGAATTTACCCGGCTCGATTCGGTTGATCTCCTCGATGCTATGCTGTCCGATATCAGTAGCATGAAGATTTCCTTTATCATCCCAAAAGATTCGATTTGGATTTCTGAAGCCATAGGCTAGCACTTCTCCCGCCATTCCTGGCTTTCCGGCAAACGGGTTGATTTTTGGTATTCCATATTTTCCGTTTTTGCCGTCTTTTCCGGCAGGGTCGATTCTCAAAATACTGCTGTAGATTCCTTTTCCCTGATGATTGGAGATGGCCGCAAAGCGCTTTTCGGCAGTACCCCCATCACCATAACCGATGTAGAGTAGGCCATAATCCGGATCTCCTTTTTTGGCAAAAGGATTAAAAGTCAACTCCTGCATACCGTGGGCTTGGGATGCATTGTCGATCCTTAGAATTTCACGGTCTGTTCCTTTGAAAGCTTTGGCCTTGGGATTTTCTGCTTTCCACTCGGTGAGCACCCACTGCATAAAGACATTAAGGCTATCTGTGTAGCCAAAATCTGAAGGAGCCGTACCCCCGGGTTCGGTATGAGAAGTATAGAAAAGTCCGTTCGTTTCAAAATCAGGATGAAACGCAAAGCTACCCACTCCGGTCGCCCAGCCTGGCTTGCTGACCATGGCAGGTCGTTTTTCTTTTAGATTGAGGAAAAGAGCAGGTTGTTGGTTTTCTATTTCATATAGACCGATCCGCTGGTCATTGATGAAAAGGCGGTCAGTTCCAGGAATAGGTTCCATTTTGGTCATTTTGGCCAAAGGAGGTACGGTGTCTGAAGCTGGTAATTGGGCGAAAAGTTCAAGTTCGAGTCTGATCCCGGAGTCTTGGATTTTCTCAGGAATCAGATTGGAGGTAGTATCTCCGCTGATTGGGATCGGCAAAGTCTCAAACGTATGCATGTAGCTGAGCAATGCGTCAATATCCTGATCTGTCAAAGCAGGAAATCCAGGCATCTGTGTTTTGTATTTTGCTAAAAGCTCGACGGCACGAGGATCTTTAGCTTCGATGGAAGCCGCTGGATTTTTGATGAAATTACGAATCCATTGCGTTTCCACTTGCCTCGTGAGTCCGCTTAAGTTTGGACCAATTGCGTCCTCATTGAAATTATGGCAAGTTGAACACTGCTGTTCAAATATTGTCTTGCCTTTGAGTATCTGACTGGCATCCGTGGAGATTTCCGACCCAAATTCCTTTTTGGAAGGGGAACAGGAGTAAAGAAACACCAAGCTTGTGGCAGTAAAAATCAAATAGTTCTTCATCACTTAAAATTGGGATTTTCTGAAGCAATGATAAAGTATGATTCAGAGTGAAAGCTTCTTTTTTACGGAATCCATTTCAGGATTCATTTTGAAAACGAGCCACCTGCAAAATTTTAATTGGGTCAATCATCTACTTGTAATTAAAAGGGGTAAATCACAACCTGCAATTTTATTCATTTAGGTACATTCGCAAGGTCGATCTAATCTTGTTTAAGTCAAACGGTTTCATAAAGTAACTAAGTATCAGTCCGGTGTTTATGGCATTGGCAATTTGTTCATCAAAGTCATACCCAGACATCAGAAAACATTTCATTTCAGGAAAGCTTTCCTTGACTTTGGCAACAAAATCGAAACCATTGATCTCCGGCATTTTCAAATCTGAAATCACCGCCTTCAAATCACCATTTTCCTGTAAAATTTCAAAAGCTTCATATCCGTTAGTAGAAATGATAACCTCGTAAAGTGAGCTGAAATTTGCCTCAAACAATTCCAAATTCATGGGTTCATCGTCTACGTAGAGTATTTTAGGTTTGGTTTTCATTTCTAGCTTTTTAGAGGCAATAAGATACTAACATTCGTTCCCTCCCCAATTTCGGATTCAAAGGAAATCATGCCCTGATGTTTTTGAATAATGGAATAGGTAATTGACAATCCCAAGCCGGTACCTTCTCCTGGAGGTTTGGTGGTGAAAAAAGGGTCCGTGATCTTTTTCAACACTTCTTTACTCATACCACTTCCTGTGTCCTTAATTGTGATTTCGGCTTGATTATGATTTATGGCAGTCTCTATAGAAATCAAGCCTTTACCTCCTCCGATCGCATAGATTGAATTGTTGATAAGGTTTGTAAATACCTGATGAAGCATCCCTACGTTTCCGTTGATCAAGAGAGGTTCTTTAGTATAATTTTTTTCAAGATTAATTCTGTCTTCAAATTTTGAATGAAGTACTAAAAACGAGTTATCCAATATGGCATGAAGATCACATGTTTCTCCCATGGATTCATTGTTTCTGCTGAAGAGATTCAATCCTTTTACAATAGCCGTGACTCTTTCGAGTCCTGTCTGAATACTTTTTAAGAATAAATCTGTACGTTTTGGATTTTCACTTCCGAATTCATTGAAATATTCAGTGAGTCCAGTAGATGCACCCATGATGAAGTTCAGCGGGTTATTGATTTCATGAGCGACCCCTGCCAGTAAGGTTCCCAAGGAAGCCATTTTCTCTTGTTGAATCAACTGTGTCTGGGTTTCCTGAAGTCGTAGAAGGGTATGTTCAAGTTGAAGATTCTTTTCGGAAATTTCTTTGTTTATATTCTGAATTCTGGCATTACTTTCTTCGAGTTGTTGGGTTCTTTTTTGGACTAATGATTCTAAATTTTGTCTGTAGAGTTCCAGCTGATCTTCGTATTTTCTGCGGTCCGTGATATCCTGGAAGACCGTCAGAAGGACTATTCCTTTTTCTTTATCCTCAAAAGGAATAGCTGAAATGGAGACTATCTTTTTATTTCCTTTAAGGCTCAGAATCTCCACTTCAAAGTCTTTTACAAAACCTTTTTGCTGAAAATGTGCAAGAAATACCTTTCGGTCTTCCGGATTTCTATATTGATTTTGAGCAAGGAACCCTTTTAGATTTTGGCCTTCTACTTCAAATAATTTTTCAGCATCCTCATTGTAATCTATCAGTTCACCTTCATTGGAAGAAATGACTATGGGTACAGGGGTTTTCTTGATTTGATACTTCAAACGAGACTCAGACTCCAGCAATTCTGAATTTGCATTGGCATAATATTCAAAAAGTTTACCTGCAGAAACATAAATCAAATAAACTATAAACATGATGGAGGTAATGGAAGAGATCATCCCTGTTGGCTCAAGCAAGAGATGATTCAAGTCTCTTACAGGAATTATAAAACCCTGCACACTCCCAATCCCAATAAAATAAAGGTAGATACCGAAGGCTAGGAAGTAGGTGATAGAGGTTTTTTTAAATCCAACCAAGGAATAAATCATCAATGGCATCAACCCCCAAAATGCCCCAATCAGGCTGATGTGATAAACTTGAAATATCGTCAGTGCTGAAAAAACGAGCGCAAGTGAATGGACTTTTATTGAAATTTTGATTTTAGACTTAAAAAATGAGAGAACAATAAGGAATAAAAAAAGAATGGAATAAAAGATAGCCTGATAGTATAAACCCGTATCAAACACTCGAATTAAGCCGATTAGGTAAGGTATTGATGCAAAAACACAGGTCACCAAAAGTGCCTTATCAATTATTTTTTGTTTTAATTCTTCCATCTGAAATTCATTTCCAACACCGGATTTCTTGCATTTAGGTATTGTTCCTACTCTACTAAACCACCGTAAAATCAAATTTCTCCAAAGTATCCAAATCCGCGTTTTTTAAAACCTACCGATTCAAATCCAAATTTGATCCACTCAATTTAATCCAAAACAAGATACTAAGATCAAGGAATGATGTCTGGTTAGTTCGAAGTTTTTAATTCAGCTAAGTGAAACATAATCAACAGGAATCAATGAAAAAGTGGGACAATCAAATGGAATCACCTAAGTAAGCGAGTTGAATTTGTCTTAATCGATTATGTCCATTCAAGAACCCCAAAGCCGGGTTTTGGACGCCTCTCAGTTTTACCAAAAACAATGAGACTTAGGAAAAATAAAAAAACCTCCGGTCGCTTTCATAACCGGAGGCTTCGCCCTCAACCAATCTATCTCTATTGTTTAAAAAGGGTATTTTCCTTGGGCAATCATGTAATCCGCTATCTGCCTCCTGAGCTCCTTCACATTGATAAAGTCAGGTTTGGTAAATCTCTTCAGACCCATCAGCAGAACTTTTTGCTCATCTCCTTTGGCAAAGGAAACTATTGCCTCTTTCGCTGATGCCTCAATCTTGTCCACAGCTTCATAGAGGTAAATCTTAGCCATGGCGATTTGATTTTTTGCTCCATCCTCTCCATTTTTTGAGGCGATTTTCTCAGCTCGGAGAATTGCGGATTCTGCAGCATAAATCTCGATCATCACATCTGCCAGGTTCATCATGATCTCCTGCTCGTCTTCGATTCGATCTTGTAGCGACATCGCAGCTTTTCCTCCCACCATCAAGAAGACTTTCTTGAGTTTTTTCAGGATATCTTTTTCTACTGCGAAAAGCTCAGAAGCATCGATGCTTTCAAAAGAAGGCACGGAGGTAAGTTCTGCAGCAACAGCCATGGCTGGTTCGAAAAGGTTGATTTCACCTTTCATAGCTCGCTTGAGCACCATTCCAACCATCAGCATACGATTGATCTCGTTCGTTCCCTCGTAAATCCTGGAAATACGGGCATCTCGGTAGGCTCTTTCCATGGGAGCATCCGCCGAATAGCCCATGCCACCATAGATCTGTACCCCTTGATCGACTACATAATCCAATACTTCGGAGCCGTGGACTTTGGCAATGGCTGCCTCAATAGCAAACTGCTCCAAAGCTTTTAGCTTAGCTTCGGCATCAGGAAGACCATCTGCGGTCAATGCTACCATTCGATCTTCTATATCCTGTCCGGCTCGGTAACAAAGCGATTCGGTAGCAAATATTTTGGTAGCCATTTCTGCAAGTTTGGACTTGATCGCTCCAAACGTGTTAATGCTGACCCCAAACTGCTTACGATCTGTGGAGTACTTGATGCTAAGACTGGTCACACCTCGTACACCGCCGAGGACACCTGCACCAAGTTTCACACGACCGATGTTGAGAATGTTCACGGCTATTTTGAACCCGTTTCCACGATCAGAAAGCATGTTCTCAACAGGAACAGGGCAATCATTGAAGAATACTTGACGGGTGGAAGACCCTTTGATTCCCAGCTTTTTCTCTTCTTCGTTCATCGTAATGCCACCAAAGGTCTTCTCTACTATGAAGGCTGTGAGATTTTTGTCATCTTCAATTTTGGCAAATACAATGAAGAGATCGGCAAAACCGGCATTGGAAATCCACATTTTCTGTCCATTGATCAGGTAGTGTTTTCCATCTGGGGTAAGTGTCGCTTTGGTTTTGCCACTATTGGCATCCGAACCTGCGTCAGGTTCTGTCAAGCAATAGCAAGCAGCCCATTCACCTGTGGCGAGTTTGGGAAGGTACTTTTGCTTCTGGTCTTCTGTGCCATAATACAAAATCGGAAGTGTACCGATTCCTGTGTGTGCACCATAAGTAGTAGAAAAGGATCCTGCTCCGCCAATGATATCTGCGATCAGCATGGAGGTATTGAAACTCATGCCCAAACCTCCATACTCTTCTGGAACAGAAATACCCAATAAACCAAGTTCCCCTGCCTTTTTGAATAATGAAGGAACAAGCTGAGGATTTTTCATGCTGTCAATCTCCTCGATATTGGGATTGATCTCTGTATCGATGAAATCCTGACAGGCCTGTGCCATCATTCGTTGCTCTTCGGTAAACTCCTCAGGAATAAAAATCGCCTGGGCTTCTGTATCGCGGATCAGAAACTCTCCGCCTTGGATGGATTTTGATATGGTAGTCATATGAGATTAAGATTTAAGACGTGAGACTTAAGACTTAAGACAGTCACGCTTGATTTTCAAATTTTTGGATTAGTGCGTATAGCATTTTTTGAATTTCTGTTAATTCAGCAGTGATAGAATCGATTTGATCAAAATTGACAAATTCTAATTCCACACTTACATAAAGCTGAGACTCCAATTCACAAATAGACCCATGGGCCACCCCAAGAAAATGAAGAAATTCCCGGTCTGTCCTTCTACCACCTCCTTCTGCAATATTTGACGGAACGGATACAGATGCTCTTCTCATTTGAGAAACAAGTCCGAATCGCTCCTCGTTAGGAAAGTTTGATGTGAGCTTATAAATAGTCGCACAAAGCTTTATTGATCTTTTCCAAACATTCAATTCCTTGTAGTTATGCATGGCTATTGTCATTAAGTCTAACGTCTTGTGTCTAGCGTCTAATGTCTTTTAGTACTACTTCAGTAACTCGTAAATACCCGCAACTCCCTGTCCGCCACCTACGCAGGCAGTGACAAGACCATATTTTTTATTTTGCCTTCTCAGTTCATTGAAAATCTGAATGGAAAGCTTGGCACCTGTGCATCCGAGTGGGTGACCTAGGGCCACTGCTCCTCCGTTGACATTGACGATGTCAGGATTCATGTCGAGGGATTTCATTACAGCTAGACCTTGTGCGGCAAATGCTTCATTGAGTTCGATTAAGTCTATGTCACTCAATGTAAGTCCCGCTTGCTTCAATGCTTTTGGCACTGCTTCTTTTGGACCAATTCCCATAATTCGTGGATCCACTCCAGCTACAGAATAAGACATCATTCTTGCCACAGGCTCTAATCCCAAGGATTTCATAAGTCTTTCAGACATCACTACCACAAAAGCAGCCCCATCGGATGTCTGTGAGGAGTTTCCTGCGGTAACTTGACCTCCATTTTTGAAAGCAGGTTTCAGGGCTGCCAAGACCTCCATGGTCGTACCGGCCCGAGGTCCTTCATCCGTATCGACGGTAAACTTTCGGGTTTTCTTTTTTCCTTTTTCGTCGAGGTAGGTTTCCTCAACTTCAACGGGCACGATTTCGCTTTTGAATTTACCTGCCGCAATTGCAGCTAGGGCTTTTTCATGAGATCTTACCGAAAATGCATCGGCCTGCTCGCGTGTGATGTCATATTCTTTGGCAAGTTCCTCTGCAGTCAAGCCCATACTCAAATAGTAGGATGGCGTCTGCGAAGCAATTTTCCAATTGAGTGCCGTTTTATAACCCATCATTGGGACAAGTGACATCGATTCCGTACCACCTGCGATGATGCAATCCGCCATACCGGCTTTGATTTTACCCACTGCCAAAGCGATGGCTTCTAAGCCGGATCCGCAGTAGCGGTTCATCACAAATCCCGGAGTATCGATTCCCAGGGCTAAAAGAGATATCATTCGTCCCATCTGCATGCCTTGTTCAGCTTCAGGAACGGCATTTCCTACGATCAGGTCATCGACCATTTTTGGTTCAAGACCGGGGGTATTTGCGACTAAGTGCTTGATCACATCTGCAGCCAAGTCATCCGGTCGGTAAAATCTGAAACCTCCCTTTTTGGCTTTTCCTACCGCCGATCTATATCCGTTTATTATGTATGCTTCCATTTTTAATTAGTTTTTGGTAATTGGGTTATTGGTTTAGAGTATCAAGTAGCTAGAATCAAGTATCAAGATTTGGACTCAAGTGAGGTTTTTAATCCCATGATCATTCGATGAACCTCTGTAAGATCTGCCTCCATTTCTCTGGCGAGTTCTTGATCAAGAATTCCTACTTGTTGTGAAATGATCATTTGAGTTTCGAGCTCAAAACTTTCTCCAAGACTGACCTCCAATGAATTCACAAATGACTTTGAGGAAGTTTTTGCACAACCCTCGGCAATGTTTGAAGGAACAGACACACCAGCTCTTCTCATTTGAGAAACGAGACCGAATTTTTCCTCTACAGGAAACGATTTGGTGACGGTGTAAATCTTAACAGCTAAATCAACAGCTTTCTGCCATACTTTTAATTCCTTGAAGTTGTGCATAATCAGTGTGTTTAATGTCTTGATACTTATGTCTTGATACTAGATACTTTACTTAGTTTCTAAGCGGTTTTCCTTTAAACAAGATGCTATGGATTCGTTCTAGCGTCTTTTGCTCGCCAGTCAAACTCAAAAAAGCTTCGCGCTCCAAATCCAGCAAATATTGCTCTGACACCTCTGTCGTGGAAGAAAGGTCTCCTCCGGACATCACCCAAGCCAGTTTTCTGGCGATCTTCGCATCGTGTGCTGAGATGTAATTTCCATAAATCATACCTGTGATACCTGCTTCAAAATAGGCCAAGGATGTTTTTCCCAATACCTTAATGTTCGTCTGCTGTGCAGGCTGTGTATAACCCAGATCGGAGAGAGATAGCACTTTGGCCTTGGCATCTGCCAATTGTCTTTTTCGGTTGAGGGAAATCCCGTCTTGAGTCCTTAGATATCCCAATGCTCTTGCTTCTTCCGCTGAGGTAGAAACTTTCGCAGTAGCGATATTCATGAAATACTCCTGAAGCTGATTGAGCTCCACATCTCCGGCAATAACTCCATTGGCAAATCGACGAGTCATTTCCTTGGTTCCACCACCGGCAGGAATCAATCCTACGCCAACTTCGACCAAGCCCATGTACAGTTCGGCGTGCGCCTGAATGTGGTCTGCATGAAGAGAAAGTTCACATCCACCACCTAAAGCCATATTGTGAGGAGCAACTACGACTGGCACGGAAGAGTATCGCGCCCGCATCATGGTGTTCTGGAATTGGGCGATCATCAGGTTGATTTCATCAAACTCCTGGTCTCCGGCAAACATGAACAGCATGGCCAAGTTGGCACCCGCGGAGAAGTTTCCTCCTTCGTTGCCGATAACCAATCCTTTGTAGGACTTTTCCGCCATTCCGATTGCGGTATTGATGCCTTCGATCACTTCGGCGCCCATGGAGTTCATTTTGGTATGGAATTCCAATCCGATCACTTCATCACCCATGTCGTAAATCGTGGATCCGGCATTTCCCCAAACTTTTTTGCCGGCAGATTTGAGTGTGTCTAGGATGATGAAATCTTCGATTCCCGGAATTTCTACATAAGACTTGGAAGGGATGTCGTAATACTTTCTCTTTCCGTTTTCCACTTTGTAGAAGGATTCATGGCCTGCGGCAAGCATTTCATGAACCCACGGCGCAGCCTTTTCACCGGCGGCTTCCATTTTTCCAACTGTTTCCTCTACTCCCAAGACATCCCATGTTTCAAAAGGTCCGAGTTCCCATCCAAAACCTGCACAAACTGCCTGATCAATGCGATACAATTCGTCAGAAATTTCTGGGATACGGTGTGAGCAATATTTAAACAAATCATAAAAAGATGCTCTGTAAAATTCACCGGCCCGGTCATCAAAATTCACCAAGAACTTGATGCGCTTTTTGAGATCATCGATTTCCTTGGAAGCTTCCAAGGCTTTGAATTTGGGTTTTTCTACCTCCTTATACTCAAAGGTTTTCAGATCCAGTTCTTTCAGTTCTTTGCTACCGTCCTTGTGGCGGATCATTTTGAAATAACCCTGTCCCGATTTATCTCCAAACCACTTGTTGTTATATAGGACTTCGACGATTTTGGGAAGCCTGAATTTGTCTCGGGATTCGTCATGTGGGAGGGCTTTGTATAAGTTGTTGGCGACATTAACGGTGGTATCCAAACCGACCACATCCATAGTTCGGAAAGTAGCTGACTTAGCTCTTCCGATGATCGGACCTGTCAATTTATCGACTTCAGATACACCAAAACCTGCCTTTTCGATCGCGTGCATGCCCGAAATGATCGCGTAAACCCCGATTCGGTTGGCGATAAATGCTGGAGTATCCTTACAAAGCACCGTTTCTTTACCCAAGTACCGATCGCCATAATCCATCAAAAAGTCGATGATCTCTGGTTTTGTCTTTGGTCCTGGAATAATTTCAAGAAGTCTCAAATAGCGCGGAGGGTTGAAAAAGTGTGTTCCGGCAAAATGAGTCTGAAAATCTTCCGATCTACCTTCACACATCAGGTGCATGGGAATACCTGAAGTGTTGGAGGAGATCAAGGTTCCCGGTTTACGGTACTTTTCGACTTTTTCATAAAGCTGCTGCTTGATGTCCAGGCGCTCTACGACCACTTCGATTACCCAATCGTAGTCTTTGATTTTGGGAAGATCATCATTGAAGTTTCCTGTGATAATTCGTGACGCATTAGCCTTGTCATAAATAGCAGAAGGATTAGCCTTAAGTGTATTTTGTAAGGCAGAAGTTACAATCCTGTTTCTAACAGCAGGATGCTCCTTGGTGAGTCCTTTCTTTTGTTCCTCCTCGGTGAGTTCGAAAGGAACAATGTCCAACAAAAGCACTTGAACGCCGATGTTTGCGAAATGACAGGCAATTCGTGAGCCCATCACTCCGGAACCTAAAACGGCTACTTTTTTAATGGTTCTGTTCATTTTTTTGGGTTTTTGGTAGTTAAAATCCTTTAGTTGAGTTGGGTTTATATTTCAAATATGGGCTTGTCAATTTCAGTAATTTGTACTTGGTCGATGACGGATTGGATTTTGGAAAAAATTCCAAAAAACACTTCCAACTCTTCTTCACTAACCACTTCCCTGACCATCAGATTAAATTTCATGATAGTCTGGATTGATATTTCTTTTTTGCGTTTTCCTTCTTCTGTGAGAAAGATTCTAACGGAGCGTTTATCCACGGGGTCGGCCTTTTTATAAATCAGGCCCTTTTCTTCCATGGTCTTAAGCATTCTAGTAAGGCTACGCGTCTCCAAACCAATCAACGGAGCAATTTTGGTAGCAGGGGTTCCTTCTTTTGAATTGATATTGATCAGGACAAATCCAATAGCCGTAGTGAAACCTTCCTCAGCAGCTTGCTGATTGTACATGCGGGAGATCGCATGCCAAGCACTTTTAATATGGTAATCGACTGTTTCTTCTCTTTTCATACTTCACCATTCTAAAAATGAGTTGCTCCAAATTAGAGAAATTTTGTATGCATGCATACTATTTTGAAAAAAAGTTATGCATGCATCACAAATTAAAAAGTGTGAAAATGGGAAGTAATAAAATTATCTATTGAATCCGGATTGAAAAATAACGCTATTTGGAATAAATGAACCTTATCATCCAAAATTCGAAAATTAATTTTGAGATTTTTATTAGGTGATTTTTTTGTAAACCAAAAAAAACCAGGCGGTTAAGCCTGGTAAATTTCTTCGATTTGCTGCTGATATTTCTGAGTAATGACTTTTCTCTTCAATTTCATGGTAGGTGTAAGTTCACCGGTATCTATTCCCCAAGGTTTGTCAAGCAATTTGAATCGTTTGATTTGTTCCCACTTTCCAAAATACTTGTTGTAGGAATCAACCTCTATTTGGTACTTCTCTTTAATCTCTGGCTTTTGTACCATTTCTGCATCGGAAGTGTAAGGAATATCCTTTCGCTTGCAATATTCCCGCAATCCATCAAAGCTGGGTACAATCAATGCAGCCGGATAATTACGACCATCACCCACCACTATGAGTTGCTCGATGAGCGGTGATTCTTTGAATTTATTCTCCATCACCTGTGGAGCAATATATTTTCCGCCAGAGGTTTTAAACATCTCCTTCTTACGGTCCGTGATCTTGAGGTAATCTCCATCCAACTCACCTATATCTCCTGTATGAAACCAGCCGTTTTTAAGTACCTCTGCGGTCATTTCAGGTTCCTTGTAATACCCTTGCATGACATTGGGTCCTTTGACCAGAATTTCGCCATCTTCTGCGATTTTTACCTGAACGTCCTTTACGATTTTACCGACATATCCAATTCTGATTTCTTCTTTAGTCCCGATAGAGGCCGTGACTACAGGGGAGGTCTCTGTTAATCCATAACCTTCACAGACACGTATCCCTGCTGCCCAAAAGACTCTGGCTAAGCGAGGCTGAAGTGCAGAAGCACCGGAATTTATTTGCATGATATTACCTCCAAGTGCTTCTCTCCACTTGGAGAAAATGAGCTTATTGGCAAGCTTCAATTGGAAATCATACCATCCACCCATTTCAGTAGAAGGCTCGTATTTCAGACCAAGATCTAATGCCCAAAAGAAAAGCTTTTTCTTAACTCCAGTGAGTTCATAGCCTTTAGCCACTATTTTGTCATACACTTTTTCCAATAGTCTTGGAACCGTGTTGAAAACATGTGGCTGAACTTCTTTTAAATTTTCTCCGATTTTATCCATGTTTTCAGCATAGTAAACCGAATAACCTAAATAAATAAAGCAGAAAGATGCTGTCCTTTCAAAAATGTGACAAAGTGGAAGAAAACTCAGCACTTTGGATACTCCTGGAGGAGGAGACATAATGTGAGACACGGAAATCAAGTTAGAAAGGACATTGGCATGAGTAAGCATGACGCCCTTTGGCTTGCCTGTAGTACCGGAAGTATAAATGATCGTAAATAAATCTTCAGGTTTTACCTTGGACTTGGATTCTTCCAAAGCAGCTAAATCTCCAGATTCCCCTTTTTCTTCTAGAGAAGACCAATGTTCTACAACCTCAAGGTGATCAAAAGAGTAGATCTTTCTGTCCTCGGCTACCTGTGCAGCCTTATCGAAAATGATTTGATCACCAACAAAAATCATTTTTACTTCAGCATGATTGAAGATATAGGCATAATCTTCAGAAGTAATTGTGGGATACATTGGGACTGATATGGCACCGATTTGCTGCAAAGCCAAATCAATGAAATTCCATTCAGGTCTGTTTTCAGAAATGATCGCGACTTTATTGCCTTCGCTTATTCCTTGAGCAAGAAAAGCCAAACTGAGGTTATCGATGATTTTTTTTACTTCCGTAGAAGAATAGGTTCTCCAAACGCCATTATCTTTTCTGGCGAAGGATACTTCTTTGTTGTATTTACTGATTTGATATGGAATCAAATCAAAAAGACGGGTGAGTTGCATGATTTGAATATTTTGGGTTTAGCTGGATAATATTACCAAATCAATAATACAAACACAATGTTTTGATATCCACACAAAACACAGCTCTATATTTTTATTATTTTATTTAATTAAAAAAATTTATTAAGGTTATTAAGGATGTGGATTTGTGGAAAAGTTGGTTCTTTTATTTTACCAACATTATTAAAGCCTTTTCATATTCTATTTAAACAGGTTATTAACCTATTTTCCACATTTAAATCATTGAATTAGTGTGATTTAGAAAAATTCACTTTGTATTGTGGATAGATTGACAAGTTCTTATGTGGTTAAAATAGATGTTGAAAAGATGCTTTCTAGAAGTGGATAAATTAGGAGTTATCCTCAATTTAAAGGCTTGTTACATTTCCATATTGGATAACCCGTGATTTGTGTGAATTAAGCCTAAGTTTCTTGCAAGTTTTGCACACACTTTGGACCTGTTTTCCACATATGTTTTTCTAATTTTTTCCTGTTTTTCTGCTTGCGTTGATGTCTTGATCTTCCAATGTCCATCCTCCTCTGAGGATTATTTCGCTTTTTTCTTCTTCCCCTTTGAAATAAAACACCCGTTCAGCATGTCTTTTTTGGATGAAATTGGAAGGATCCCATCTTTTGTTACCATTCAGATCTTCTATTACTCTGATTTTAAAGGTTCCTGGTTCTACCAGTTTGAATGAATAGTGGTTGCCTTTATCAACATAAATCTCTCTTAGCACTTCATCTTTGTTATCAATCAATTGGACAATAAATGGAGGTCTGGCGTTTAGGATTTGACCTTTAATTTCATCCGCTAGGTTTTCCCTTTTTAGTTTCCTATAGTTGGCTTCTATCTTCTTGTCATTATACTGGCCCTCTATATCGATGAAAGTTGAATCAGCGGCTCTCAGAGTTAATATTTCCTTGGTGATGGAATCCGGGATAATTAGATTTATTTTTAGTAAGTCCATTCTTGAGGAGTCTGAAAAGTTTACCATCTTTTCGTTGATCTTTATAATTGAGGCCGTGTCATATTGAATGTATAAGGAATCGAAGTTTACAGCTTGAATGGGTTTGTTGAATTTTAGCTCTATTTCCAGGTTTTGATAGAAGTTTTTTCCTGAGTTGATACTTGTTTCCAGTTTTTCCGGCTTTCTTTCTGACTCTGGAAATTTTCCCCAAATAAGCGTGTCCTTTTTAAATCCTACAGAATCTAATACACTGATATTGAATGCTATACTATCTTTTACCGCTGTTTTGGAATAAATTCTTATTCTTTTGTCTGATGTAGAAAAGAAATAATTCTTTCCAACATCTTGATTCTTAACACTGCTTTCAATTGGATTCCTGTTCAGTACGATATCAAAGTTTTTTCCTGTTGCAGCTGATCGTATGATTCGGATGGGGGTTAGATCTGCTTTGGATAAATTGAATTGAATACCACTTATGTCTGATTCCAAAAAGATAGTGTCCAACATGAAGTCGTAATCTTCAGATTTTGATTCTCCTTTTAGATTACCGTTTAAATCTCTCCATGCATAGGCTTTATATGAACCGTTCTTTACATTGGATATATTGAAATTTCCTAAGGTATCGACTTGGCCTAGGTAATACGGTTGCGCTGTAAATACGTCTGTGGTATCAGTCAAAGGATAAACTCCAACGAGTACATTTTTGTAATCTTCTTTGTTTTCTGGGTAGTAAAAGTTGATGTTTCCTGATATGTTTAAACTATCAATAGAAGTTCCTGTAGAAAATACGATTTTTAAATTTTCAGCGGGATTTTTTTCTGATAGATCTACTACAGCTTTTTGAAAATCAAATACATAAGTAGTGCTATCTTCAAGATCTTGGTTCAAATTGACAAGGACAGTATTTTTCAATGCTGTAAATTCAATCTTATCCTTATCAATTCTTGGTGTTATTACTACACCTTTGTTGGCGTTTTCTAATGCTACAAATTCATCAAAGGTTAGTTTGATCTGTTCTGGCTTTGTATTTAAAGATTGATCCTTTGGATTGGACTCAATTAACTTTGGGGGATCCTCGTCCCTGGGTCCTCCAGTTGGTGAGCTTTGCTTGGCACAAGAGACCAAAACTGCCTGAATAAAGATGAGAAACAGTAAGGCTTTAATAGACTTCACTTCTTTTGGAAAATAAATATGTTACTGGAATAATCTCCCGGGTTCTTCGCTTGCTGGTTTGATTTCAATCCATTTTTTATTGCTCTGCTGTATTGTCTGATTTGACTTTGATTTGGATTTTGATACTTTTCTGACAGTAAAGACACATAAAAAGAGTCAAAAATCATTGGTTTTATTTCTACCAATGACAATTCGAATTCCTCTTTGAATCGGGTGATTGCTTTGGTGTTGAAGTGGTACAAGTGTCTGGGGACATCCCAACCTGCCCAGAATTTCCCGTAGATTTTCCCATCAAAAGATTCATGATTTGGTACTGCAATAATTAAGTAACCATCTGATTTTAAATGAGATAATAACTTTTTTAGGGTTTTCCTTAAATCATGGATGTGTTCTAGTACATGGAAAAGAGTGATTACGTCAAAAACATTTTCTTTTTTTAGCTCATCTATTGAAGGATAGACTCTATTTCCAAGTTTTTTAATTGCTTGATTTCTAGCTTTATCATTAGGTTCTATTCCAGTTACTTTCCATAGGTTAATTCTTGCTTCGTTTAATAGCTCTCCTGTTCCACACCCATAATCAAGTAGTTTACCTTCTTCCTCATATTGCTCGATCAATTCGATTTTTTTTGAGGTACTGTAATTTCTCACTCTTTGATAAATCCAGTGAGTAAGGTTTCTGGAATTATCCTGATGAGAGTAATACTCTGGGAAGTCATAATAAGGGGCAATCTCTTCAGATGTTGGTCTTGGATTTGTAAACAAAAGGTCACACTCCGTGCACTTGGAGAGCAGGAATGATTCCTTTGTCACAGCGTAATCTGTTATCTCTATTTGGTTAAGAAAATGCCCACTTTTGCAGAGTGGGCATTTGGTCAATCTTTCAGGCATTTTATCTTCCTAGGTATACTGTCAATATTGATAAATCAGCTGGTGATACGCCACTGATTCTAGAAGCTTGTCCCATTGTTTCTGGACGGATTTTGTTGAGTTTTTGTCTTGCTTCATTTGATAAAGCGGTAATCGCCAAATAGTCAAATTTTGGAGGAATTCTGAAATTTTCCATGTTGGAAAGTTTCTCTACCATTTGTTTTTCCTTATCCAGATAGCTATCGTACTTGATTTGTACTTCAGCCTGTTCAAGCACCTCTTTGGAATATTTTTCAAGATATGCCTTTAAGTCTGCATGAATTGTTTTCAATTCTTCCATGCCTACTTGAGGACGCTTGAGAAGTTTCTCTGCACTTATCTTTTCAGTGATTGTAGCTGTTTCAATTTCTGTCAACCCTTGATTGATTTCCTCTGGTGCAAATCGTTTTTGCTTTAGGTCATTGATCAGTTTAGCTGTTTCAGATTTTTTATTCAACATCTTTTGATGCCTTTCTTCATCTGCTAAGCCAATTTTGAACCCTAAATCTGTTAGTCTTAGGTCTGCATTGTCTTGTCTCAGTAATAATCTAAACTCGGCTCTAGAGGTAAACATTCGATACGGTTCTTCAGTCCCTTTATTAATAAGGTCATCGATCAGTACTCCTATGTATGCTTCCGATCTTTGAAGAACAAAAGGATCTTTTTCTTGGACTTTAAGGCTGGCATTGATACCTGCCATTAGCCCTTGACATGCGGCCTCCTCGTAACCGGTAGTACCGTTGATTTGTCCAGCAAAGTATAAGTTTTCGATTAAATGTGTCTCGAGAGTTAGTTTCAGTTGAGTTGGTGGAAAAAAATCATATTCAATCGCATATCCTGGACGGAACATTTTGGCATTTTCAAATCCCGGAATTTGTCTGAGAGCTTTGTATTGTACGTCTTCTGGAAGTGAGGTAGAAAATCCATTCACATAAATTTCTACTGTATTCCAACCTTCTGGTTCGACGAAAATTTGATGTCTTTCTCTTTCAGCAAACCGGTTGATTTTATCTTCAATACTAGGACAATACCGTGGTCCTAATCCCTGAATTCTTCCATTGAACATTGGTGACCTATCAAATCCTGTTTCCAAGGTTTGATGAACTTCCTTATTTGTATAAGTAATCCAACAGCTTCTTTGGGTTTGCAGTGGTCTTGTAATATCTAGATAGGAGAATTTTTCTGGTTTATCGTCGCCAAGTTGTTCTTCCATCTTGGAATAATCCAGACTTCGGCCATCTACTCTTGGGGGTGTCCCTGTTTTCATTCGTCCTGCTTCAAAGCCTAGCTGAACCAGTTGTTCAGTAATACCTTTAGCAGCGGATTCGCCTGTTCTGCCTCCTCCAAATTGTTTTTCTCCGATATGAATCACTCCATTTAAGAAAGTCCCATTGGTGAGTACTACAGCTTCAGATTCGATTTCTATTCCAATTCCAGTTTTAACTCCACTTACCCTGCCATCTCTTACCAACAAACCGCTGATCATTTCCTGCCAAAAATCCACATTGGGTGTTTGTTCTAGGGCGAGTCTCCATTCCTCAGCAAAGCGCATTCGATCATTCTGTGTTCTTGGAGACCACATGGCTGGGCCTTTTGATCGATTAAGCATGCGGAATTGGATCATCGATTTGTCAGATATAATACCCGACATGCCGCCTAGGGCATCTATTTCTCGGACGATCTGTCCTTTGGCTACGCCTCCCATTGCAGGATTACAGGACATTTGCGCAATGGTATTCATGTTCATGGTGCATAGAAGCACTTTTGAACCCATTTTTGCAGCGGCATGAGCGGCCTCACATCCAGCATGTCCTGCACCTACTACTATGACATCATATTTTGGGAACATGATTTTCTATTGATGGTGTTTCACGTGAAACAGGTAATTACTCAAAGAAGAAACAACTGTTTCACGTGGAACTATTATAATGTTTGAAATAATTCTATTGCAAAAGCTTCTTTATTTCTCATTACTTCTGCGTCAGTTTTGGTTTTGTCTTTATATCCCATTAGGTGAAAGAGTCCATGAGAAATAACTCTGCTAAGCTCTGAACTTTCTTCCTGATTAAGTTTTTGAGCATTTTCCTTTATTCTGTCTATACTGACAAAAATATCCCCTTCGATTAATTGCTCTTCTTCTGAGTTGTCAAACGTGATGATATCTGTATAGGTGTGATGATTGAGATAGTCCACATTGATTTGATAGAGGTATTCATCAGAACAAAAGATGTAATTCAGCTCTCCGATCTTGAAATTTTCTGATTGAGCGATTTGCTTCAACCAGTTCTTTCTTTTTTGTTTTTGGGTTAAATCAAATGTGATGTCCTCGGTAAAGAAATTGATTGCCATACCTTAATCCATGTAAAAAGAAAGAACGGTTTTCTTTCCCCCTTCTTCAAACTTCACCTCGTCACTTAGATGCTTGATTAGGAAAATGCCTCTTCCTCCAGTTTTTTCTATGTTTTCTGGTTCTGTAGGATCCGGTAAAAGAGCTAGATCAAAACCGTCTCCTTCATCTTCTATGATAAATTTGAGCTGATCATCTTCCATTCGGAGTTCCAAATGAACCAGTTTGTTTTTATCATTTTGATTTCCGTGAATAATGGCATTACTAATGCACTCTGTTACTGAAATCATAATGTTCCCATAGATATCATCATTGATTTCGAAGTTTTCCTTGGCGTTGTCAATGAAACTTTCGATAATCTTAATGTTCTCTATCAGAGATGGAATTGAAATTTTTATAGACTTCATCAGAGAAATAATCTATGAGATATAATTTATTGTCTTTTTTTACTCGATTTCCAGTACAATCGGACAATGATCCGAATGCTTTACATCCGACAAAATTACGGCACTTTTCAGTTTGTTTTGCAATTCTCTGGTAGCCATGTGGTAATCTATTCGCCATCCGATATTTTTAGCACGGGAATTAGCCCTAAAACTCCACCAGGTATATTGATGAGGTGCGGGATTGAAGTGCCTGAAAGTGTCTATAAATCCTGAATCAGTAAACCTGTCCATCCATGCCCGCTCTTCAGGAAGGAAGCCAGATGAGTTTTTGTTGGAAATAGGATTGTGGATGTCTATAGGCTTGTGGCAGATATTATAGTCACCACTCAAAATCAGGTTTGGATTTTCTCTTTTCAAATCTTGCATGTAACCATAAACATCATCCAGAAATTCGTATTTGAAATCCTGCCTGATATCGCCTGTGGTACCGGATGGAAAATATGAGGAAATAAATGAGAAGCCATCAAAATCGGCTTTGATCATCCTACCTTCATCATCATATTTATTCAATCCCATCCCATATTTCACCGTTTTTGGTTTGACTTTAGTGAAAATGGCAACACCACTATAGCCCTTCTTCACCGCTGGAAACCAATACAATTCGTAGCCCAAGTCCTGAAAAATGGTTGGGTCTACATCCTTTTCCTGTGCTTTAATTTCTTGTAAACCAATGATATCCGGATTTTCTGCCTTTAGCCAATCCACAAAACCTTTGTTCATGGCAGAACGGATACCGTTCACATTGTATGAGATTAACTTCATGTGGTTATAATCGATTTTTATTGGTCACATGGAATCTCGCATTGATCATATTCCTGTGGTACTTCAGCGTATGTAGAATGCTCGATTTCATTCAAATTTCTATTTGATATTCTTTTTCAAAGTATTCCAATACTTGGAGCTTGAGCAATTTCTCCTGTTCCAGCAAGTCGAAATGTGGCAGTTCATTTACCAGTTTCCAATGCGGCCAACCCTCTTGGTCTACATAGTCTAGTTCATAGAATCCGGCATAACTCAAAACTTTACAAACGGCAATGTGCATCAAGTCCTGCTTTTGCTCTTTGGAAAAGGTACGAGTTCCCTGACCCAATTCTTGTACTCCTATCAAGAAGAGTACGCCATTTAGATCATTGGGTTTTTTACCTATGGTATCCTTAAGCCCGTCCAAAAGCTTTGACCAACGTTTCTCAAGATCCAAATCTCGTTTAAACATACTCTTTATCCTTGATTTTCAAGTTCTTCCCAGTATTCTACGGCTCGGCGCAAATGTGGGATAACTATGGATCCGCCGATAATCATGGCTATAGAAAATACTTCGAAAACTTCTTTTCGCCCCACTCCAGCTTCAAATGATTTACCTAAATGGTACTTGATGCAGTCATCACATCTAAGCACCATGGAACATGCAAGGCCAATCATTTCTTTGGTTTTTACGTCCAATTCTCCTTCTGCATAGGTATTGGTATCCAAATTGAAAAAGCGCTTGATTACCTTGTTGTCTTCAGATAGGATACGCTCGTTCATTTTGGCGCGGTACTCGTTGAATTCCTCTATTAGATTCATTAACTTAAGGATTAAATTCGGTCCAAGGGGTAAATATAAAGCTTATTCTACCCTATGGAGGAAAAACAACACTTTTTACCCATGCGTTTATTTTTCTGGAAAGATTTTTTGGATCTGATCTTCCCTCGCAATTGTCCAATTTGTGGGAAAAGTCTCTTTGACTTTGAGCCCTGTCTTTGTACCATTTGTCAAGGTACTCTTCCAAGGGCCAATTTTCACCTACGTGCGTTTGACAACGAGTTGACATCCAAGCTTAGAGGTTTGATGCCTGTTCATCGCGTGATGGCTTTTATCCGATTTACCAAAAAAGGGAAAAGTCAAAAACTTCTGCACCTTCTTAAGTATCGAAACAAGCCTGAAATCGGTGAGGAAATGGGAAGATTGTTTGGAATTACCCTCACCCAAAATGGCTATTTAGGAGAATGGGACATCATTATTCCAGTACCGCTTCATCCTTTGAAACAAAAGCGAAGAGGGTATAATCAAAGTGAAAAGTTTGCCTATGGCCTTTCTCAAACGCTGAAGATACCTGCCAAAGAAATGCTGGAGCGAAAAAAATTTACAGAAACCCAAACCAAAAAATCCAGACTTCAGCGATTGGAAAATGTGGATGAAGTTTTTGATCTGAAAGAAACAGAAAATGTCAGCGGGCTTCGGATCTTATTGGTTGATGATGTCATAACTACCGGCGCAACGCTTTGTGCCTGTGCCAATGTGCTTTTGGCCTATGGGGCAAAACATGTAGATTTGGCGACCATCGCAGCAGGTGGCCAATGATCAAAAACCATGAGCATAGACATCGAATTTCTAAAATATCCTGTCGGAAAATTTCAGCTTCCAGAAAGTATCGATTCTGAATCCATTACGGAGGCCATTCAAACCTTAAAAAGTTTTCCAGATCTGATTTTTACAGCAGTTAGTCCACTTTCGCTAGAACAACTAGACACCCCCTATCGCCCCGGAGGATGGACTGTGCGTCAGCTTATCCACCATTGTGCTGATAGCCACATGAATGCATTTATCCGCTTCAAACTTGCCTTGACGGAACAAAATCCCACGATTAAACCCTACGAGGAGGCCGAATGGGCTAAGCTTCCGGATTCCAATTTGCCGATCGAACCTTCATTGGCACTGATTGAAGCGATCCATCTTAAATGGGTTACGCTGTTGGATTCTATGAAAGCCGAAGATTTCAAGAAAACTTTTTTTCACCCCGAAAAGCAGAAATCTCAATCCTTAGATGGGGTCACGTTGATGTACGCTTGGCACTCCACCCATCACCTGGCACATGTCCAGCAGTTGGTCTTGAGAAATTTTGACCGGTAAATCCTAAACGCCCATGAATATTTCTCTTAAAAATCAGCGAATCCTCGTAACTGGCGCTTCACGTGGAATCGGCAGGGCTATAGCAAGACAGCTCTCTGAATCTGGCGCTGAGGTAATTATCCATTACAACTCAAATCGTGCTGAGGCGGAAAGTCTGCTAAGCCAACTCAAAAACCCAGCCCATATTGAGGCGTGCGATCTTTCCCAATCTACTGAAGTAGTCGGATTTATTCCCCGATTAGTGGAAAAATATGGGCCTTTGACTGCTTTGGTGAATAATGCAGGCATCTCCCCCATGGCCCCCGACACCTTGCCTACAGGAGAATGGCTACAAATCTGGGAAAAAGTCATGGCGGTCAATTCAACTGCTGTCGGGATTCTAACCAAAGAATTTATAGATCAGGCTAAGCCACAGGAAAATGGACGTATCGTGATGATTTCCTCACGGGCAGCCTTCCGCGGAGATACGCCCGATTACTTAGCTTATGCTGCATCAAAAGGAGCATTGGTGAGTTTAACCCGCTCGATAGCAAGACATTATGGTAAAATAGGAATCAAAGCATTCCTGATTGCACCAGGATTTACACGTACAGATATGGCCAATGATATTTTGGCTGAGTATGGTGAAGACTTTGCACTCAAAGATATTGCACTAAAGGAACTGACTTTGCCTGAAGATATTGCGCCGATGGTCACGTTACTATGTTCAGGATTGGCAGATCATGCAACTGGCACTTCCATCGATATGAACGCAGGATCTTATGTAAGGTAAGTTTATCTAAACCTCTGCCTGAGCTTTAGGTTATTTGGAAAAAGTACTTGCATGCCAACTAGAGATCCAGTCCTTACACCCGAGCTGATCAAAATTCTGAAAATCTTCATTTTTTCCTCTTTTGGGTTGGTTTTGGTCTTTTCTTTCTTCAATACCTACCGGGCAGACAATACGGGTCAAGACAGAACCTTTAAAGTCTCTGATGCAGAAAAATTGTATTTTTTAAATGTCAGATCCATTCATTATGATCGAGAGCTGAGACGTGATGCAGGAATGACGCTTTTTCGACATGGGAAAAGAATGCGGTCTGATTCCCTGCCCACTATTGAACCTATGATCCTTGTCAGTCCGATCAAAGATGAGGCTTATATATTTTTTGAACTTCTCAATGCGGAATATCCAATTTCTCTTTATACACTGTCTGATAAGGATTCCACTTCAGTAGAATTTTCCAATGGAAATAATCAGGATCATTTGAAGTTGATGAACCAGTTAAAACCTTGGATAGAAGCTAATTATCAAATTGTATTGAAAAAAGGGAATCAAAGTTTTCCTCTTTGGTCTACTGAGGAGGAAAAAGAAGTTTTCAAAACCATAGCAGAAGACTATTTTCGGCTGATCAATCAAGCTCACAACTAGTGGAAAACGCAACTACACCCCAACTCGAATTTTTCAAGTCATTTATTGGAAAAACGCTTGACCAAACACCATCAGCTGCAGGCAATTGGCTGGCTGGCGTACTCCTTGATGTAGATAACCATCACATTAAAGTCCAATACGTGGTAAGACCGGAGATGTGCAATCCCGGAAAGATTCTCCATGGAGGTATTGCTTCCTTGATGCTGGATGATGTGATCGGGATGGGAAATTTTGTGGCAGGATCGGAATACCTGATGACGAGTATTAATTTGAATGTGGACTTCCTAGCAGCAGCTCAGATCGGCGAAAAGCTCGAAGTTACCGCCAAGTTGGTTCGCTCGGGATCCAATCTGAATCATTGGGAAGCCATCATCCGAAAGGATACAGGAAAAATCGTAGCAAAAGCAAGTTCCAACCTGATTAAAACTCATGTGAAGCTTTCCGACTTGGGGTACTAAAAATCTTTATCTGTGCCTCTGTGGCTAATCAAATCCCCTCAGCTTCACCATCAAATCCCAAACAGCAATCCCTAAGCTCACCGAGATGTTAAGCGAGTGCTTCGTGCCTAGCTGAGGGATTTCTAGGACGGTATCACAGTTTTTCAGCACATCTTCTTCTACTCCAAAAACTTCATTTCCGAAGACTAACGCATATTTTTTTCCTTTTTCTGGAGCAAAATCATGGAGCATCACGGATCGGTCTACCTGTTCTAATGCACAAATCTGGTATTCTTGAGCTTTCAGTTTTTCAATTGCTTCCACGGTATTCAGGCAATATTCCCACTCCACGGATTCCGTTGCACCGAGCGCTGTTTTTTGGATATCGCGGTGAGGAGGAGTGCCAGTGATGCCGCAGAGGTAGATTTTATTGATTCGAAATGCATCCGCCGTTCGAAAAGCTGATCCGACATTGTTTAGGCTACGGATATTGTCTAGCACAATGGCAATTGGTGATTTTTCGGTGTTTCTAAATTCCTCGACAGATAATCGGTCAAGATCTTCCATGCTTAATTTCTTCATCTTTTTTGATCTCCTGCCCTAATCGGCTATTTTCAGGCCATATTCCCGATTCCAAAAGTACGACAATTCCATTTTACCCATGAGCAAATCAAAAGACGGACAGGAAACTCCCCTGATGAAGCAATACAACGCCATCAAGGCCAAGCATCCGGGTGCTTTATTGCTTTTTCGGGTGGGAGATTTTTATGAGACTTTTGGTGAAGATGCCGTCGTAGCAAGCAGAGTGTTGGACATTGTCTTGACCAAGAGAGCGAATGGGGCAGCCTCCCACATCGAGCTGGCAGGCTTTCCTCATCATTCTTTGGACAATTACCTCCCCAAATTGGTCCGAGCAGGTAATCGCGTGGCCATCTGTGATCAGCTTGAAGATCCAAAAATGGTCAAAGGGATTGTCAAACGAGGGGTCACAGAACTGGTTACTCCTGGTCTTTCTTATAATGATCAGGTGCTCGATACCCGCAAAAACAATTACCTCGCTTCGATTCATTTCGGAAAAGAAAAGCATGGAATCGCTTTCTTGGACGTTTCCACAGGGGAATTCATGTGTGCTGAAGGAAACGCTGCCTACGTCGAAAAGCTCTTGCAAAGCTTCGCTCCTTCTGAACTCATTTTCTCAAAAGCAGCAAAAAAAACCGCTGCCGACCTGATCAAAAATGACTTTATTACTTTCCATTGCGAAGACTGGGTCTATCAGTTTGACTTTACATACGAAAAGCTAAAGAATCACTTTGGTACTGCTAACCTGAAAGGATTTGGTATTGAGGAATTGGAGTCTGGAATAGTGGCTGCGGGAGCGATTCTCTTTTATTTGGAAGAAACCGAGCATCGTGAGGTTCAGCATATTTCATCCATTTCCAGGATTGCGGAGGAAAAATACGTGTGGTTGGACAAGTTTACCATTCGTAATCTTGAGCTGGTATATCCTCAGCACGAAGGAGGAGTGCCATTGATCCATATCCTAGATCAGACCGTGACGCCGATGGGATCTCGGATGATGAAAAAGTGGATGGTTCTTCCCTTGAAGGAAAAACAGCCCATCGAAGAAAGGCTTAATGTGGTAGATTTTTTCTACCAAAACTCTACTCTGATCGAAGAGATCCTAGGTCCACTTCGACATATCGGGGATTTGGAGCGATTGATCTCCAAAGTGGTCGTCGGTAGAGCCAATCCAAGGGAAATGAATCAGATCAAGCGGGCACTGAAGTCCACGCTTCCTATCAAGGAATTGCTGAAAAATCAGTCAAATCCGACGCTAAAGCGACTTTCGGATCAGATTCACCCCTGTGAATTTTTGCTGGAAAAGATTGAAGGTGAACTTCAAGAGGATGCACCGATGCTGGTTCATCAGGGAGGGGTGATCAAAGACGGGGTCGATTCTGAATTGGATGAATACAGAGGCTTGGCGAATAAAGGCAAAGATTTCTTGGTGCAAATCCAACATCGCGAGGTCCAGAATACAGGAATTTCTTCTCTCAAAATATCATACAATAAAGTCTTTGGGTACTACCTCGAAGTGACTCATGCCCACAAGGATAAAGTTCCTGCGGAGTGGATCCGAAAGCAGACTTTGGTCAATGCAGAGCGGTACATTACGCCAGAGTTGAAGGACTATGAAGAGAAAATCCTCAATGCGGAAGAGCGAATGATTGCTTTGGAGCAGAAGTATTTCCAAGAATTGGTACAAGAAGCAGCACAATATGTGACTCAAATCCAGCAAAATGCTAGAGTTCTAGGCACCTTGGATGCCTTGCTTTCCTTTGCAAAAGTTGCACTTAGCAATGGGTATAACCGACCAAAAATCTCAGATACAGAAACCCTTGAAATCAAGGATGGTCGACACCCTGTGATCGAGAAGCAGCTGCCTGTAGGCGAGCATTATGTGCCGAATGACATTTACTTAGATCATGACAGTCAGCAGATCATGATCATAACCGGTCCCAATATGGCAGGTAAGTCAGCTCTTTTGAGACAGACAGCCTTGATCGTGCTTATGGCTCAGATGGGAAGCTTTGTACCGGCGTCATTTGCACGAGTCGGAATCATTGACAAAGTCTTCACCCGTGTAGGGGCTTCAGACAACCTTTCCAAGGGAGAATCCACCTTCATGGTAGAAATGACCGAGACTGCTAGTATTTTGAATAATCTTTCAGATCGAAGCTTGGTACTGATGGATGAGATTGGTAGGGGCACATCTACTTATGATGGGATATCCATAGCATGGTCTATTGTGGAGTTTCTTCACAATCATCCAACTTTCAAAGCCAAGACGCTTTTTGCCACCCATTACCATGAGTTGAATCAATTGGCCAGTGATTTTCCAAGAATCAAAAACTTCAATGTGGCGGTAAAAGAGGTAGGGAATAAAGTGATTTTCATGCGGAAACTGAAGGAAGGTGGTAGCGAACACAGTTTTGGTATTCATGTCGCTCAGATGGCCGGTATGCCCAATCCTGTTGTCTTGAGAGCCGCCGAAATCATGGGGCATTTGGAAAAGGATAAGGCGTTAAAGGAAAAAAAGGAAACCTTTAAAACCGTTCCTAAAAATAATTTCCAGTTGAGTCTTTTTGAGATGGACCCCAAACTGACTGAAGCAAAGAAACTTATTGATGAATTGGATATCAATACTATTTCTCCCATTGAAGCATTATTGAAATTGCATGAAATCAAAAAGAAAATGGAATAGTGAATATTATATTATTATTAAATTGACCTAGTCAAAACTCAACACTAGAAGTATTTTTCTATGGATAAGGTATTACTCAAAGACCTTAAAAAGCAGGATAAGTATACCAAGTTTTTTAAAAATTGGAAGGAACAGCAGTTTCAGGGTGAAATTGATGAGCAAAAGCTAAAAGACGAATTATTAGTCCTGAGCAATACGATAGGAATGCGCGAAGAACTCCTTATCGCTTGTTTTGATTATCGCAATTTGAATTTGGCCTTCTTTGCCGGAAATGTTGAAAGCATTACAGGGTTTCCTTCTTCAATGTTTCGTAACAAAGGAATGGAAACATCTTTTGCTATGATTCATCCTGATGATAGACCTGAACTATTTAATTTTCAGAAAATAGTTTTCGAGGTTTACCATTCATTGAGTATTCCAGAAAGGCATACCTTTCAATTTTCTTATACCACAAGATGGGTACATCGCAAAACACAGGAAATCACCTGGGTGACAGCTAAGGTCAGGCCTTATGTGATCGATGAGGCAGGTAATTTCATTATGGATTTGCATATCATCATTCAGTTGTTTACCCCACCCAAGGTGAAAAGCTATGATTGGAACTATTCTTTTACCAAGGATGATGGAAGTAAAATCTTTGTAAGTAAAAATTCACCTGTTGATAAAGAGATAGCCCTAACAGGTAAAGAGCGAGAGATTGTAAATCTTATTTTGGAAGGTAAAGAATCCAAAGAAATTTCCAGCATTCTAAACATCTCACCAAATACGGTAGCTACTCACCGGAAAAACATATTAAAGAAGCTAGGTGCAAGAAACGTCGGCGAAATGGTGAAAATTTTGGTCTCTTATGAGTTCTGAGAATCAGCACTAAACATAAAAATTAATCGATTTTTCAAAAAAATTATTGACTCATGCCTTGCAAAAATATTTTCAGGGTATACCTTTGCATCCACAATTCGCTCAGACGACGGTAAGAGCGCTATTTATTGCGAGAGTAGCTCAGTTGGTAGAGCACGACCTTGCCAAGGTCGGGGTCGCGAGTTCGAATCTCGTCTCTCGCTCAAAAAAGCCCTTGCAAAAGGGCTTTTTCATTTCAGGACATTGTACATTCGATTCTTGAAATCTCTACGGAACGGTAGAGCAAGCCGGGATGGTGGAATAGGTAGACACGCAAGACTTAAAATCTTGTGGCCATATCGGCCGTGCGGGTTCGATTCCCGCTCCTGGTACAGAAGCCCTTCAGAAATGAGGGGCTTTTTGTTTTTCTAACCAAAAAATAAAGCCGGCCTGATCACTCAAACCGGCTTTTGATTGTTGCTTTTGGGCTTATTTCTCCAAGATTCCCTTCAAATCCGCTGGAGAATAATTCACAGACTTAAGCGTCTTGTGATCACCCTCTCGGAATACCAAATATAAATCTCCTTCTTTTTCATAGAAGCAAGGCGTTCCTTTGTCTTCGTAGTGTTTTACGGTTGCTCTGGCCTCTTCTTCTGTTTTGCATGCCTTGCTCATATTGGAGCGCTGCACTTCGTCAAAAAGTGCTTTGAATTTTTCTCCTAAGCCAAATTCCAGAATTGCTCCTGACAATACATACTGTAAATCACATAGCGCGTCGGCTATTTCTACAATGTCTTTGTTTTCGATTGCCTCTTCCAGCTCCTTTAATTCCTCAGACAAAAGTGATACCCGTAGGTTGCATCTCGTCTCGGATGGAATGGTGGGCTCAGGAAGTACAGGATGTTTGAATGTCTGATGAAAAAGGGCGACAGAGGTGAGTGATTTAGGATCTTGCATGATGTTGGAATTCTTAATTCAGGATTGAAATAAAAGAAAAAGACCGGATTTTCCGGCCTTTAGTAGTTTCAATTCTTCAGATCGCTGCTTGGTATCGCTCGGCGACTGCTTTCCAGCTGACTATATTCCAAAAAGCACTCACATAATCTGGTCTCCGGTTCTGATAATTTAGATAATAAGCATGTTCCCATACGTCTAAGCCAAGGATCGGAGTTCCTTTCACTTCTGCAACATCCATCAGCGGATTATCTTGGTTTGGTGTGGAGGAAACGACCAGCTTTTTGTCTGCTGTGACACTAAGCCAAGCCCAACCTGATCCAAATCTGCTTTTTGCAGCGTTTTCAAATTGGGTTACAAATGCTTCATAGGTTCCAAATGATGCAGTGATAGCCTCCATCAGTTTTCCTTCTGGTTTTCCTCCGGCATTGGGAGCCATGATGCTCCAAAAGAGTTCGTGATTGTAATGCCCCCCTCCGTTGTTTCGCATTTTTGGAGTGTATTTGGAGATAATTCCAAGGACGTTTTCCAAGGGCTTTGATGTATCCACACCTTCCTCTTTTGCCGCATCTTTTAGGTTGTTGGCATAGGCAGCGGCATGTTTGGTATAATGAATTTCCATCGTCCGTGCATCGATGTGAGGCTCAAGCGCTGTGTAGCTGTAGGGAAGTGGATTCTGAGAAAACCCAGTTGAGAAGGGAACGCTTTTGGGTACCTCTATTCCTTTTGCCAACAAATCAGTAATGGATGACCCAATGAAGCCCACTGTCAATCCGACTTTTGCTGAGTTAGTTACAAATGATCTTCGGGTTATGTCTGTGTTTTTATTTTTCATTGTCTGTGTATTAAATGCATTTTAAAAACCAACTCAAGAGAGAGATAGTTGCGAAAACTAGAGATATTCTGACGAAAATGGAATGGACAGTCAGACATTAAGTCTGATTTTCTGACAAGTTGGTTAAGTTTGTGATCGTTTGGGGATATGGATAAGTTTTTGTCTTTTCCCCGATATCAAAAACCAAATGGAACTTTCATTTTATAAATACCAAGGAACAGGCAATGACTTTGTCATGATCGACGATCGAGACCAGCGATTTGACGAAAAGAATTTATCCTTGGTACAAAAGCTCTGTGACCGCAAGTTCGGGATAGGGGCGGATGGGTTGATTCTGATCCGAAATCATGCGGAGTTTGATTTTGAAATGATCTATTTCAATGCAGATGGATCTCAAAGCATGTGCGGAAATGGATCTCGATGCGCAGTTGCCTTTTCTGCTTTTTTGGGAATTATCAAAGAAAAAACCCATTTCCTAGCAATAGATGGCTCTCATGAAGCGATTTTGGCAGGTGATCAGGTAGAGTTGATGATGGGAAATGTTTCAGGTATTACCGAAAGTTTGGGAGATTTCTTTGTCAATACCGGTTCGCCTCATCACATCCGTTTTGTAGAGAAGGCAAAAGATTATCCGGTTTTTGATCAAGGAAGAGCAATCCGATATGATGCCTGCTATGCCCCTGCTGGTACCAATGTCAATTTTGTAGAGAAAATCAGTGATCATGAAGTGTTTGTTCGGACCTATGAGCGTGGGGTAGAAAATGAAACGCTTTCCTGCGGTACAGGTGTGACTGCTGCTGCAATTGCATTTGGAGCTCTTCAAAACCAAAATCAAGTAAAAATTAATACCCTAGGTGGAAAATTGTCCGTGAAGTTTCAGCAAGATCAATTAGGCGGATATCGAGATATCTGGCTGATTGGACCAGCTGAACAGGTTTTCAGCGGAAAGATCATCTTATAAACCATTAAAAAACCAGGCCTTCCGTCTAGTGGGCCTTATTATCAATTCTAACAAAAAGGGCTTATTTTTAAGCCCCTAAAAAGGGATTCAACACCATACCATGCTAGATTTTATTGCAAAAGGATTGGCCAAAATTTTCGGCACCAAATCCGACCGAGATATCAAAGAACTTCTCCCGAAAGTCACAGAGATCAATCAGATTTTTTCGGGATTAAAATCACTCAGTGATGATGGGCTGAGGGAAAAAACCCAAGAGCTCCGATTGAAAATCAACGAGCGGCTCAAGTCCATCGATGATAAAATCGTGGATCTTAAAAACCAAATTGAATCACTTCCTTCAGAAGCAATCCATCAAAAGGATCAGCTTTTCAATGAAATCGACAAGCTCGAGAAAGAGCGAGACTCCGAATTAGAAAAAGTCCTTGATGAGGTGATGACCCATGCTTTTGCAATTGTAAAAGAGACAGCCCGCCGATTCAAAGAACATGGAAAGCTCGAAGTATCAGCCAATATCTACGACAGAGAACTTGCAGCCCGAAAGCCAAATGTGGAAATCCAAGGCGAAAAAGCCATCTGGCATAACAAGTGGATCGCTGCCGGCAACGAAGTGGTGTGGGACATGGTCCATTATGACGTTCAGCTCATTGGTGGAATGGTCCTTCACAAAGGTAAAATCGCCGAAATGGCGACAGGTGAAGGAAAAACCTTGGTTTCAACCTTGCCAGCTTTCCTCAATGCGCTTTCTGGTAGGGGCGTGCATTTGGTAACAGTCAACGATTACCTCGCCAAGCGTGACTCCGAATGGAATGCTCCGATTTTTGAATTTCATGGATTGACAGTAGACTGCATCGATAAGTACCAGCCTAATTCTCCGGGGAGAAAGAGAGCCTATGCTTCTGACATCGTTTACGGTACCAATAATGAATTTGGCTTTGACTATCTCCGCGACAATATGGCCCGCGAAGCAGGTGATTTGGTGCAGGGTAAGCATCATTTTGCTATGGTTGATGAGGTTGACTCCGTATTGATTGACGATGCGCGTACACCATTGATTATTTCGGGCCCGGTTCCTCGAGGGGATGTACATGAATTTGATCAGATGAAGCCTAGGGTATCTACCTTGGTAGATGAGCAGCGAAAGCTGGTTCAGGGTTTTCTCGCTTCAGCCAAAAAGCATATTGCCGATGGAAATGAAAAAGAAGGAGGGTTGGCGCTTTTCAGAGCTTATCGAGGCATCCCGAAATATAAGCCATTGATCAAATACCTTTCTGAACCAGGCGTACGCGTAATCCTTCAGAAAACAGAAAATTACTACCTACAGGACAACAAGCGGAACATGCCTGAGGCAGACGAACCGCTTTTGTTTACCATTGACGAAAAAACCAATGTAATAGATCTGACAGATCGTGGTATCGAAGCCATGACTGCCAAAAACGAAGATCCAACCTTCTTTATTCTTCCGGATATCGGGGTTGTAATTGCAGATTTGGAGAAAGATTCCACTCTTGATGACAAAGAAAAGCTCATCCGAAAAGAAGAAGTAATCAAAGATTACAGCGTAAAAGCTCAACGCATCCATACTGTCAATCAGCTTTTGAAAGCTTATTGCATGTTTGAGCGTGATACGGAATACATCATCGTTGACGGCAAGGTAAAGATTGTCGATGAGCAGACTGGCCGTGTGATGGAAGGTCGTCGTTATTCTGATGGCTTGCATCAAGCCATCGAAGCCAAAGAAAATGTAAAAGTCGAAGACGCTACACAGACTTACGCAACGATTACGCTTCAGAATTACTTCAGAATGTACCACAAGCTAGCCGGTATGACGGGTACTGCGGAGACTGAAGCTGGAGAATTCTGGGAGATTTATAAGCTTGATGTAGTCGTAATTCCTACCAATAAGCCAATTATCCGTCAAGACAGAGAGGATAAAGTTTATAAGACAGTAAGAGAAAAATTCAATGCGGTCACGGATGAAATCAATGAGTTGGTAGCTCAAGGAAGACCTGTATTGGTGGGTACTACTTCCGTAGAAATTTCTGAAGTACTCAGCCGAATGCTGACGCTTAAGAAAATTCCTCATCAAGTATTGAATGCTAAGCAACATGCCCGAGAGGCCGATATTGTGGCAGAAGCTGGTAAGCCGGGCACTGTGACCATTGCGACCAACATGGCAGGACGTGGTACGGATATCAAGTTGACTCCTGAATCCCGAAAGGCCGGGGGTCTGGCGATCATCGGTACTGAGCGCCATGAGTCTCGACGAGTAGACAGACAGCTTCGCGGTCGATCCGGTCGTCAGGGTGATGTGGGTTCCTCTCAGTTTTTCGTTTCTCTAGAAGACAGCTTGATGCGACTTTTCGGTTCTGACCGCATCGCCAAGCTTATGGACCGAATGGGTCTTGAAGAAGGAGAAGTAATTCAGCATAGGATGATCACCAAGTCGATCGAGCGAGCACAGCGCAAGGTCGAAGAGAATAACTTTGGTACTCGTAAGCGCCTTCTGGAATACGATGATGTGATGAACTCACAGCGCGAAGTGGTATACAAGAGAAGAAGAAATGCACTGAAGGGGGATCGATTGGAGCTGGATATTCTCAACATCGTCTATGATGTCTGCGAGAGCCTCATTACAATGGGCAAATCGACCGAAGATGCCGAAAATCTCAGAATGAACATCTTCACCACTCTTGGGGTAGACTATCACCTTTCTGAAGGTGATCTCAAAACCAAAGATGCTGGCAAGTTGACTCAAGAGCTTTATGCCACAGCGTTTGAGACTTACCAAAAGAAAAATGGTCTCATTGCTCAGACAGCATTGCCTGTGTTCACCAGAGTTCAGGAAGAAAGAGGAGGCACAGTCAAAGATATTATGGTGCCAATCACGGATGGTATTAAGCAGATCGGTGTGGTGTGTAATTTGGAAAGGACAATTCAGACTGAAGGCCACGAATTGATCCGGGCTATTGAGAAAAACGTCTCCCTAGCTATCATAGACCAAAACTGGAAAGAACATCTACGAGACATGGATGATCTGAAGCAGTCGGTACAAAATGCCGTTTACGAGCAGAAAGACCCGCTTTTGATCTATAAGTTTGAGGCATTTGAGATGTTTAAGCGATTTATCGGCAAGCTAAATGAGGATATGATTTCCTTCCTGACCAGAGCTGATTTGCCAAAGCAGGATCCTGCTCAGGTCCAACAAGCTCAGGTACAGCGTGCTCCTGAGCCCAAAGTTCAAGCATCGAAAGCAGAAGTAGGAAGTACGTTGAATCCTGGAGCAAACCGTGCAGTAGCAGCCGCAGCTTCTGCAGGAAGACCTGCTCCACAGCCGGTGGCTCCTCGCAAAACAGAAAAAGTATATGGCAGAAATGATAAAGTCTCCGTTCAATACAAGGATGGAAGTACTAAGCTGGATGTGAAATATAAAAGTGTGGAGCAAGATATTTTGGACGGTGTTTGTGTGGTTATTGAAAATTAAAATTCAATGAAAAAACTCTGGGTAATTGGAATCTCTTTATTGGTCTTGGGATGCAAGTCCACAGTGATGGTGTCTTCGGATGGACCTACCTCATTTTCCGGTTATCAAGAAAATTTGGTTGCTTCCTTGCCTGAATATCCCGAATTCAAGTCGCCCGTTGATAAACCCAAGCCAGAGACCCTTTCTTCTTCACAGGCAGTAGACGGCCAATTGAGAGAATTGCAAAAGAGGATCTATGATAAGAATAAGTCCGAACCGTATTTTAGTGGTTTCACGGTGTTGGTCTATTCGGGAATTGATCGCAATGCTGCATTTAAATCCAGAGACGATCTTACCCTCTATTTTCCGGAAATAACTCCTGAGATGCAATATCAGCAGCCCCGGTATTTGGTAAAAATTGGTCAATACACCTATAAAGTGGAGGCTCAAAAGGCATTTTCCAGAATCAAAGCTCAATTTCCCACTGCACGAATTATTCAAGATAGATTCTTGAGAAAAGAATACGTGCCACCCGTTACTACCGATCAAAATGCTCAAGGACAGAATTAAATCCCTGGCAAAGGAATACAAAGAAGAGGTGATTGCCACACGCAGACATCTTCATGCAAATCCTGAGCTCTCTTTCAAAGAATTTAAGACCGCAGTATTTGTAGAAGAAAAACTACGCCAAATAGGTATTACCGAAATTGAATCTAAAGCTACTACAGGCTGGTCTGCCCTCATCAAAGGAAAAAACCCTGAGAAAAAAGTCCTAGCTCTGCGTGCAGACATGGATGCTCTCCCAATCGTGGAGGCTAATGATGTTCCCTACAAATCACAGAATCCTGGAGTCATGCATGCCTGTGGGCATGATGCGCATACTGCCTCTCTTTTGGGCGCTGCCAAAATTCTCCATGAAGTCAAAGACCAATTTGAAGGCACAATCAAGCTCATTTTCCAACCCGGTGAAGAATTGGTTCCTGGCGGCGCTTCCTTGATGATTAAAGATAACGTGTTGGAGAATCCCCGTCCCAGTTCGATTATAGGTCAGCATGTGATGCCTATGATTCCCGCAGGGAAAGTGGGTTTTCGTCCTGGTCTTTACATGGCTAGTACAGACGAGATATACATCACCGTAAAAGGAAAAGGAGGACATGGGGCGATGCCGGAGACATTTATCGATCCGGTATTGATTTCATCTCACATGATTGTGGCCCTTCAGCAGATTGTCAGCCGAGTAGCAAATCCCAAAATTCCATCTGTGCTTTCTTTTGGACGTGTTGAGGCATTGGGTGCTACAAACGTGATTCCCAACGAAGTGAAAATTCAGGGCACATTCAGAACACTTGACGAAGCATGGAGAGCCAAAGCACATGAAAAAATGCTTCAAATCGCTCACGGTATTGTAGAAGGAATGGGTGGTCAGTTGGATTTCGAAATCAGAAAGGGTTATCCATTTCTTAAAAACGAACCTGAGTTGACGGCTAGATCCATGGAGGCTGCCAGGGATTACCTCGGCGAAGAAAATGTTCTGGATTTGGATATCTGGATGGCTGCTGAGGATTTTGCGTTTTATTCGCAAGAAATTGATGGTTGCTTTTACCGATTGGGTACCCGAAATGAAGCCCGTGGAATTACCTCTGGAGTCCATACGCCGACCTTTGACATTGAAGAAGATGCGCTGGAAATTGGCGCAGGGCTGATGGCTTGGTTGGCTGTGTCCGAGCTCTCCAAAGGATAATTTTCCCTTAACTCAAAAATTCAGCGAAGGCATATCTTCGCATTTTTATTACAATTATGAAGAGAATACAAACCTTAACGCTTACACTTTTCTTCAGCCTTTTGGTTTCCCAAGCATTTGCATGGGGACAATTGGGTCATTACCTGATCGGGTATATGGCGGAGAAGCAAATGAAAAAATCCACGAAAAAGAAGATTGAAAAAATCCTCTTTCCCATGTCTTTGGGGAAAAGTGGTACCTGGATGGATGATATCCGATCTGATCGAAGCTATGATTATGCGACCACCTGGCATTACCTCAATAGTAAAAACGGAGAATATGATCCCAGTACTCAGGAGAAAACAGGCGACGCATATGAAGCTATTCAACGTATTAAAGCAGAGCTAAAGGCTGGTGGTTTGGATCCAAAGACAGAATCTGAAAAGCTGAAAATGCTCATTCATATGGTAGAGGATATTCACCAACCGCTGCATGTGGGCACTGGTGATGACCGTGGTGGGAATGACGTGAAAATTGAGTTTTTCAATCAGCCAACCAATCTTCATGCGCTTTGGGACAGTGGAATGATCGATCGTCAGGGAATGAGCTATACCGAAATAGGTGATGAACTTTTCCGTAGATTGACTCCTGAAATGCAGGCTAAATACCGTTCAGCTACGATGCTGGATTGGCTGAAAGAAGCCGTGAGCTACCGACCTATGGTTTACAAATTGCCAGAAAACAAGAAAATCAGTTATCAGTATATGTACGAAAATTACCACATTGCTGAGGAACGAATGATCGCAGCGAGTGTAAGGCTAGCTCAGATTTTGGAAGAAATCTACCCGTAATAGATCTAAAAAAATTTTCGAACGGCTTTTGTCTCCTAGGATGGCAGAAGCCGTTTTTTTATTTTCAATCAAACTTTTCAATTATGTCCATCAAACTTGCCATTGCTGAAGACAACAGCTTTTTGCTGAAAGCAATTCTTGAAAAAACAGCAATTTTTTCAGACATCGAAATCAAGATTCTTGCTACCAACGGAATAGAATTATTGGATAAGCTTGAAAAGAATTCCAATATCCACCTCATCTTGATGGATATCGAAATGCCCAAGATGAATGGGATAGAGGCCGTAGAAAAAGTTGCTCAAAAGTATCCACAAATCAAGGTCATTATGCTAACTGTCTTTGACAATGACGAGCATATTTTCAAAGCAATTCAAGCAGGAGCTCATGGTTATTTCCTGAAAGAAGTTGACCCTCCTACGCTGCATCAAGGAATTTTGGATACTCTCGAAGGTGGTGCTGCTATGACTCCATCTATTGCGATGAAAGCACTCAAGCTCTTGCGAAATCCCCCAAACTTTGAACAACCCAAAGAGGATATCTCTCTCACATCGCGCGAAATTGAAATTCTAGAACAAACCTCAAAGGGTCTCAATTACAACCAGATTGGAGAAAATCTATTCATTTCTCCCAAAACTGTCCGAAAGCACATCGAGAATATCTACGCCAAACTCCAAGTGCATAATAAGTTGGAGGCCGTACAAAAGGCGGTGAAAAATCGAATCATAGAGGGGTAATTTTTAAGATTCGATAAAAAAATAAGTAGAAGGAAATCATTTTTGGAAAAATGTCGTAAATTAAAAGACAAATTTCTTAGCAATGAGTGATTCAGACTATATCCAACTAATTTCCGTAGCCGAGGAGATGGCTACCTACGTGACAAGTCTTCCTCGCTATTCAAAATATCCAACGCTACATGGTGTTCCTTTGAGACGATTTTTCACAGATAGGATGATGGTTGTAGATGTGATCCGTCAGGGCATTCCGAATCCGCTTTTTATGTCGATCAAGGAATTGGCCCCATTTTCTGATCAGGAGTGGTCTGATTTTTTGGATATCTCACTTAAGTCTTTGCAGCGTTACAAAAAAGAATCGGATTACGTCTTTCGCTCGATTCATTCTGAAAAGATCATTGAGCTAATGGAGGTGACGGTTTTAGGCTTGGAGGTGTTTGATTCTGCGGAGGATTTCGGGGCTTGGCTCAATGCCAGCAGCCATGCACTCGGTAATCGACGTCCCATCGAGTTGCTTCGGGACTCTTACGGCAAAGAGTTAGTGCTGAGTGAGCTTCAGCGGATTGATCAGGGTGTTTTTGTCTGATGCGGGTTTTTCGATTGATTCGGAAAAAGTATGGAATAGAACTGTCAGGAAAAGGTGCGGCTCTCTGCGGCAACCGCTGGAATTCCAAAGGAACAGAGTTGATTTATTGTGCAGACAGTCGTGCTTTGGCCATGGCCGAGGTGGCAGTTCACCTTTCCTTATCCATTTTGCCAAAAGACTATGTGATGGTGGAGATTGATATTCCGAGTTACCTTTCTATCTCAATCCTTTCAAAGGAAGATTTACCTGTCAATTGGAGAAGTTTTCCACATGTTTTAGATACTCAACAGATTGGAGATGCATTTGTGGCTGAGCGGAAAATCTGTGTTCTGAAAGTACCTTCAGCCGTGGTTCCTGGTGATTTTAACTTTTTGATCAATCCGCAACATCCGGATTTCCCAGCGATCCAAATTGTCGGTCAGGAAGATTTTCCTTTTGATTCAAGACTTTTTCAATGATCAATTTTCAATAACCAAAACTCAATTTTCAAGGAAAAAAAATTGAAAATTGACCATTGAGTTTGATAATTGATTCATTGTCTTTGCTCATTGAATATTTTCTTCGCCCCATCCAAAAACTCGACAAAACCCGTAACATCGGTATTATACCCCCTTGGCTTAGCCAAAAGCTGCTCATTATGGTCAAGAATGACATAATACGGCTGGGCGTTGTTGTTGAATCGGGTGATCTGGAAATCGGCGTTTTGCTTGCCAAGGGTTTTTTTCAATTTTCCGTCGTAGCTCGAGGTGTACCATTCGCTTTCAGGAAGTTCCAATCGCTCGTCAATGTAGAGGGCTACCATGACAAAGTCCTCTTTCAGCCGCTTCAAAACTTGAGGATCGACCCAGACATTTTCCTCCATTTTTCGGCAATTCACACAGCCATGTCCGGTGAAGTCGATCAAGAGAGGTTTACCTTCACGCTTTGCTGCCTCCAAAGCTTGTTCGTAATCGAAATAGCCCGGAATTCCGTGGGGAATTTTCAGGAGATCAGCGTATTTGATCACTTCGGTGGAAGTAGAGGGAGTTTCCCCTGAAGCGATCCCTCCTTCAATTTTGAATTGTTGCGTAGTGATCGGAGGCAGATAACCGCTGAGTATTTTGAGCGGAGCTCCCCAAAGTCCCGGAATCATGTGAACCACAAAAGCAAAGGTAAGTAAGGCCAACAGCAGTCTTGGTACGCTGATGTGGTCCAGCTTGGAATCGTGTGGAAGTCTGATTTTTCCCAAAAGGTAAAGTCCCAAAGCCGAGAAAATCACAATCCAGATCGCCAGGAAAATATCCCGATCCAGAATGCCCCAATGGTAAACCAGGTCAGCGATGGAAAGGAATTTGAATGCCAAAGCCAGTTCCAAAAAGCCCAAGACTACTTTGACAGAATTCAGCCAACCGCCAGACTTCGGCAAGCGCTGCATCCACTCAGGGAAAATCGCAAACAAGGTAAACGGAATCGCAAAGGCTAATCCAAAGGAAAACATGCCTAACACAGGCTTGACCAGTTCTCCGCCTGCAGAGGAAATCAGGATAGAACCCACAATAGGCCCGGTGCAGGAGAAGGAAACTAAGACCAAGGTAAAGGCCATAAAGAATACGCCTCCCAAACCTCCTTTTTCCGCTTTCGCATCGATCTTATTCACAAAGCGGGAAGGCAAAGTCAATTCAAACATCCCCAAAAATGCCAAGGCAAATACAATGAAGATCAAAAAGAAGAACACATTTGGAATCCAATGTGTCGCAAGCCAGTTAGCAAACTCAGGACCCTGAATTGCAGCAACGGCCGTTCCGGCAATCGTGTATATTGAAATGATGGAAATCCCATAAATAAATGCCTGACGGATACCTTCGGATCGTTTTTTGGAGCGTCCGGTAAAGAAGCTTACCGTCATCGGAATCATCGGAAACACGCAAGGAGTAACCAATGCAGCAAGCCCAGCCAGGAAAGCAAGTACCATAAATCCCCAAAGCGATTCAGTTTCGCCTTCCGCGGTGAAGTCTTGGGGAATTTCAGTTTCCTGTTCTGCTTCTCCTGTTTGCTGTCCTGCTTCTCCAGAAGCAGGACTTAAAGCAAATGGTGATTCAATTGAAGTCGAATCACTCGCTGATTGTTTATTTTCTCCTTCAATTCCGACTGTTTGGTTTGCTGCTGCTACAGGAGAACTTGCAGATTGTGTTTTCGGCGTGCTTTCCTTTGCAGTAAACTTGATTTCAATATCCTGCTCGTAATTGATGCATTGTCCGGTTAGATCGGAGCACATTTGGTATTCGAGAGAGCCTTTGATAGTTCCGGAAGTGACTTTGATGGTCAAAGGCTGCTCAAAACGCCCTTTTCCCATAAAATAGGTCACATCTCCTTCCCAGACCTCGTCTAATTTTTTCTTCGGATTGATGGCTTTAAGTTTAGAGGCTATCACAAAATCTCCGGATGAGGCCGGTACAAACTCGGTCAAAAGCGGGCCCAAATCCTTGTCAAAATCATTGGAATACACGTACCAACCCATCGGGATCTCCGCCTCCATGATCACTGTAGCTTTTTCTCCCACTTGCAATTCCTTTGGTTCAAGAGTAAAGGTCCACTTGGGTGGCTTTACCAATTGAGCTTGGGCAAGAAAGGAGATCAAAAGAAAAACCGGAAGCAGAAGCTTACCGATCTTTTGAGGAGTTGGGTTCATGCAAGGTTGGGATTTACTCAGGTAAACAGGGATTTTGGAATTAGGGTTCTGCTTAAGAGGTTGTCAAATTGAGCGAAGTCGAAATGTTTTACTTAATTAACTGCCTTCGACTCCGCTCAGGCGGACGGCCATTCCTAAATGACAGCCGATTTAGGCGACTTTGATCACTTTCCGCTCAGACTTTTGAAGTGCCTGAAGAAAGCTGCAATGGTCTCGATTCCGATGAAGTAGTTTTTCACGCCATAATGCTCATTCGGAGAGTGAAGAGCATCGGTATCCAGGCCAAAGCCGAACAGGATCGGATCGCTTCCCAATTCTTTTTGGAACAATGCCACAATCGGAATCGAACCCCCTTCACGTGTTGGAATCGGTCTTTTTCCGAAGGTTTCTTCCATCGCTGCTTCTGCTGCCTGATAGCCGATTGATGAATCAGACACTACTGCAGGAGCTCCGCCATGATGGGCTTTGACCTTTACTTTGACGGATTTTGGCGCAATGGCTTTGAAATGAGACTCGAAAAGCTGCGCAATCTCATGCCAATCCTGATCCGGAACCAATCGCATGGAGATTTTTGCATAGGCCTTGGAAGGCAATACTGTCTTCGCCCCTTCTCCGGTATAGCCACCCCAAATGCCGTTCACATCCAAGGTTGGACGGATACCCACGCGCTCGATGGTGGTGTAGCCTTTTTCGCCGTGAACATCTTCGATATCGAGTTTGCCTTTGTATTCTTCAAGGTCAAAAGGTGCTTCATTCAGTCGCTGACGTTGCTGAGCGGTCAGTTCCTGGACTTTTTCATAAAATCCCGGAATGGTGATGTGCTCGTTTTCGTCTTTCATAGAAGCGATCATTTTGCACAGTACATTGATTGGGTTGGCGACAGCACCGCCGTAAGTTCCTGAATGAAGGTCGCGATTGGATCCTGTCACTTCTACTTCCATGTAAGCCATGCCGCGAAGTCCGACTGTGATGGACGGATCCTGCATGCTGATCATGTGGGTATCGGAAATCAAAATCACATCAGCTTTCAGTCGCTCTTTGTTTGCTAAGACGAACTTGTCCAAGTTGTCCGAGCCAACTTCTTCTTCCCCTTCGATCATGAATTTGACATTGCAAGGCAAATCTCCGGAAGCCATCATGGCCTCGAATGCCTTGATGTGCATGTAGAATTGTCCTTTGTCGTCCGCAGATCCACGGGCAAAAATGGCTCCTTCGGGATGGGCAGCTGTGTTTTTGATCACCGGCTCAAAGGGAGGAGAATCCCAAAGCTCATATGGGTCAGCCGGCTGTACGTCGTAGTGCCCGTAAACAAGGACTGTTGGTAAAGCCGGATCTATGATTTTTTCACCGTAAACGATCGGGTAACCGGCCGTTTCGCAGATTTCGGCTACATCCGCACCGGCTTTTTCCAGTGATTCTTTGACAAACTGGGCCGCTGCAAAGACATCGTTTTTGAATTTGGGATCGGCGCTGACGGAAGGAATCCGGAGGAGATCCAAGAGTTCATTGAGGAATCGGTCTTTGTTGGAGGCGATAAAAGCAGCTACGGACATAGTTAGGGTGATTTAGTTTTCTAAAGGCCTCAAAATTATTCCTTTCGGGAGGATTTGCCTAGGAATTTTTGATTTTACCGCAAAGGCGCCGAGGTCGCAAAGAATAATGCTTAAGGAGAAAAAGTTTAAGCTGAATATCAGGTTAATTCAAGGCTTAATATTGAACAGATCAATCAAGCATTGGTCCACATCATATAACTCTTTTTGGGATAATTCCCCCAACTTGCCCAAAATTAGGTCTTTACTTATCGTTGCCATTTTACTAAGTCTAACAAGCGATTTCACTTTTATGCCGTTTAGTAAAGACGGGAATAAAACGATGTCATGGTTTGAGGACCATTTGATTTGAGAGGTGATAAAAGAAACGGTTACATCTAATTCGTTGGAAAATAATACTAGAGCAGGTCGATTTTTAGTTCCTGTCAAATCAGAAAAGGGAAATGGAATTAGTATCAAATCGCCTTTCTTCACTTGTACTTTTCTTTAAGGTCTTCCTCAGAATAAATCTCCTCGTCATCTTCCAAAAAATCGAAAGATTTGGACTCAGAAACCATTTTTTGAATTCCTTCGGTTAGGATCTGATTGTCAATTTTGAATAGTAAAAACTCAGCAAAGTCAGAGACTTCTTTCACTTTCTGATCTGGTAATTGTTCCAAATGCTGAAGAGTCTTTTGGATTAGGCTTTCCCGAGTCATTTCTTGAATTTTTGATAATAACCGAAATTAAAAAGAAATTGGTTTACTATAAGTTATAAGTAGCACATTCTTGCCTTCGTGGCAAAACTCAAACTATGAAAGCACTACTCTGTACCCAATTTGGCCTTCCTGATACCTTAACGGTAAAGGAAATTCCAGACCCCAGTCCTGCCTCAAATCAAATCCTGATCGCTGTCGAAGCCTGCGGGGTTAATTTTCCCGATGTGCTGATTATCCAGAATAAGTACCAGTTTAAGCCGGAATTGCCTTTTGCGCCGGGAGGAGAAGTAACGGGAAAAATCATCGGTTTGGGTGAGCAAGTTCAGGGATTTCAGATTGGGCAGCCGGTTTTGGCGCTTTGTGGATGGGGTGGCTTTGCCGAAAAAGTTGCTGTAGATACAGACCGGGTGTTTCCTTTGCCTCCCGGTCTATCAGCAGAAGTTGCAGCTACCACGCTTTACACCTATGGCACTTCGTACTATGCGCTAAAAGACCGAGCAAATCTCCAATCCGGAGAAACGTTGCTGGTGCTGGGTGCGGCAGGCGGAGTAGGTTTAGCCGCAGTAGAGTTGGGAAAAGTAATGGGTGCCAAAGTCATTGCGGCGGCTTCTTCGGAAGAGAAGCTTGCCCTCTGCAAGGAAAAAGGCGCCGATCTCACGATCAACTACGAAACGGAAGATCTCAAAACCCGCATCAAGGAACTCACCACCGGCAAAGGGGTAGACGTGGTCTATGATCCTGTTGGAGGAAAATTCACCGAATCGGCACTCCGAGGTATGGCTTGGAAAGGTCGCTACCTGATTGTGGGCTTTTCCAATGGAGAAATCCCCCAAATCCCAATGAACCTGCCTTTGCTCAAAGGCTGTTCGATTATGGGCGTCTTTTGGGGACAGTTTTCCAAAGTGGAAGCAAAGGCGAGTTTCCAGAATATCCGCCAACTGGTGGCCTGGATTCAGGAAGGAAAGATCAAGCAGCATATCGGGAGGACCTATTCTTTGGAAGAAGCTCCCGAAGCCTTACAGGCAATTTTGGATCGGAAGATGCTGGGAAAAGGGGTGGTGGTGATTTAATGGTTTTATTTCACGCAGATAGGCGCAGATTTCTTTCGCTGATGTCCGCTGATTTTATCAGCGAAAATCTGTGGCTTTTTCTGTGAGAATCTGCGGGAAACACAACTATTCAAAAATTTTTACCATGAAATCCGTAAGTCAAACTTTCGATTTTCATGGTAAAATGAAATTAAAAAAGGCACAAAACCTTGTCGACTTTGTGCCTTAGTGGTTGAACCAAGTGGAATCTAAGGGATTCGAACCCATGACCTCTGCTCTGTCAAAGCAGCGCTCTAAACCAGCTGAGCTAAGATTCCAATTTTGACCGATCTAAACCTCCCGATAGCTATCGTGGATGAGCTAAGATTCCTGATTGTGCTTGCGAAGATAGAAAAACCTGTTAGGTTTCCGAAACCTGACAGGTTTGAAAATCAAACAAAACTCTCCCTCACATACTTCGCCGTGTAATTCCCCTCTTCTCTTGCCAAATCCTCCGGCGTGCCGGCAAAAGTCAGATGACCTCCTTTATGTCCTCCTTCTGGACCCAAGTCGATGACCCAATCGGCAGATTTGATTACTTCGGTATTGTGCTCGATGATGATCACGGAGTGACCCTGATCGATTAGCGCATTGATGCTGTGTAGGAGCTTGCTGATGTCATGGAAGTGAAGCCCGGTTGTAGGTTCATCGAAGATAAAGAGGATATGATCTCCGGTTTTGGTGCCGCCTTTTCCCAAGAAAGAAGCCAGCTTCACTCGCTGGGCTTCTCCTCCGGACAGTGTATTAGAACTTTGGCCCATGCCGATATAGCCCAACCCTACTTCCTGCAGGGGCTGAAGTCGGTTGACGATTTGGGTTTTTCCTTTGAAAAACTCCAGAGCTTCGTCGATCGTCATGTCGAGGACCTCGGAGATGTCCTTGTCCTTGTATTTGACCTCAAGGATTTCATTTTTGAAGCGCTTTCCCTTACAAGACTCGCAAGTCAGATGGATGTCTGCCATGAATTGCATTTCCACGGTGATGGTGCCTTCACCTTGACAGGCTTCGCATCTGCCTCCGTCCACATTGAAGGAGAAAAAGGCGGGTTTGTACCCACGCTGCTTGGATAGCGGCTGCTCGGAAAAGAGATTCCGGATCGCATCATAAGCCTTCACGTAGGTTACCGGATTGGATCGGGAGGATTTGCCTATGGGATCTTGATCCACAAATTCCACTTGCGTGATTCGCTTATAGTCGCCTTCGATCTTATCGTATTTTCCGCCCTCGTCTATCACAGTGCCCAGCATTTTTCCCAAAGCGGGATAAAGTACCTTTTTGATCAAGGTGGATTTACCTGAACCGGAAACGCCCGTGACGCAGGTGAGCGTATTCAGCGGAAACTGTACCGTCAGATTTTTTAGGTTGTTTTCCCGGGCACCTTTGACGGTGATGGAGTCTTTCCACTTCCGGTTGCCCGTTTTGGTGAAAATCTTCTCTTCACCGCGGAGATATTTGGCGGTGTAAGTGGTGCCGCTAGTAATCAAATCTTCGATTTTCCCCTGGAAAAGCAATTCTCCACCTTTCACCCCTGCATCCGGGCCGATATCAATGATCTGATCAGAGGCCTTCATCACTTTTTCCTCGTGCTCCACCACGATGACCGTGTTGCCTAGATTTTTGAGTTCTTTCAGCACTCCAACTAGGCGATCGGTATCTCTCGGATGCAGTCCGATGCTGGGTTCGTCAAGAATGTACATGGATCCGACCAGCGCCGAACCCAAGGAAGTAGCCAATTTAATTCGCTGATATTCCCCACCGGAAAGTGTGGAGGTCAGTCTATTGAGCGTGAGGTATCCCAAACCCACCTGATCCATAAATTCCAGTCGGCTCGTGATTTCCTTCAGCAGTCGGTTGGCTACTTTGGCTTCGTGCTCGGTGAGTTGGAGGTTTCTAAAAAAAGCCAAGGCATCCTCGATGGGCATGAGCACCAAGTCGGTGATGGATTTCCCTTCAATTTTGACATAGCCTGCATCTTTTCGCAGGCGGGTTCCCCGGCAATCCGGACAAGTCGTGCGTCCGCGGAATCGGGAGAGCATCACCCGGTATTGTATTTTGTAGGTTTTTGTTTCCAGATCTTCGAAAAAGGCATTCAACCCTTCGAAGTACTTATTTCCGGTCCAAAGTAATTCTTGTTCTTTCTCCGTGAGTTCATTGTAGGATCTATGAATCGGAAAGTCAAATTCGATCCCTTTTTTCAATAGCGGTTCCAGCCACTGCTTGCTGGATTCTCCTCGCCAAGGTGCGATGGCTCCTTCATAGACCGAAAGTTCTTTGTCCGGTATGACCAAGTCACGGTCGATGCCCAAAACATTTCCGAATCCTTCGCATCGCTTGCAGGCTCCATAAGGATTGTTGAAAGAGAAAAAGTTGACCGAAGGAAGCTCGAAGCTCATTCCGTCAAGCTCGAATCGGTCTGAAAATGATCTGGTTTCTACATCTGGAACGGTGATTTTGCAATCGCCATGCCCTTCAAAAAGGGCAGTCTGCACCGAGTCTGCGATTCGGAATTGATTGTCTTCATCGTCCTTTCGCACCGTGGCCCGATCGATCAGGATTTCGTAGTTGCCTTTGGGAACTTTCTTTTCTCCCAACAGATCCTCGACGAAATAGACCTCTCCATCGATCAGGATTCGGGTATAGCCTTTTTGAAGCAAAAGCTCGAGTTCCTGTTCGATTTTTCTTCCTCTGACTAACTGAAGCGGACAGGAAATCATGACTTTGGCTCCCTCTTCAAAGGAAAGCACATAATCAACGATATCGGTGACGGTGTGATGTTTGACTTCTTTACCAGAGACCGGTGAAAACGTTTTTCCCACTCGGGCGAAAAGCAATTTGAGGTAATCGTAAATCTCCGTGGTCGTGCCGACGGTGGAGCGTGGATTTTTGGTGCTAACTTTTTGCTGGATGGCAATCGCAGGGGCTACGCCTTTGATGTATTCCACGTCGGGTTTTTCCATCCGACCGAGGAATTGGCGGGCATAGGAGCTCAAGCTTTCCACATACATGCGCTGGCCTTCGGCAAAAAGTGTATCAAACGCCAAGGAAGATTTGCCCGAACCGGAGAGTCCGGTGACGACCACAAACTGGTTTCTGGGTATGGCGACGCTCAGGCTTTTGAGGTTGTTGACCCTAGCATTTTTGATGATGATGTATTCTTTGGGATCGAGGGAATCGATGTCGATTTTAGCGGGTAAAGTGCTTAAAGTCATAGCGGGCAAAGTTAGCAATCAAACCCGGCAAGTGTGAGAAAAGTTGGGAATGTTGAATGAAATGGTTGTCAATGTTGTCTGCTTCGCGTTATCAGGTTGTCATGTAAGCCCTGAAGATTTTACCCAACCATTGAATTGAGGTGCCAAAAATTTCACTCTTCCAATCCGAAAATCTGATAAACAACTCTACAACTTGAGAACTCGACAACAAAGACAACATTTTTCTTTTTCTTCGCATCATGGATTTTCAATTTCTCCTCGACGGATTTGCTCAAGGCATTCAAAATATGACTTGGCTGGAAGCGGTGGCGGTATTTTTTGGGATTGCTTCGGTGTTTTATTCAATGCGGGAGCATATATGGGTGTATCCCACGGGAATTGTTTCTACGCTGATTTACGTTTGGATTTGCTTTGAATACAAGCTCTATGCAGACATGGGAATCAATGCCTATTATTTTGCCATGTCTATTTACGGCTGGTATGTATGGACCCATCCCAAAGAAAATCAAGATGTCCTGCCCGTGACTTGGCTGGATGGAAAAGGCTGGCTGATTTCGGCTGCCCTATTTGCGGTTTCCTACCCTACTTTGGTCTTTGTCCTGAGTAAGTTTACAGACAGCGATGTGCCCTATTGGGATTCATTTACCACGGCTTCTGCCTTTGTAGGTATGTGGCTGATGGCCAAAAAGAAGGTGGAAAACTGGATTTTTTGGATCATTACAGATCTGGTTTCAGTGCCTTTGTACTTCTACAAAGGCTTGGTGTTAACCTCATTTCAGTTTTTATTTTTTACCGTGCTAGCTACCATTGGCCTGTTTGCCTGGATCAAATCAGCCAAAACCTATGCAAAAGCCTAAGCGGATATTGATTCTGGGTCCGGAGTCTACAGGGAAAAGTACCTTGGCGGAAGATCTGGCCCATCATTTTGGAGAACCCTGGGTCCCCGAATTTGCTCGGGAATATCTGGAAAAAATAGACCGGCCTTATCGATTTGAAGACTTGGCTGAAATCGGAGAGGGGCAAGTTAAGTTGGAAGATCAATTGGCTGAAAAGGCCCAAAAATTCCTTTTCTGCGACACCGATCTACGAGTTATCCACATTTGGTCTGAGCATCGGTTTGGGAAGACGGACCCTTGGGTGTTGGAAGAAATCCAGCAGAGAAAATACGAGTTGATTTTGCTCACAGATACCGATTTGCCTTGGGAACCCGATCCGTTGCGGGAATATCCGGAATTGGAGATGCGGCAGTATTTTTTTGAGAAGTATCGAAAGTTAGCAGAGCAAAGTGGCTTTCCCTATTTGATCGTTTCCGGGGATCGGGAAAAGCGATTAAAAGATGCAGTTACTGCTGTGGATAACTCGGCCATTCAATCCTGACAGGTTTTAAAAACCTGTCAGGATTTTCCTTAATTTTTTCCTCTAGTTTCTGTGTATAACCCTCCTATTTCGCCAAAGAATGTTTTGTTATGAATTGGTAAGTGGCATCAAAAGCCTTCACCCAATTTTGGTGCAGCAGGAAGGCATGAACTTCATCCGGAAACACTAATTGTTCCACCTCAACCCCCTGCTTTCTAAGGACTTCGGCCAGCTCCACACTTTCTGAAAAGAGCACATTTCGATCATCATCCCCATGGATTAGGAGAACTGGGTCTTTCCAGTTTTTCACATAGTTCATGGGTGAAGATTTGAAGGCAAGGTCTGCCATTTTTGGAAATTTCTCCGGAGCGTACCAAGGAGCAAAAACCGGAATATCATTGTTCCAATTGTGTACGCCATGGATATCCACACCGACATGGAATTTCTCAGGGGCCTGAGAAAGGGCATGGGCTGTCAGATAGCCTCCATAGCTTCCACCCCAGGGGGCGATTCTTGAAGCATCCACATCGGATCGGGCGGCCAGAAAATCCGCTGCTGCCAAGACGTCCTGCACTTCGCTGGCACCTCCGGCTCCATAATTTTCTTCCTCACGGAAATCCATCCCATAGCCGATTCCGCTTCGATAGTTAATCGTCAAAGCAATATATCCCTGAGAAGCAAAAAACTGCTGTGCGCCGTAGGTATGCGAATAGTAAAGCCCATAATTGTAGCCCAAAAGCATCTGTCTTCTACTGCCTCCATGGATAAAGATGACTGCCGGATATTTCTTTCTGGGATCGTAATTGGCTGGAAGGAAAAGTTGAGCAGACGTTTCAAACCCGTCCTTAGCTTTGATTTTTATCGCTTCGGGTTTGCTGAGAGTTTTGGGAAAATTGGAAGGGAAATAAGATTCAGCCAGCATTCTCTTTTTTCCATCCGTTTGGATCATGGGCCAACCAGGTTGGTTCCAGTCGGATTGAAACCAAGCCAATCCATTTTCTACCCGCACCGGAGCCCAATTGATGGTTTGTGGATCGGACAGGAGTTCCAGGTCAAATGTGGATAAGTCCAGTCGGGAAACTTGTCTTCGATTAATGTTTCCGATATTATGAGTGACCAACAATTCGTTTTTGGTAAAGGAACTTTGAACCCATTCTACTTGTCCTTCGCCGGGAGTCAAGTGTCTAACTTCTTTGGTTTTAGGGTTTACAGCATAGAGTTGCATCCAATTGTTCTTTTCCCAAGGGAAAACCAAGGAACCGTTTGGAGTCCACCAAAGGCGTTCGCTGATGGCCGGTAGATCATCTACCATGACTGAACCCCGACCCGGATCTGCTTTCCAAACTTCTCCGGCTTTCATGCTTGCCAAGTCCAAAACCCGAATACTCCAAGGATTGGCTTCTTTGATGGAGGTGAAAGGCAAAAGATTTAAGATGTTTGGTATTCTTAGGTAGGCCAGTTTTTTCCCGTCAGGGCTCCAGGTCGGATACGAATCAAAATCCAGACTGGCTTCGGGATATTTCAATTCCTTTTTCTCCAAATCCCAAATCCCCACAAAGGAATGGTCACCTCGTCCCGAAACGAAGGCTAAGTATTTTCCATCCGGAGAAAATGAAAGCATGGAGGCACTTCCTCTTGCAGTAAAAAGTTGCTTGACGGAATCCGTCCTATCTGAGCTTGCTTTGAGATAAACCGAACCTCCGATCAAATATGCAACTTGTTCCCCATTTGGGCTGAAAACAGGTGAGGTTCCTGGAGCGAACCAGCTGGACTTTCCACTTTCCAAATCCAATTTGAAAATCTTCTTATCTGTGTTTTCCTGCAATTGAGCAGGATTGGCCGGTTGGCCGTTTGAATTTCTACCATTGCCACGGACGAAAAGCAGGGTTTTTCCATCCGGAGAAAAAACAACAGGTCCAAGATCCACCCCGATGTCTCCTTTGTAATCAGTCAATTTTTTGGCTTCGTAGTCAGGTGCTTTGGCATAGAAAACATTTCGTTCGCCTTTGTCATTGAACACCCAAGCCACTGCTTTTCCATCGGGAGCAGCAGTCATGTAAGTGGGAAAAGGGGCGGAAATGTAATCGGCGACAGATTGTGCCTTGACCTGTATTGCCAACAGAATCAAGATGGAGGCAAAAAGGATCTTTCTCATAAGGTTGGGGTTTGGTAAAAGGTACAAATTCCGCTTTATTTCTAAAAAGTAATTCTAATGGACAGGTTTATTTGGTATCGGCTTTTGCTGTTTTTTTCAATCAATCTATGGGTTCAGCCGAGCTTTTCTCAGGAGAAAAAGGTGGTGTTTATTATTCTCGACGGGATTCCTGCTGGAGAATTGGAAGCTACTTCTACTCCCAATTTGGAAAAAATTGCCGCAATAGGCGGCTATGCTCGAGCGTATACCGGAGGAGAAAAAGGAGGGGCTTCTGAAACTCCTACCATTTCCGCCGTGGGTTATAATTCGCTCCTCACAGGCACATGGGCCAATAAGCACAATGTATGGGATAATGACATTGCAGCGCCCAATCATTCGTACTGGACGATCTTTAGGTTGATGCGAGAGGCAAAGCCAAATTCCAAACTGGCGATTTTTTCAACTTGGGAAGATAACCGAACCAAGCTATTGGGAGAGGGGCTTAATGAAACTGGAAACTTGAAATTGGACTTTGTTTTTGATGGATTTGAAAAAGACACCCTTACTTATCCACATGATAAGGATAAGGATTACATCCGTAAGATTGATAACCTGGTTTCTTTTGAAGCAGCCCACATTCTAAAAACTCAGGCTCCGGATTTGTCTTGGGTATATCTGGAATTTACCGATGATATGGGACATCGATTTGGTAAAAGCCCGCAATTGACCTCGGCTATAGAATTGGCTGATGAGCAAGTGGGAAGAATCTGGGAAGCCATTCAGATTAGGGAAAAGAATTTTGGAGAGGAATGGTTGATTTGGATTACTACCGATCATGGGAGAAAAGCCCCTGACTTTAAAGACCATGGAGGTCAAAGTGACTCCGAGCGGGAAATCTGGATGGTGACTAATGCTAAGAATTTATCGAATCGGTTTCATTCTGGAAAAGCGGCCATGGTGGATATTTTGCCAAGTTTGGTTGACTTTTTGGGAATACCCGTGCCTGAAACACAACAGAAAAATTGGGATGGCAGCTCGCTTTTGAAGAAAAAGTAGGTCTGATTTTGAATCAATTTAAGGGTTTTTAAATGTCAGCCTGAGCGAAGTCGAAGGCCTTTTCCAGTATTTTGGAAAACTTTCGACTCCGCTCAATTTGACAAACTTTAAATTTTATACCGACTTAATGACTCAGGTAGGAGGCATAATTCGACAGGCCTGTTTTATCTCGCGATACGTTGAAATAAAATTCCGCCTTTTCGGGTCGGAGATCTCTTGCTCGGCCATTCGGTAGGTTCGCCGGTGCGGAAATCAACAGGAATTCTCATTTTTTTGGATACCATGTTTTCTTCTTCGCAAGCCATGTAAACCAGGATGGCGGTTAGGATGGCGTTATTTTTTATGTCCTCGAAAACCAATTTGTCGTAGGTGTCCAGGTTGGTATGCCAAGTGATCGTGCCATAATCCCAAGCCAAAGAGCTTAGGTTAAAGGCAGGAACTCCAGCTGCCACAAAGGAAACGTGGTCTGTTCCACCCGAGCCCGGATTGCCTGGGAAGGAAGTCTCGATGTCTCTGGTGATCTCTCTTGGGACTTTGCTTAGCCAACGACCGAGGTATTCGTAGCTGTCCACGAAACCTTGACCTGAAATATTGGCAATTCGGCCGGTTCCGTTGTCTTGGTTGAAAAGCACTTGGATTTTTTCCAGCATCTCGGGATGATCTTCAACGAAGGCTCGGGAACCGTTAAGGCCTTGCTCCTCAGATCCCCAATGGCCAACCAAGATGGTTCGCTTGGGATTTGGATATACTTTTTTCAGGATGCGCATTACTTCCATCATCAGGATAGTACCACTCCCGTTATCTGTAGCTCCGGTGCCGCCCTGCCAAGAATCCAAGTGTGCCGAAAGCATCACATATTCCTCTGGTTTTTCGGTTCCTTTGATCTCTGCAATCGTGTTAAAAGTGGGCTGTAATCCAGTTTCTTTCGACTGGGCATTGACGTGGATTTTTGGTTTTTTGCCGCTTTCTACCAATCGAAAGAGCATTCCATAGTCTTCGATCGAAAGATCAACTGTAGGGACTTGCCTGGTAGAGGCAGAGAAGATTTTATTTGCTCCCAAAGCTTTAGACCAGTAGGAAGTGATCACACCTACAGCGCCTGCATTTTCCAGCGCGATAGGAAGAGAAGTGCGGTTTTTCCCGGTTTTTTGGGTGCGCTCCAACCAAGCTTTCTCCAAAGCATCTCTTTCCTTTTTTAGGGCTTCAAAAGAAGGATCGGTTGCCCATTTCTCCCAGTTATCATCCGGACGTCCGGTGAGCTGGGGAGCTGAAATCATGACGTATTTGCCTTTGACGGATGGGAGCCATTTTTGGAAAGCCACTGAGTCTGCCAAATCCGGCAAAACGATCACCTCGGCGGTTAGACCTCCGGCAGGAGATGCAGGACTCCAGGAAAGCTGGGTTCCAGCCAAGGTTCTCACCCAAGGCTCAACCATATCGATATGCGTAGTTCCTCGATCCCAGCCTCTCCATTCTCCCCATTTTTCATTCTTGGCTTGGATGCCCCATGCTTCGTATTGCTTCACGGTCCAATCATGCGCTTGTTGCATTTGGGGAGTGCCGACGAGTCTTGGGCCAATGCCGTCGAGGAGTTCATGGGCGAGTACTTCCAGTTTGGAATTTTCGTTTGCTTCTTTGATAATAGCATCGATGACCTGGTTTTGAGCTTGTACTTTGACAGAGACCAAAAGCAACAGCCCGAGGCCATAGCGGTAGAGTTTGTTCATTGGATTTTAGGTTAAAGGTTAAAAATAGAATAGCCGACTAGAATATGGCTAACCACTGGTGGATATTTCATTTACAGCTTCTTCAATACTTGACAGGGATTCCCAAAAGCTAATACATCATCCGGTAGGTCTTTGGTCACCACCGAACCTGCCCCGATGGTCACATTATCTCCGATCGTGACACCGGGAAAAATGACTGAATTTCCACCAATCCAAACATTATCGCCTATCGTCACGGGTTTGGTGGAAGTATGATATCGTGTGCTTTCGCCCTCCTTATAGATTCGGTCGGAAGCTTTTAGCGGATGGGTAGCAGTATAAATCTGCACATAGGGAGCGATCAGTCCATTTTTTCCAATGGTGATTTTGTTGTCATCGAGAAACATGCAATTGGTGTTGACAAAGGTGTTTTCCCCAATTTCGATGTTCATTCCGTAGTCGCAGAAAAAGGGAGTTTCGATCCAAACGCCTTTTGTCACCTTTCCCAAAAGTTGACTGATTAGCTCATTTCTCCTGTCCAAATCCCGGCTATCACACGTATTGTAAGCTAAAATTAAGGCTCTTGCCCGATGGTACAGCTCGAGGAGTTCCGGATCTCGGGAGTCATAAGCCTCTCCGTCTAGCATTTTTTGGAGGTTGGTTTTCATAAAAATTCAAACGATTTGTTCCCTAAAATAGAAATAATTGCACGACCTCGATTTTGAAAAGTAGATTCCCTTAGACCCAATGTCAAATACACATGATTTTTATCAGAAACCGTCGTTTTTCTTTCCTTTTACCACATTTCCTTTGGCTTTTCTAAGGCTTTTGGATTTACTTTAACTCCGCTTCAAACCCGGAGGAAAACATGCAAACCCAAACTGACTTACTGGCTTTTTTTGAAAGCGTCTTGGCGTCACGAGCGGAGACCAAAGCGCTTGATTGGCTAAGCTCCCAAACCGAAAAAATCAATGCTGACGCATCGCCCACCAAGTTTTTCTTGGCGTTTTCCCAAGCTTCCCGGTTTTTCAAAAAGGACAATCTCAATTTATCAGAGACCGAGAAAGAAACAACAGGTAGCTTGGTCTCAGGTTTTGATCCCAGTCATTGGGATGTATTGCAAACTGTAAGAACGTATTTACTATTAAAATTTGCCCCTGGAAAAGAGGCTTGGCTGAAAGTAATTAACCAACTCTTCGAAACCGGCGACATGCACGAGCAGCAGGCGTTATATGCAGCCTTGCCTGTGATGCCTTATTCGGAAGACTTGCTTACTCGGGCGATTGACGGCTGCCGAACCAATATGACCCTGATCTTCGATGCGATTGCACTGAACAATCCGTATCCACCAGCTCATTTTCCCGAAGCAAATTGGAATCAATTGGTGCTGAAGTCCATCTTTATGCAGCGACCGATTTATCGGATTCAGCAATTGGACGAAAGGAGAAATCAGGCTTTGGCGGAAATTGCTTCGGATTTTGCCCACGAACGTTGGGCTGCTGGTCGATCGGTCATGCCTGAACTTTGGCGTTTGGTGGTTCCTTTTCTCAATGAGCATTTGCTGGAAGACTTGAAAAAAGTCGTCTTTTCAGAAGACCAATTGGAGGTTGAAGCCGGATTGCTAGCGGCCTACCAATCTGACTTTGCGCCAGCAAAAGATCTGCTCAAATCCTTCCCTGAGACGGTCTCCGCCATTGAATATGGAGAAATCTCTTGGGAGAAAATCGGTAAGGATTTTCAAGACAAAAAAGCCTAAACAGGCCAAATTCGATTAATTTTAAAAAACTAATTCCCCAAAGCCATGAGCAAGGAAATGTATATCGATCCACATATTCACCTCGTCTCCCGTACCACAGATGACTACGAAGCCATGCGAAAAGCTGGTATCGTTGCCACTATTGAACCTGCCTTTTGGCTGGGTCAGCCGCGTACGGAAGTAGGATCCTTCAAAGACTACTTTTCCACTTTGGTCGGCTGGGAGCGGTTCCGAGCCAGTCAGTTTGGAATAGTGCACTATTGTACGATAGGTCTGAACTCCAAGGAAGCTAACAATGTGCCTTTGGCCGAGCAGGTGATGGAATTACTTCCGCTTTATGCAGGAAAAGAAGGCGTGGTGGCTATCGGGGAGATCGGCTATGATGATCAAACCGAAGCTGAAGATCGTTTTTACCGCCTTCAACTGGAACTGGCTAAAGATGTCAATCTTCCCGTACTTATCCACACTCCTCATCGGGATAAAAAGAAAGGAACAACCCGCTCTATGGACGTGGCCGAAGAGCATGGCATGGACCCAGGATGGGTGGTCGTCGATCACAACAATGAGGAGACGGTTAAAGAAGTGTTGGATCGAGGATTCTGGGCAGCTTTTACTATTTATCCACATACCAAAATGGGTTCCGAGCGAATGGTTGAGATCGTCAAGCAATATGGACCCGAGCGAATCATCGTGAACTCAGCTGCGGATTGGGGAATTTCTGACCCGATTGCTGTTCCAAAAACGGCGGCTCTGATGCGCAAAATGGGAATTCCTGAGGAGCATGTGCGTCTGACTACTTATCAAAATGCATTGACGGTATTCGGTCTTAGCGGTCAAATGCATGAAGACGATTGGCTCAAGGCGCCTCCGATCGATCAGACCAAAAAATTGGGAGGAAATTCCGTACTTCGCGGAGGTCAGGTTCCTCGCGTCGAGGGTCCTGCCGATCGGGTAGAAAATTAATCCATGAAAAATACCAAGCTTTTCGCTTATCTACAGCTAACCCGCCCAGCCAATGTGATCACCGCGATCGCAGACATCTGGGCGGGTTTTGCCATTGCAGGTGCCTGGGATTATATGGCCACCAACTGGATCTATGGAGACCAGCAATTTTGGTGGAATCTCCTCTGGCTTTCATTGAGTACAATTGGTTTGTATGCAGGTGGAGTAGCCTTCAATGATGTAGCGGATGCAGACTTGGATGCCATCGAGCGGCCTGAGCGCCCTATTCCAAGTGGAAGGGCTTCTAAAAAAACTGCTTTTTGGATGTCCTCCCTTCTTTTGGTTTTTGGAGTGATTTGTGCCTTTCAGGTTAATCCAACCGCCGGATTTTTAGCCATCGCCGTGGCCGCATGTGCCGTGCTGTATGATTATTGGGGCAAGCATCAGCGGATTTTAGGTCCGATCAATATGGGACTTTGCCGCTCCGGAAATCTGCTGCTTGGGATTGGCGTAGCGCCAGAAGTACTTGAAAAAATCTGGCCCGTCGGCCTTTTGCCCTTGATCTATGTAGCTGCCATCACCATGATCAGCCGGGGAGAAGTACATGGGAAAAACCGAAAAGCGCTTTTCGCAGGTGGGGCTATGTATGCGTCCATTTTCGTGGCCATTTTTGGCTTGGCTTATCTGGAGAGTCCGGGATACCTGCAAGTGATTCCTTTTTTAGCTTTACTTGGCTATATGATCTTTCCTCCTTTGGCCAAAGCGATCCGAACTCAAGAACCCAAATTCATCGGCAAATCGGTGAAAGCAGCAGTAATCTCCTTGATCATCGTCAATGCTGCTTTAGCTTCTGCATTCTCCGGTTGGCCCATTGGAATCGTCGTTTTGCTCCTTCTTCCGATTTCCCTTTGGTTAGCTAAAAAATTTGCTGTAACCTGAGTAAAAAATAAACCGAATTCTTTCACAACTTGTCTTGAAAGAAATCCCGAATAACCTATTGCTTGCAAACCATGAATACGATTCTCGAACAGTCCTTTTCGGTTCCCTTTCGCTACCCGGTAGCTTTTACCGAGAATCTATTTGATCCACAAAATCAAATCCTAGCTAATGTCCTTCGTGGCGATCGTGTGCCTAAGGTACTTTTTGTCATCGACAGCGGTGTGGCCGATACGCATCCCCATTTGATTGCAGAGGTGAAAAACTATGCTTCTGCCCATGCAGAGGTTTTCACTTTGGCTGCTGAACCCCTCATTGCGATTGGCGGAGAAGCCTGCAAAAACGAGGAAACCGAATACCACAAGATTGTGGAGGCGACCCATCTCTATGGCATCGACCGTCATTCCTACATTGCAGCTATCGGTGGCGGTGCAGTATTGGATATGGTGGGCTTTGCAGCGGCAATTTCCCATCGGGGTATTCGACTGATTCGGATTCCGACCACGGTTTTGTCCCAAAATGACTCTGCGGTTGGTGTGAAAAACAGTGTCAACGCCTTTGGTAAAAAGAATTACCTCGGCACGTTTGTCCCTCCCGTGGCGGTATTGAATGATTTCAATTTCCTCAAGACACTGGATGATCGTGACTGGAGAGCGGGAATTTCGGAGGCCATCAAAGTAGCTTTAATCAAGGATTTGAGCTTTTTCGAGTGGTTGGAAAATGCGGGAGAAGCACTTGCCCGCCGAGAGATGGAACCCATGAAAGTCCATATCATTCGCTCTGCGAAAATGCACATGGACCATATCGCCGGCAAGGATCCATTTGAGTTTGGAAGCTCCCGACCCCTGGATTTCGGACATTGGGCCGCACATAAATTGGAAAAATTGAGCGATTTCCGCATCCGTCACGGGGAGGCTGTGGCCATCGGGATTGCCTTGGATTCTGCCTATTCCTATTTACAGGGGAGAATCACCGAGTCGGATTTCAACCGGATCATTCAACTGATGCATACCCTGGGTTTTGAGCTTTTCGCGCCAGAACTTCAGGGAGAAAATCTGATTAAAGGGTTAAAGGAATTCCAGGAACACTTAGGCGGTCAGTTGACCATCATGCTCTTGGAAAAGTTGGGCAAAGGCGTGGAAGTCCATGAAATGGATCACGACTTGATCTTTAAATCTGTGGAAATTCTCCGTAGGTTAGAGAAAAAGTCTGCCGTTCACGCTTCCTGATTTTTTCCCAGCCTATGAAAATCCATGACTTTCACCTAAGCTATTGTAGCAATATCCATCCCGGAGAAACATGGGATGCGACCTTCGAAAACCTCAAGATCTATATTCCTGAGGTCAAAAATCGCCTCAAACACAAAGGCCCTTTTGGCATCGGGCTTCGGCTTTCCCATGAGGCTTCCTTGATTTTGCAGCGTCCGGAGCGGATGCGGGAGTTTCAGGACTGGCTGAAAAAAGCCAATGCCTATGTGTTTACCCTAAATTGCTTTCCGTATGGAGGCTTTCACCGCACCAAAGTGAAAGAAAATGTCCATACGCCGGATTGGACTACCGCGGAACGAAAGGATTACACGATTCGGAGTTTTCGGATTTTAGCCCAACTGCTTCCTGAGGGAATGGAGGGAGGTATTTCCACATCACCGCTTTCCTACCGGCATTGGTTTTCCTCCGAAAAGAAAAAAAATGAAGCGATCCAAAAATCTACGGATCACCTGATCGAGGTAGTGCTGGAGTTGGTGAATATCCATCAGGAAACCGGCAAGCTCCTGCATTTAGACATTGAGCCCGAACCGGATGGGATTTTGGAAAATTCCGACGAGTTGGTCAGCTACTTCCAAAATTGGCTGTTGCCAAAAGGGAAAATGGCCTTAGCCGAAAAGCTAGGAGTTTCAACTGATGAGGCGGAAAAGCTGATCAAAACCCACATTCAGGCTTGCTACGATGTATGTCACTTTGCGATCGTGTATGAAAATCCTGCTGAGACATTCCAGAAGTTGTCAGCAGCTGGAATTCAAATTGGAAAGATTCAGATTTCGGCTGCGCTGAAGGTGATGATTCCGGAGTCCGCCGTGGAGCGGTTTACACTCAGCAAACGATTGGAAGAATTTGCCGAATCGACCTACCTGCATCAAGTCGTCGCTCGAAAAAAAGACCGACAGTTTGCCTCTTATCCCGATTTGCCTCAGGCCATCGAACACTTGGGAAAAACCAAGGATTTGGAATGGCGAATCCACTTTCATGTTCCGGTCTTTTTGGAAAATTATGGCTCATTCCAATCCACGCAGCACGATATTTCCCTTGTACTCAATCAAATTTTAACCAACCCAACCCTCACTAAACACCTCGAAGTTGAAACCTATACTTGGGAAGTTTTGCCAGAAGACACACACCTGACCCTAGGCGAGTCGATTGCCAGGGAACTCAGCTGGGTGATCGAAGAATTGGGTAAGGAATAAAGGATCGTGTAATTACGATTTTTGATTTACGATTTACGAGGAGCAGAGTAGTTTTGGGCTTTTTCTCAGGATTTAACCTTTTTGAGAACAAGGTTTGAAGTTCAATTTGATGTCGTAAATCGTAAATCTGAATTCGTAAATAAAATTTGGTTTTGCCAAATGATTTAAAACAATGAAGAAGACTTTAGTCCTAGATATCGTTGCTTTGTCTCCCCGAGTGATCGGAGAGCATACGCCTTTTTTGAAAAACTGGATCGCGTCCAAGAAGCAAGCCGTCATCGAACCTGTACTTCCTGCGGTGACTTGCTCGGCCCAATCCGTGTATCTGACCGGAAAGTGGCCCACCGAAAACGGCATCGTGGGCAATGGGTGGTACTTTCAGGATGAGTGCGAAATCAAGTTTTGGCGGCAGTCTAATAAGCTGGTGCAGGCCGAAAAAGTGTGGGAAGTTCTGCGGAAGGAGAATCCTGAGTTCACGGTGGCGAACATGTTTTGGTGGTACAATATGTACTCCTCCGCCGATTATGCCGTGACTCCCCGGCCACTTTATCCAGCCGATGGACGCAAATTGCCCGATTGCCATAGCCAACCCATGGAGCTGCGAGACCGGCTTCAGGCCGAGTTGGGCCAGTTTCCGCTCTTCACCTTTTGGGGACCGAATACGACCATTGAATCCAGCAAGTGGATCGCCGAAGCAGCCAAAAAGGTGGAAGAATGGTACAATCCCACGCTCAATCTGATCTACATTCCGCATTTGGATTATAACCTGCAGAAGTATGGAATAGACTTCTCCAAAATCTCCAAGGACCTTCGCGAAGTTGACGACTTGGCTAAAGACTTGATCACCTTCTTTGAAAATCGGGGTGCCGAGGTTCTGCTACTTTCTGAATATGGCATCACGAGTGTGAGTAAGCCGATTCACCTCAACCGGATTTTCCGTAAAAAAGGCTGGATTCAGGTGAAAAATGAGTTGGGTCGAGAGACGCTTGATGCCGGCACATCGGCAGTATTTGCGGTAGCGGATCATCAAGTCGCCCATGTCCATGTCAACGATCACTCCAAACTTGCCGAGGTCAAAGCCCTGCTGGAAAAGACTCCCGGTGTGGAAAAAGTGCTGGATGCCCAAGGCAAAAAAGATTTCCACATCGATCACGCCCGATCGGGTGATTTGGTGGTGATCGCCGATGCGGACTCGTGGTTTACCTACTATTTCTGGCTGGATGATGCCAAAGCGCCTGATTATGCTAGATGTGTGGATATCCATCGCAAACCGGGGTACGATCCGGTCGAGCTGGTTCTCGATCCCGCAATCAAAATTCCGATTCTGAAAATCGGCTCCAAGGTGCTGAAAAAAAAACTGGGTTTTCGCTACCTGATGGATGTGATTCCCTTAGATGCTACGTTGGTGAAGGGGGCGCATGGAAGAATTCCAGAGTCCGACTTGGACAAGCCGCTTGTGGTGGGGGATTCTAGGTTAATCACTTTAGGGAAAATTCAGCCAACTGAGATTTTTGAGTTAATCATAAAATCTGTTCGTGGTTAAACTACCCCCAACCGCTTTTTCACCTTCAATAGGTTTTCCTGCTTTTTAGGCTCCCGGTACTTTTGGCAGTAGTCAGTGTGGTAATTGTGCTTTTGCATAAAGACCAGCTGCAGTTCATCCCATGCCTGCGCGGTAAAGTTGGGATTGAAGTGCTTGAGTTCTTCGAATAGACTTTCTCCGATTTGTTCAAAAAGGTCAGTTCCGAGGTATTCCAAATCGGCGTCTGCTAGAATTTTTTCCAGATGATTGGTTGGGCTTTGAGGGATTTTCGTAGCCATGATCATCCCGTAGATTTTGGTGAGATCTGATTTAGAATACTCCATTGAGAGGTATCCTTCGGCGATTTTACAGCCTTTTTCTTCATGATCTTTGGGATTGTCGATGAAGCCTGTGTCGTGAAAAAGCGCAGCCAACTTGAGCAATTCTAAATCTGATGAACTTACCCCGGATTGTTCTGCGAGAAAAATTGCCTTATCTAGGACATAGGCAGTATGATCTAGGTTATGATAACTGAGATGAGAAGGCAATTTTTCCAAAATGTCTTCGTAAATCCTGTTTTTTATTTCTTCGAAAACCATCAGCTGTGTTTGCTTCCTATTTGTTTGACTACTCCTCCTTTGACTTCTTTGATTGTCTGTACATAAAAGAACGCCTTAGGATCTATTTCTTGTATGGCCAGTTTGATGCGATGTACTTCCAGTCGGGTGACTACCGTCATAATGATATCACAGGGATGATGGATGTGGAAGGTATCAGGGAGATAACCTCTCTCTCCTTTATAGACCGAAATCGCTTTTCCAAACTCCTTCACGATGAGCTCTTTTACCTTATCATCCTCTTTTGAAATAATGGTAAGTGCTGTGTACTCCTCAAAACCTTCGACCACATAATCGGTCATTTTAATTGCTGTGAAATAAGTCAAAATGGAGTACATCGCTGCTTCAATTCCGAAAAACAATGCCGCAAAAAGCATGATCAGGGAATTGAGGAACATGGTGATTTCGCTTGCAGAGAGCGCGGAATTTTTCTGAAAATAGGTGGTAATCACTTCAAAGCCATCAATCAATCCTCCCCCTCTGATGATGAGACCAATTCCAAGCCCCATCATCACTCCACCAAAAACAGCGATGAGTACCTTGTCCTCTGTGACAGTTGGGATTTCGAGAAATTCCAAAACCAGTACGAGTAAAAAGACTGAAAAAATGGATTGAACGGTAAAGGTTTTCCCTATTTTTTTCCATGCCATTACAAAAAAAGGAGCGTTGATCAGAACCAACAGTAAGTTGAGATCCACATCATAATGCAAATTGACAATGATGGCCATACCAGTGACACCACCATCTAAAAACTTGTTTGGAAGCATAAACGCTTCCAATGCAATCGCAGAACAAAAAACTCCCAAAATGATCAAAACCAATGATCTCGGATCAAAAACAGCTTTCCAGTTTACTTTTTCTGTTTTGGTACTCATTAAGCGCTATGTTGAAAAATGAAAGGATTTAGAGGGAACAGGGTTATATGGCTTAAAACAAATTAAATGCTTTTTGGAAATTAACTTTTAAAATTTTCAAAAATAAGCATAGGATAAAAAATTTTCTTTTACCCAAGCTCTCAATCAAGAGTTGGTAAGCTCAACTTGTACTTCATGGCGATTAATCTTATGGAAATGATTACACTCATTGAAATCAGGAGATTGTAATTACGATCTGTCTCCAGGTGATCTAATACTAAATAAATCACTGCGCCAGCAAGACATGCTGAGGCGTAGATTTCTTTTCTAAAGAGGATAGGTATTTCATTGGTTAGCGTGTCACGAATCACCCCTCCCATCACTGCGGTAAACATGCCCATAATTGCCGCGATCTCCGGCCTGACTCCCAGGCTTAGGGCTTTTTCCACACCTAAAACCGTAAAAAAGCCAATTCCCAGCGTATCAAATAGAAAAAAGGTTTTCCTCAACCGGCTGAGAAGGTTTGGAAAAATAAAAGCGGCCAAGATTCCTGTCAATATCGCATACAAAAAGTGGATGTCTCCAATCCATACCAGCGGATAGCTGTCCAGCAAAATATCCCGAAGCGTACCACCTCCGATAGCGGTAATAAATCCGGTAAATCCGGCCCCAAACATATCGTGTTCTTTTTCCCTCACTGCCAATGCCCCTGAAATGGCAAAAACAAAGGTTCCTATGAGTTCGAGGGCATATTGGAGAGTCATATTTTGCAACAGTTCTGAAACTTCAAGTTAACGATTAGATTTTCTCCATTACCATAATACCCATTTCTCTTTGCCCTGGGATCAGTACGGTTTTCATGGGTTCCAGAAATCTAAAGCCGATATTCTCTAACTTATCCACATAGGCTGGCAGGAACAAAAACCGCTCAGATTCATCCGGAAGGATATATTTCCCCTCTCCAAGGGCTGAACTGTGCGCTAAAATTCCTCCAAACGCAGTAGTCATCCGAAACCAAAAGACACCTCCCGGCTTCAAGACACGATGGATTTCATGGATCATTTGCCAGAAGTTATCCACACTCTCTGCAAAGTGAAGGACTGCCGAGCAAATCACCGCATCAAAAGCTCCGGCATGGAACGGAACGTCTTCCAACTTTGCCACCTGAAACCGATGGGTGTCGAATGCTGGATTCAAACTCGTAGATAGATATCGACAATATTGAATCGCTAAATCGTTGGGGTCAATGCCGAAAATCTGATAATTCTTTTGAATGAAATAGATTGCATTTCGCCCTTCTCCACAGCCTGCATCGAGGATCTTCATTTCCTTGGTGAATCTCCCTTTTAGGATTTGATCCAAGAGGTAGATATCCACATTGCCTAATAGACGAATCAGCTCATTGATTTCCATGCTTGAGTTGGTCTAAGGCTTCTTTGGCCTTCAATCGGCCAATTTCGATCATTTCGGCAGATCGATGAAACTCCAAGGTTCCGGCTTGTTTTCTGGAAATTTTGATTTTCACATCCACTGGATATTTTTCCAGAAGTAGTTCACAAAACCGATCCTGAAGCAGGTCAAATGACCGAGTCACCAATTCCAAAGATGAATAGGCTGTTTTAGATTCGGCCTTTTTCTCATCGGGAAAAAACTGTCGCATTTTAGACTGATATTCCTTCAGCCAACCTGGTAAGGTGATCAACTGCTTACCGGACTCGTCTTTTTTGGGAGGTGAAATAAATTCATTTTCCAATCCGTTGACATCCACAACTACAACCAAGCTTTTTGCAGGGTCTGAAATAAGTGAAATGGGCACAGGATTGAGAACTCCACCGTCAATAAAATGATTCTTTTCGATTTTGGCGGGTAAGAAGACTGAAGGAATACTTCCGGACGCGCGGATGGCTTTGTATAGGCTTCCCTTTCTGAATACATATTCTTTGCCGGAATGAACTTCTACTGCATTGCAAGAAAACTGGATTGGTAAGTCTTCAATTTGACAATCGGGTACCACTTTTTTCAAAGCACTGTATACTTTTTCTCCCTTTATGAATCCCCGACTTGAGAATGTGAAATCCATCAGAGAAAATACATCTACCCGATCCAAATTGCATATCCATTCTTTGAATTCAGGCATTTTGCCGGTAGCATACATGCCTCCTACCAACGCACCTGCGGAGCAACCGGCGATTTCGATGATCTCATATCCTCGCTTTTCCAACTCTTCGATCACTCCTACATGCGCCAATCCCCTCGCACCGCCACTGCTCAAAACCAATGAAACTGTTTTCTTTTTTGACATATATTTAGGCTTCAAAAGTTGTCTGAACACTTAAAAATCACCTACAATACTAACTAATATGAGTGAATTTAAACCCTTTCACCTCGCTTTCCCCATCCGTGACATCGAAGAAACCCGCCAGTTCTACGGAGACTTGTTGGGTTGCGAAATCGGCCGAAGCACTGACAAATGGATCGATTTCAACTTTTTTGGACATCAACTCTCTGCCCATATCAAGCCTGAAGAATTGGCCAATGCCAAAACAAATGAGGTGGACGGAAAAAATGTTCCAGTTCGTCATTTCGGAGCAATTTTAGGTTGGGACGAGTGGCATCAGCTAGCCGATAAGCTCAAGGCGCACGGAATGGAGTTTGTCATTGAACCTTACATCAGATTCAAAGGTGAAGTGGGTGAGCAGGCTACCATGTTTTTCCTCGATCCTTGCGGAAACGCACTGGAGTTTAAATCCTTCCAAGATCCTACACAGATTTTTGCCAAATAGTCCAGATTGTGAATAATCTGAACCTCGATCGGCGTATTGGCCCGACTTTGCAAGTTGGGAAAAAGAGTTACCTCTTTTTCAGCGGAACCTCTTATTTGGGAATAGATCATGACTCCCATTACCAATCCGTTTTGTTTGATTGCATTCGGCGGTATGGCTTTAGCCATGGACTCAGTCGGGTCAATAACGTTCGATTAAAGGTTTTTGAAGAGTTCGAGCACTTTTTTGCGAAGCATGCCAAGGCAGAAGATGCTGCTGTGATGAGCTCAGGCTATCTGTCCGGCATTACTGCCATCCAATACCTATATCCTCAAGCTGACCTCTGCTGGGCAGCGCCTGATACACACGCTGCTATTTTACCTTTTGGGTTTACTACTGATACTCAATTGAATTTTATACAATGGAAAAATCAGTGTTTGGAGAAATCCGAGCAGCTTTCTCCCAGTAGGATCCTGATTTTGGGAAATGCTGTAGATCCACTTCGGGCAGAGATTCATGACTATTCTTGGGTAAAGGAAGTAGCCAAAAAGCATGAGGTTACACTCTTAATTGATGACAGTCACGCCTTTGGGGTGTTGGGGAAAAGTGTCTTTGGTACTTATGCTGAAAATTCGTTTCCAAATGTAAACTTGGTCATTTCCGGTTCCTTGGGAAAAGGCTTGGCTATGCCAGCAGGGATAATTTTGGGAAATAAGGAGGTGATTCAGGGAATCAAAAGTCAGGTGATTTTTGCGGGAGCTTCACCCTGTTCGCCTGCTAATCTCCAGGCTTTTCTGGAAACTCAGGATATCTACAAAGCCCAAAGGCAAAAAATCAGAGACTTTACCGGTGTTTTCTATCAAGAAACAGCCGACTTATCCACAGTTTCAGGTTCAGCAAAATTCCCTGTTTTTATCCTAAAAGATCCCACTTGGTCTGATAAGTTGGAGAAAATGGGATTTATCACTTCGTCTTTTTCCTATCCTACTTCGGAAAGTCCTCGTATCAGTCGTATTGTCATTTCGGGTTTTCATTCACTTTGGGACTTGATGGCCTTAAATGAAGCCCTTCATCAACTATCCGAAAAATCATGAAAAAGCTACTCTATCTCCTCGCCTTTTCTTTTGGGATGATTTCTTGCGAGAGCAAAGACCCTGTGCTTTTTGAGGAAGGATTGGAAAACTACCCGACTTTGAAAAAAGTACTTTCGGATACGTCCAAATTCCAGGTTCAGATTATCTATACGCAGATTGACCGAAATGAACACGGGAATCCGCTTTTTACAGACCATTCCTTTAATCTGAACGATAATCACTATTTCTATCCTGCTTCCACGGTGAAGTTACCGATTGCTTTGTTGGCCTTGGAGTGGCTCGAGGAGCAAAATATTGATGGATTGACCATGGAAACCGCCATGCTCACAGATTCGGTGAGGCCTTCCCAGCTACCTGCCTACAACGATTCAACAGCTCAAAATGGATTGCCTAGCATTGGGCATTACATCAAGAAAATTTTGCTGGTTTCTGATAACGATGCTTCTAACCGACTCTATGAGTTGATGGGGATGGACTATATCAATCAAAAGCTAAGGGAAAAGGGTTTACTGAATTCAGTAATCACCCAGCGTTTGAGTTTTCCTATTTCTCCCGAAGAAAACAGACATTTCAACCCGATTCGATTTGTGGACAACTTCGGAAAAACCCTTTTAGAACTGCCTGCCAGGCACTCGGACAGTGCGTATGTGGTGCCGGGGAATCCAAAAATCGGTCAGGCTTTTTATCGAAATGATTCCCTTATACAGGGCGGAATGGATTTTTCCTATAAAAACAAGTTTGCCCTTTCAGACCTTCATGGAGTAGTTAAGCGAATCGTCTTTCCAGAAGCTTTTGTAGGGATCGAGCGATTTAATCTGAATGAGGAGCATCGCAACTTTATATTGAAGTACATGAGTATGCTTCCCCGAGAAAGTGATTTTCCCAAGTACGACACCACGGAATACTACGACAGCTACTCCAAGTTTTTCAAGTTTGGGTCAGACAAAAACCCGATTCCTTCCAGATTTCGGATTTTCAACAAAACAGGTTGGTCTTATGGCTTCCTGATTGACGGATCTTATTTTGTGGATTATGAAGCAGGCGTGGAGTTTTTTGTTTCCGCTGTGGTCTATGTCAACGAGGATCAGATCCTCAACGATGACAAGTACGAGACCGAGGAGATTGGCTTACCTTTTTTCGCAGAGGTGGGCGACTATTTGTACCAAAGAGAATTGAAAAGGAAAAAGCAGATACCGGCGAAACTGCCGAATATTAATTGGAATGATTAAATTGGTTAATCCTATTAAGTAGGTAATAAGCTATTTTTCAAACAAACTTTTATTGCTATGAAGTCCGATGAAATTAAAAAACTGTTTGCTTAGTTTGAAGCTGCGGCTGCTGAGTTGGAAGGTGTAGAATGTTGGAGTGCCAGGGAATTGCAAAAGCTCTTAGGCTACAGCAAATGGGAGAATTTTGAAAAGGTAATTCAAAGAGCAAAGGAAGCTTGCCAACATGCCGGAGAGGAAATACAATACCATTTTCCTGACGTCAGGAAAATGGTAAAATTGGTTCTGGGGCAGAAAAAGAAATCGATGATATTCTTTTAACCCGATATGCCTGCTATCTGATAGCACAAAATGGAGATAGCCGTAAAGAGGAAATCGCCTTTGCACAAAATTACTTTGCTGTTCAGACAAGAAGGGCAGAACTAGTTGAGCAGCGATTATTGGCCTATGAACGCGTAAAAGCAAGGGAAAAATTGAGCCAAACCGAAAAACAACTCTCAGGGATTTTGTATGAAAGAGGAGTCGACAGTCAGGGCTTTGCATTGATTCGAAGCAAAGGCGACCAAGCCCTTTTCCGTCTATCCACCCAGCAGTTAAAAAAGAAATTGGGAATACCTGATAGCCGCCCGGTTGCTGATTTTTTGCCCACGATAAGCATTAAATCCAAAGATCTAGCCAATGAAATGACGGGGTTGAATGTGCAAGCCAAAGACTTGAGAGGCCAGAACAAAATCGAAAAGGAACATGTAGACAACAATCTTGCTGTGAGAAATATGTTAACTCAAAGGGGAATTGTTCCTGAAAATTTACCTCCAGCGGAAGATGTTAAGAAATTAAAGCGAAGATTGGAAGGAGATGAGAAAAGTGTGTTGAAAGAAACTAAGAGAAAAAAGTAGTATTTCATCATTCAAGACCGAATTTAAAATTTAGATAGAAAGGAGAGATTTCATCGACTACCTTAAATGGAAACCAACTTGGATAGGAATAATAACTTTCAGTATATTTTTCTTTCTTCTTGGACAAGCTTATGTCTATCCTACGCACGGTTTTGATTTTTCGGTGATATATGAATGGGAGACTTGGATTCAGTTAATTTTTATAAATACTGGAATGACTGTTTTGAATTACTTATGGATTGGAAGGTTTAACAAGAATAAATTCCAAAAGAAAAAACCCCAGAACTCTGAGGTTTAACGGGTAATCAGCAACTTTAATAAGACTTTTCAAGCGTCGGAATTTTCACTTGAGGCTGTGGATAAGTATGACCTAGTTGAATCTTTAATGCTCTCAATTGGGATGTGGATAACTCCCAAGGCTGATGAATATCAAATCCCTTAATCGACTGTAATTCAGGAATCCAAAGCCTTACAAAATCGCCTTTTTTATCGTAATTGTTGGCCTGTCTGAGGATGTTGAAATACCGATTTTCTCGAGGATCATTTCCCACGCCTCCCACATACATCCAGTTTCCCCAGTTGGAGCAGACATCGTAATCGATCAGCTGACTTTCGAAGTAGCTTGCTCCCCAAGTCCAGTCAATTCCCAGGTCATTGACCAAGAAGCTCGCCACATTTTGACGGCCACGATTGGACATAAAACCCGTTGCTTTCAATTCACGCATATTAGCATCCACAAAAGGAACTCCTGTCAACCCCTCAACCCAGCGCTGAAATTGCTCCTGATCTCTCCTCCAGGAGTCCTTTTGATGACGGATGCCTTGAATATCAAATATTTTGTTCCCGTGTTTCTTGGCTATAAACCGAAAATAATCTCTCCAAATCAATTCGAAAATCAGCCAATACGTGCTATCGTTTTTCTTTCGCTCGCGCTCATACTTTTTCACCTCTTCATAGATAGTCCTAGGAGAGATGCAGCCCAAGGCCAACCAAGGAGAAAACTTGGAGCTGTAATCCATCCCGATCAACCCATTGCGGGTTTCTTTGTAGACTTTCAGTAAATCCTTTTCCCAGAAATAGGACCGGAGTCGCCCCAGCGCGGATTTCTCTCCACCTTTTATCTCCAACCACGATTTGACATCTTGCTTGGGTTCCTCCAGTCCATAGGCTTTTAGGTTTGGCAATTCTGATCCACTGGAGTTCAGTGCCTCTTTTGGGTAATTTATCTTCTTCAGTTCAGGATAAGTCAATCTGATTTTCGATTGCTTTTCCACCTCTTTCCGGAATTGAGTAAACACTTCCGGAGTTTGCTTAGCTGGAAATGGCAGATCATCCAAATGGTAAAGTGTGCTTTGCCAGAAGCTTTCACAGGCAATTCCATTGGCGAAAGCGAACTTTTCTAAAGACTTATCCACATTTCGTTCTTCGGAAGTGACTTCTTTCGAGAAGAAAATGGCCTTTGCTTCAACTTTTTTAGCTAATTCAATTACTGCTTCTTCTGGCTTCCCCTGAAGAATCACCAGATCTCCGCCCAGCCTTCGAAAAGAATGCCTCAAATCGGCAACAGATTCCAACAGGAATTTGGCTCGAAAGGAACCTGTTTTAGGAAATCCCAATTCGGTTTTTTCAAACATTCTAGGATCAAGGCAATAAACAGGTATCACTTCTTTCCCTTGCAAAATAGCACGAGTCAGCACCTCATTGTCTCTTACTCTAAGATCGTTTCTAAACCAAACCAGGACTCTGTTGTACTTCATGTTTGGCGAACAGGCTGTTTAAGAAAAGTGTTTGAAAACTTCCACAAAAAATCTTTTTGGGTAATGTATCAAAGTTTTTTAGAGGAAAAAGCGAGTTACTTTTTACAAGCCCATGCGTTTTGATTTCCTTATTTCAAGCGATTTGGCTTATCTTTTGGCTTAAATCTATTCTCAATGACCCTTAAATTTTTGCCTGTTAGCATTTTGTTAGCCCTGGTTTCCTGTCAGACCTCTCTTACTCCTGAACAAAGTTTATTTGAAGATTTAAGCACGCAGGAAGGACTAAAAGGAAAATCCGAATACCTCGCTTCCCCTTTTGTGACAGCTGGTGATCGGGTGTATTTGATCGGTCACCAAAATGGGTCTTTCCCGGATTTGGGTTGGCATGTGGAGGGAGAGATGGGGGGCATTTGGCTTCATCCGATCAAGTTGATGGATGGGTTTACCGCCTCCGTAAAAGTGGATGGTCATTCTTTTTGTTTGGATCAGGCGAGATCTTTTACCAATTATCCTTTTACCAATGTGCTTCAATTTTCTTTGGAAAACTCAGGTATTGAAGTCGAACGTTTGCACTTCGTACCTGATGGAAAAGAAGGGATGACCGTTTTATTCCGGGTTAAAAATGTGGATAAGTCTGAAAAGACAACCCAATTTCAGTTCAACGCCTTTGTGGATTTGATGCCGGTTTGGCTAGGCGATCGTACCGGAATGATCGATCAAGCTGATGTGATTTCTTTTGACGAAATGACAAATACCTTTTCTGCAAAAGATGAAGGCAATCCTTGGTTTACGGTTTGGGGAACGGCGGAAGGAATTTCGATTTCTCCTCAGGAAGAATGGACCTGTGCCTATTCACCCAAAGGAAAAGGGGCAGCCGCTGGATTTTCTCTGCAAGTGACCTTGCCGGCAGGTTCTGAGCAAATTATCCCAATATTTATCGCCGGTTCTACCGAAAGCGAATTAAAAGCCATGGAAACTTTAGTTGATCTTAGGCAAAACTTGGATTCGGATTGGTTTACCAAAAAGAAGCGATATGAAGTTTTTGCCCACCAAGCAGAAATACAGATTCCCGATCCTGAATTGCAGCGAACGTTCCAATGGATCAAATACAATACGGATTGGCTGGTGCGGGATGTGCCGGGAATTGGGAGGGGTTTTGGAGCAGGCCTGCAGGATTATCCTTGGTTTTTTGGAGTCGATAGTGAATACACGATCCAGGGTTTGATTGCAACGGGAAGAAAGGACCTCGTTTACTCTACCCTCGAACTTATCCACAGTCTATCTGAAAAAGAGAACGGAAATGGCAGAATCATCCATGAGGTAAGTACCAATGGAGCGGTATTTAATCCCGGAAATATCAATGAGACCCCACAATGGGCATCCACGATTTGGGAAGTGTATCGCTGGACTGGAGATCGGGAATTGTTGGAAAAGTATTTCCCTTCTATTGAAAAAGGATTGGACTGGCTGCTTCGGGAAAATGACAAAGACGGCAATCTCCTCGCTGACGGGTATGGAATGATGGAAATCCACGGGCTCAAATCCGAAATGATTGATGTAGCTGCTTATTCCCAAAAGGCATTTGCAGATGCCGCGAAAATGGCTGAAATCCTTGGAAAAACCGATCTTTCGAAAAGTTATCAACATACTTCCGATGCCCTGGCAGCTAAGATCAATTCTGATTTTTGGGTTGAGGAATTTGGAAGTTATGCGGATTTTATCGGGACCGTAGACGAGGCTTTGCACTTGGTGGATGATGCAATCATCCGTGCGGATACGCTGAAAAAACCTTGGGCAGTGGAGGAGCTCAAGGCAACCAAGACTAAGTTGTCCACATTGCCCAAGAATCAGAAACAGGGTTTTGTACTCTTTCACAATTGGGTAGTCAATACCCCGATGGAAACGGGAATCGCTGATCCCGAAAAGGCTAAAATAGCTTTGGCTACCGCAAAAAAATACACCAATCCTTTCGGAACCTTTGTGACGGGTATCGATCGGGACGAACAGGCCGAATATGAAGATGGATCTTTTGCAGGAAGCAAGAGCTTTTCCTACACGGGTGCGGTGATGACTTTGCCCACGGGAGTAACTGCCATCGGAGAAAACAACTATGGCAATCCGGATGCAGCGCTCGACTACCTGAAGCGAATGACCCGAAGTTTTGGATTTGCCTTGCCGGGATCGATGTATGAGGTTTCGCCTGATTACGGGATGTTTACCCAAGCTTGGAATCTCTACAGTTTTAGTGTACCGATTGTGATGCAGTTTTTCGGGATTCAGCCTGATGCCGGAAATAAAGTGATCCACATCCGCCCTCAGATGCCAACAGCCTGGGAGGAAGCTTCTATCCAAAAAGTCATGGTGGGTGATAATGAAATCAAAATCAGCTATGTGGATAAGTCAGGAATTCGAGCCATAGAGGTCGAGCAAACCCAATCGAAATGGGGTATTTCCATTGAGATTCCTGAGGAATTTTCCAAAGTAAAAGTTCTCGGGAAAGAAGTCAGTTCGGATACAAAAGGTGGGTATCGTAGAATATTGATGACAGGTAAAAAAGTAAGAGTGGAGGGGAGTAAATGAGAGTAGTTATATTTTTCATTCTTGTTTTCGCGAATTCCTTTTTCTCAAATGCTTCTGAATGTAGCTGTGTGCCGGATTTTGACCTGAGAATCAATCAATTGATAGACGCTGACATAGCCTTTAAAGGCCATTTGATTTCAATTAGAAGGGAGTATTTCGTTGATTTAGGATTTAGAGAAGTAGCCACTTTTTTTATCGATGAACTAATTAGTGGGCATTTTGAATCAAATACTTTAGATATTGAATTTGCCAATCGATCGTGGCCTTGTTCTCCAGATTTTCAGCTATTCACTACGTATTTGGTTATTTCAAAAAAAGAAAAAGCTTTCCCCTATTTCCAAACTGGCTATTGTTCGGGAAACAAAAAATGGAAAGACTTGTCAAAAGGAGACCATCAATTACTTTTTGATTTTCAAAATGAGAAAAATCAATCTGAATGGACAAACCAATTCGATAGAGTATATGCAGGAGGTAAATTGATTCAAAAAAAACCTGTTGGACTTTGGGAGTATTTTTATTTTGATGGAAAAATAAGTGAATCTGGTTCTTACTTATTTGGCAAGAAAGAGGGAGAATGGTTCAATTTTTTTCATCCATTAGGTGTTTGTGTAGTCTTAGATTTACCTTTTATCGGTCCATTATGTGACCTTTCACGAGTAATTCCGCCACATCCTGCCGGTTGGGTATCTTTGATTACTCCTTATAAAAATGGTAGAATAGATGGAACTGTTCTCATGTTCACTGAATCAGGGTGTATTCAATCTGAAACTCTATATAAAGAAGGAAACAAGATTGGATCTGTGAAATATTATTAAGTGTCCTACAAATTCAACCAATAATTCAGCTTAAACACAAGCGAACGCTGTTTGGGCATAAAGTCTCCCGGGAAATAGTTATCGGTGTACACCAGGAAGAAATCCGAAACCGGTGCATAGCGCCACTGTAGTCGGGTGTTAATATTGATATTGTTGATCTGATTGTTGTACTGGATAAAGGTCGTCCAGAACAGATTTTTGGTAAAAGTCAGGTCGATTCTAGGTCCTACCAACACCAAATCCGCATCGTTTTGAGGCTTTGGCATTCGGATTCGGGCATAGTTGAAATTCATTGAAATATTGGCCAAATACCCTAATCGGATGCCTGTTTGGGTGGTAATCCGCTGAATATTTCCTGTGAAATACTGCCCAAATTCCCCGAGCAATTGAAGGTTGAACATGTTTCTGGGATTGCTTCGGTAATCCACCAGTACATTTCGGAACCGATACTCTGTGCCCGCAGCCAAAGGTTCACCTCCCGTTCGGGTGGGGTCAAAATCACTGAAAAGGTATACAAAACGGTTTCTTTGGCTGATTTCAAGTTCGGCCAATGAGTTAAACCGAACAATGTATCCAAGATTGATATCCCTATCGGTGGTTCCGAGAGTTTCATTCCAATAGCCTTCAAACTCCAGCTTTGGACCATGTCGGTTGATCAACTTGGATTTGGGATAAAACAAGTAAGTCACGTCAGGATTTAATCGCTTGAAGTCCACGCGAGGCACAAAGCCTACTTCGGGATTAAAGGATTTTCCTACATCCTGAAAGCTAAAGGTCCAGTTCCAATGGATGTCCGTAAAGAGCATGTAGGCATTAAAGGAATAGGGTTTTTCCACATCCGCTGACTCAAATGTCCGATGGTAGAAGACCTTTCCAGTCCACTTTCCATTGGACGAGTTGAGGTTGTAATCTGCACCGATTAGTCGGTTATAGGCAGTGGGATCAAATAGCTGTTTGAATTCATCGAGTGCCAGCGACTCCTTATTCACGTAGATCAGCCCTAGATTAGATCGGGTAAATACCTTCTTCTGAAGGGCCAGCACGGTGAAATTTTTTCCAACGATTCCGGCATCTTCATCCGTAGCCGTTTGCATGTTCATGGCACCGATACGCCAGTTTTCATTAAGTTTTCCGCTGAGTCGGGCGCCGTAGATGATTTTGCTTTGCACATTTTGACCGGTTGCGGAGTCTATGTCCACTCCGATTCTTCTGGAGAAAAAGGGTCTGGATCGGGGTTGTCCAAAGCTTTCAAAGAGGTCAGCATTTTCAAGGAAGAACTGTCTTCGCTCCGGGAAAAAGATCTCAAAACGATCCAAATTGGTCACTTGTTGATCTACTTCTACCTGAGAAAAATCCGGGTTGAAGGTAAGGTCGAGGTTCAACGCAGGTCCTATCCCGATTTTGGCGTCACCACCTACTGCCGGTGTTAGGTTTTCTTGAGTTCCTTCCAAGAAATTACGGGAAGTTCTACCGGCCACATAAGGGATGAGGGAGACGTTGGCCGAACCTTTTTTCTTGAGAGGCTCTTCGAAAATGAGCTTTTGGAGAAAAGCTGTGGAAATGATCGGGATATTTCTCGGGATGGGAGACCATGTACTTCGCTCGCCGTAGTGACTGTCTATTCGATAAAAATTGACATTCCAGTTTTGGGCACCTTCATTAAACCGAAGCGTTGAAAGCGGAATAATTACTTCGACCTGCCAATGTTGTTCAAAGATTTTTGCCTCTGAAAACCATTTGTTATCCCATGCTAAGCTTAGGTCTTCTGACCTTGTACCTCCGTTCGACACAAGTCCTTCCCTTTGTACCCCGTATGGGTTTACTCCAAACTGAAATGCGTTGGTTTTATCATTGAAGGTGTCCAAAACAAAAACAATCGCATCGTTTTGCTCTCCCCGAAAGTCCCTTCTAAGTGAAGTAGATACATAGTTTCGTGGGCCGTTATTTTCCATCACGGCAGCCAGGTACAGATTTTCAGCATCGAATGCGACCTTGACACGGGTATTTATCGGGGATTTGGAAGTGTCTGAGGGAAAATATTGTCTGAAGTTCCCGTTCCAACCTTCCGGATCTGTCCATATTGCCTCATCAAGAATGCCATCCAATTGGATAGGTTCTTTGAGTTTAAATGCAAATGCGTTCCGAGCAGGTAAACTTTGAGATCGAGCATGACTGACTAAAAGAAATCCTGTCAGTATAATCAGTACAAATTTAATTTTCATGTAAGGTCGTAATCGTGCAAAAATAAGTTTGCTTCAACAGCCAATCCAAGGAATTTTATTAATGGTGATCAAGGATTTTCAATGGATTAGGAAGTGCCAAAAGCAGTAAGGACTAAGTTTCGAAGGCCTCCATGGTGCCTAAATTCACAAAGATAAATCCCCTGCCAGATTCCTAAGGCAAGTTTTCCACCGCTGATGGGAATCTGAACGCTTGTACCGAAAAAAGCACTTTTGATATGCGCCGGCATGTCGTCTGCACCCTCATCTTTGTGGACAAATCGTGGATAAGTCTCTGGTATTAATTCATTTATGAAAGTCTTAAAATCCTTTCTTACCGTCGGATCAGCGTTTTCATTGATGCACAGCCCCGCAGAAGTGTGCTGAATAAACACCTGCAAAAATCCGATTCGGATTTCCTTTATTTCAGGAATAGACCGTACCACCAGATCAGTAATCAGGTGGTAGCCTTGAGGATAATTAGGAAGTTTGAGTTGTTTTTGAAAGTAAAGTGACATCGTTTAGATCAATCCTACCTTATTTTCCAATGTTCCGATGCCTTCAATGGTGATCTTCACCACGTCACCAGCCTGTAAGGTAAAATTGTCCGGCACAATGCCTGTTCCTGTCATCATCAGGCAACCGATCGGGAAGGTATTGGCTCGGAACAACCAATTGGCAAGTTCCTGTGGCTTTCGTTTCATTTGAGCCAAAGTGGTTTCACCTGATGCTTCGGTTTTTCCGCCTCTTAGAATTTCCAAACTGATTTTGGTGGAGTCGTCAAGCATTTCTTCCTGAAGTAAAATACAAGGTCCAACCGATGCGCAGCCCTGATACACCTTTGCTTGAGGCAAATAGAGCGGATTTTCGCCCTCGATACTTCGGCTGCTCATATCATTGCCTACCGTGAATCCTTGTACTTTTCCCGACGGGGATATCAACAAAGTCAACTCAGGCTCGGGCACATCCCAAGTGGAATCTTTTCGAATATTAACCGTCTCACCCGGATTGGTAACTCGGCTGGCCGTGGCTTTGAAAAATAGCTCGGGTCTATCGGCTACATACACTTTGTCGTAAAAATCCGCTCCTCCAGCATCTTTGGATTCCTCCATGCGGGCTGTTCGGCTTCGGTAGTAGGTCACTCCAGCAGCCCAGATTTCCTGATTTCCCATGGGTGCCAAAAGGCCTTCAGATTTGAGTTGCTCGGCTTCTCTTTCAGAAATTCTTTCCCAATGGGTAGCCTCAGATTTAAGCAATTGGGGCAAATGTTCCCGTCCTAGGAGTTGATCCCAATCCAATTCGGGACCCAGAAAAATCTCAGAATCAGTCTCCAAAAGGGTTCCGGAAGTCAGTTTGTAAAGGCGCATTTGGTTATGGGTTTGAGGTTTGAATTTGAAGTTATAAAAAAGTGATTGATCAGGGAAATTGCATTAAACATTTGGTTTTTTAAAAGATGGAAGGAAAGGATCTAGTAAGTTCCTTTTGAAAATCAATAGATGTAAACCATTGAGAAAATTAAGAACATCGACTAATCTTTTTCTGGGGAAAATTCCACATTTATTAGCTTTAAAGGCAACTCTTAATGTCCTTAATTCTCTTCATGGTGAAATTTTTGACCTGCTTTTTTTTCACATTAGGATAGAATGGTAATTATTGAAAGAGATTACCCTGTTCGATTGATCAGAAGGCCTTGGAAAAAAACTTTTCGCTCGTACCTTTGCTTCTAGATCATAAGGGGTGCCTTAATACAACGGGCTGAGATCATACCCATACGACCTGATCCGGGTAATGCCGGCGAAGGGAAATGAGAAAGCGTAGCGTACATGTGAATTGATTCTGCCGAAGTGCTAGCCTTCGTTGGATTTGTTTGCTGTACCGCTTCGCAAAACGGGTAAACAATCACGGAAAACCTCCCCTGGGTTTTCTAATGTTTCACTCAAACACCCGAAAGGGAAAAGTAATCATGAATAAAACAGTTCTAGGCTTGATTCTTTATCTGGCCAGTTTGACTGCTTGGGCACAAACCAGCCTCAGCGGAAAAGTAGTGGATGCCAAAAGCAATGCGCCTTTGGTGGGAGCATCGGTATGGACCGAAACAGCCAATCGGGGCACGGTTACCGATGAAAATGGACAATTTACCCTCAATAAACTACCACAGGGAAATCTTGAAATCCGGGTTTCTTACCTTGGCTATGAGACCGAGCGACTGACCATTGCCATTCCTTTCACCGGTGACTTGGTTGTCAAACTTGAAGCAAAAGACTTCCTGACAGAGGAGTTTATCGTATCGGCAACAAGAGCTTCTGGCAGTACCCCAACGACGTTTTCCAATGTGGATAAGTCTGAAATTGCCAAGCGAAATTTGGGACAGGATATTCCCATTTTGCTCAATTTTACACCATCCGTAGTGAGCTATTCCGATGCCGGGGCGGGCGTTGGCTATACGGGACTTCGAATCCGTGGTTCTGACCAAACTCGAATTAATGCGACCATTAATGGTATTCCACTCAATGATGCAGAATCACATGGAGTCTTTTGGGTAAATATGCCGGACTTTGCTTCCTCGGTCGAAAATGTCCAAATCCAGCGTGGAGTGGGAACTTCCACCAATGGGGCAGCCACTTTTGGCGCTAGTCTCAACTTTCAGACAGACACCCGAAGGGATGAAGCCTATGCAGAGCTGGACAATGGTTTCGGATCTTTCAATACTTGGAGACATACCGTCAAAGCTGGAACCGGCCTACTTAATAACCGTTTTGCAGTCGATGCCCGCCTCTCCAAAATCACATCTGATGGCTATGTGGATCGAGCCTTTTCTGATCTAAATAGCTGGTTTGTATCTGGTGGATATTATGGAGAAAAAAGCGTCATTAAGCTCGTTGCCTTCTCAGGAAGGGAGCAAACTTACCAAAGCTGGTATGGTCTTCCCGAATCCAAGCTGAAAACAGACAGAAGAGATAATTTTTACACCTACGACAACGAAACCGACAATTACCAGCAGGATCATTACCAGTTGATTTACACCGGAAAAGTCGGATCCAATTGGAAAACGAATCTCGCTCTTCATTACACCTACGGCCGAGGCTATTATGAGCAGTTCAGGGAGAATGATCGTCTATCTCGTTACAATTTACCCAATGTGGTGGTTGGCAATGAGGTCATTTCCCGGTCCGATATCATCCGCCGCCGTTGGCTGGACAATGATTTCTACGGATTCGTCGGTTCGGCAAATTATGTATCTACGGATGGTAAGCTGGACTTTATCATCGGTGGCGGTGCCAATCGCTACGATGGAGGTCATTTTGGAGAAATTATCTGGGCTCGATTTGCGGGTAATACCAATATCCGCGATCGGTACTACGACAACAATGCCATCAAGGATGATCGGAATATCTACACCAAAGCAACCTATGAGATCAAGCCGGGCTTGAATCTCTTTGGAGACTTACAGTTGAGAGGGATCAATTACTCCTTTATCGGTGTCAATGATGATCTGAGAATTGTGGACGGACAGGCCAATTATACCTTTTTCAATCCCAAGTTTGGATTCTCTTATGAAAAAGGAAATCAAACCTGGTACGCAAGCTATGCCGTGGCCAACCGAGAACCCACCCGTTCGGATTTTACAGACAATCCCATCACCGAAGTACCCAGACCTGAGCGCCTGAATAACGTGGAGGCCGGTGTCCGTGCCAAGGCAGGAGGCTTCAGCTACAATGCCAACTTCTACTACATGGGCTACAAAGATCAGCTGATTCTAACTGGTCAGATCAACGATGTAGGTGCCTACATCCGCGAAAATGTAGCTTCTTCCTACCGTGCGGGTATCGAATTGGATGGTGCATACCAACTTTCATCTGCTTGGACCTTTGGAGGAAATCTTACGCTCAGCCAAAACAAAATCCGGGAGTTTACCGAGTTCATCGATGACTACAGCGTGGATGATTTCAGACAAGAAACCTTTACTTATACGAATACAGACATTGCCTTTTCACCGAATGTGGTGGGCTCGGCGATCATCGAGTACAAGCCTAGCAAAAACTTGTCTCTCAACTGGCTGAGCAAATACGTAGGCCGACAGTTTTTGGACAATACAGCCAATGAAGCCAGATCACTGGACGCATTCTTTACCAACGATTTGCGAATCAGCTATTCGGCTACACCGAGATTCTTCAAAGGATTGGAAGTCAACTTGCTGATCAACAATCTCTTCAATGAACTCTATGAACCAAATGGCTACACCTTTAGCTATTTTGTTCCAGGAGGAAATGGCCGTGAATTGGTGACGGAAAACTTCTACTATCCACAGGCAGGGACGAACTTCCTATTGGGATTGAGGATGAAGTTTTAAAGGAAAGGTGCCACAGATTCCCAGATTTTTTATCTGTGCATCTGTGGCAACTCTTCCAAGCTGTCCTGCTTTTCCTCCGATTGCTATCGGAGCAGGACTTTTTTTGAAAGGTAATGGACATTTTCCGCAGATCTGCGCAGAAAAAGTCGCGGATCTTCGCAGATTTTCTAGATCAGCGAAAATCAGAGGAGAGGTAATTTATTTCAACATCTAAGAAAAAGCCACGGATGCACAGACCATTATTTATCTGTGCATCCGTGGCTTTTCTACTGAAAGCAATGGTCTGCGATTACTCAGGAAACAAGGTCTTATCCAATCCTGGGACAATGCGGAGTGCGTTTTTATAATAGACTTTTTTCAGCACATCGTCTGGCAGGCCCAATCCATACATGCTCCAGAAGGCGTGGTACTTTTTGTAGTAAGGGAAATACTCATCCTCTGTCTCTAGCACTCGGAAGTAGGTGTAAAACTCCTCTTTATTGTAGGCATCTTTTCCAAAAAGAATGCGATCCTGATACTTGATGAAAAACTCCTTGGCCCGACGGGGTTGACGGCCGAGCTCGGCAATGATGGCTCCGATTTCATAGTTCACATTCGGGTATTTGTCCAAATGGGCACCGGCGGCATCGAGGTCATTGGCCATCCAACCCATGTGTGCATTGATGAACGTTGTCTTAGGATGCTTGGCAAACACACGGTGCTGCTCAGCAATGATCTGCTCAAACGGAGCAGGATCAGTATCAGATCGGCGACGATTGGGGTGAAGTTTTAGTTCCAACCAACGCTCATTGTTGGCATCCATCGGCTGCCAAAACTGAGCAGGGTCTGCTGCGTGAATCAGTACAGGGATTCCGAGTTCTCCAGCTTTTGCCCAGACCGGGTCCAGATCAGGATGATCCACCGGGATACGATTACCCTTATTGTCTTTGGAGGTGAGGCCCAGACTTTTGTAAATCTTGAGACCAACAGCACCTGCCTTTACATCTTCCTCAAGTTCTTTTACTGCCAACGCAGTCCAGTTTGGATCACCAAACCCGTTAAAATTTAGGTTAGTGAAGACCATAAATCTGCCAGGAGCGTGCGTCTTAAACTCACCCATCATGCCTCGGATGTATTCCTGCTGGGCATTGCTGTTTCCTTGACCAAAACCCCGCCCGCTTAGGTTGATCATGATGCCCATGTTGAGCTCGTCCATTTCGGAGCGAAGCTGATCGATTCGGGATTTGTTGATTCCTCCCTGATGGCTGTGGATGTCAATAAAGGGGAATTTTGCACGTGTCACCGGGTTTTGGGGGACTTTCAGCGTGGAGGGCGGATTATATTCCTCAAAGCCCATTTCTTGGGTGGTGAGTATTCCTGCAGAAAGGAACAAGGCAGCGAAAATGGGTAGTGCTTTCTTCATGAGCGGTTAAACTTAGATCAGTTCAATTTAGATTTAAATTTCCTTGAGTGGAAAAAAAGAAATCCCGGAGGCAAATCCGGGATTTTTGATGTCTCATCGAGTAGTGCCTCCGTCGATCACTTGACCGAAGAAGATGGAATTCATAAAGAGTTTGTTCGTGCCAAACCAAAAGGCGCGGAAGTTGGGATTGTCCGCAAAGCCGATAATTCGGCCACGGCCTTGACCCGCAACTCGGATTACAGCGCTTTCTTTCACCCCGGGTAGATTACTTGCGTGAAGGTATCCCGATGCCAGCGGGTTGGCAGTGTAGACTAGTGGATTGGCATATGGATTTGCTGATGGCTCAAGGAAGAAATTGTCATTTCGGAAAGTATAGATTTCCTTTTCTGTGTAGCCATAGCCTATTGGATGGGTCGTGTCCAAGTTTGCTTTGAAAATCGCCCCAAACGTCTGCTTGGATCCCGTGGCATTTTCGAAGTCAGCATAACTCTTTTGAAGTCCTTTTTCTTCGTTTTCCACCGTGCGGAAAGTGAAATTACCGATTTCATTCTGAGCCAACCAGCGCAAAGCCCCACCTTTGGCCACGAGTGTATTTCCTTGACTTACCCAATTTTTGATGGCTGCAGCTCCCGCCTGACCAAGTCTGCTGTAGCTTCCGTCCGCCATGAGGATGACATTGTATCTTGCCAAATTGGAACTGGCGACTGCATCCAGGGGAAGAAGTGTTACCGGCATTTTCATCCGCTGATCGAGCAAATGCCAGATTTCGCCCGCTTCGCCACTGTCTACTCCACCATCCACCAACAGCGCGATGGTCGGAGTTTTCAAAGGAGCCATGAAGGTGGATCCCAAATTGGCACCACCGGTATATCCGGTCATCAGCGCATGAATGTCTACGTGGGATCCTTGGGCGATTTCCTGGAGCTTCGCAAAAAAGCCTTGATTATCCATTCCACTTTCTCCTTTATCGATCAGAAGGGTTCCTCTTCCAAAGGTTTTTCCTTCAGCCGTAGAAAATTCAGCATTGGATACTCTCACTAAAAATCCTGCTTTCAATAATTGATAAGCCGCTTTAGGAGCGTAATAATCGGTCCATTCCATCGCATACTGATAGGCGCCGGGCTGTCCGATCACTTTTCCGGGTGCTTGCGCAAAGCTGTTTTTGTCCACCTGACTGACACTGGCAAGGTTTAGAATCTTGCTGTTCAGAGCCATGAAGTCCAAGTGGAAAGCCATGGGATAGGTCCAAGCCGAAATGTCATAAAACAAGCTGTCCTGGAACGTGGTCCGTGTCTCAAACATGGCCTTGATCAATCGATACTGGGGCTGATCGGCAGGTACGATGTAGGAACTTTCTTTTTTGAACTGTTTTCCGTTAACGGTGATATCCTCTTTCAAGGCAAACACCTTGATGTCGTGCTGAAGAATCAGGTCTGCCAGGTGAAAGCTTCGGGCGTCATCCTCTTTAGCTCCGAAAATGTAGGCTTTGTTGACATCCGCAGTGGTTTCGTTTTTGATTTCGGTGTAGAAATCCTTCATCCACTGATTGAGCTCTACCCGCATTTCCTTGGCTGCCTGATACGAAGATAGGTTGGCGGTAAACTGATTTCTGATCGTGAATGGGAAGCTCAGCATGCCATTGGCACTTTCCTGCAAGTGACCTCTGGAGCTGGCTTGCTCAAACAAAATCCCGATTGATCCCTGTACATCCGGATAGGTGGAGCCTTTTCCATAATAGAAATCATCGTAATTCTCCTGATTATAGTAGAGTGAACCAATTTGGTCGAGGGCTTTGGCGTGATAGGTGCCAATTTTCTCGGTGAGTTCAAAGTTTTTCTTTGGAGTCAAAGGATGGACTCGAGAAGGTACTCCGGGCTGGAAAAAGAAGGTACTGTTCGTCCCCATCTCATGAAAATCCAAGTGGATATTGGGCAACCAGCTTTGGAAGACCTTCACACGGTTTCTGGATTCGGGATGCTGTACGGGCAACCAGTCTCGGTTGAGGTCAAACCAATAATGATTGGTACGTCCTCTAGGCCAGGCCTCGTTGAGTTCGCGCTGAGCGGGATCACCGTTCATGATGTACGCTTTGTGGGAATTGACCCAAGAAGCAAAACGATTAAGTCCGTCGGGATTGATGGCTGGGTCTAGGAGAAGGACGATATTTTCCAACTCAGTAGCAATTTCATTAGCTGCCGCAAAGTGATAGGCAGCGACTAAAGCAGCGTTGGCGCCGCTTGGTTCATTGCCGTGCACAGAATAGCCCATGAACATGACCGCAGGCATAGTTTGGATATTCACAGAGGAGCCAGGTATTCTGAGTTTTGCTCGTTCGGCTTTGATTTGATCGAGTTTGCCTAGGTTGGCAGGGGAAGTGATCGTCAGCAGTGTCTGCGGACGCTTTTCGTAGGATCTTCCTGTTTCTTCAAATTTCACCCGATCGGAGGAGGCCGCCACGGCTTTCATGTAAGTGACCAGCTGATCATGTGTCACATGCCATTCGCCTACTTCATATCCTAAGACTTGCTTTGGAGTAGGTACAGCAGGGTTGTAGGTGTAGCCTTTTGGCAGGTAGAAGCTCAGGTCTTGAGCCCAGCTGAAATTGGCAACTAGGGCCAAAAGAAAGACAAAGGAAAATCGTCTCATAGGGTAAATTGGTAAACTTTCGACTAAATTCTTGTTTAAAACTTTAGAAAAAAGCTATTTTAGATCGGTGGTAAAAATAATAGAAGAAGCAATATGGATTTGATAATTCCTGGATACGGATTGATGCTTTGGCAACTTTCGGGCCTATTATTGATTGGACTTTGGGTGTATACACTTTTCGATTGCTTGAGAAGTGAGTTTGTGGAGCCCAATCAAAAGTTGATATGGGTCATCCTGATCGTTTTTGTCCCATTTCTTGGACCACTTATGTACCTGGGATTGAGTAAAAAAGGGAAAGTAAAACGTAGCTTCCAAGCTGATTTCACCCGATTTTCATCTGATAAATTCAAGAAAAAATGACACTCACTTTTATTCAAAACATCGGCGGCGGATTTCTGATCATCATGCTGCTTTTTTCCCTGATCTATTTTCTCCTTTGGGTGTATTGTGTGATAGATGTGATCAGGTCCAACTTCAAAGATCAGAACATGAAGCTGATTTGGATTGTGATTTTACTGTTTGCCCATATCATCGGTCCTTTGGTTTATCTGGTTTTGGGTAAAAACACCAAAGTAGGCTACTGATGTGGAAGGCCCTCGGATTATTGGTTTATGCCTTCACCATATATGATGTGGTCAGGAGCAGGTTTGCCAATCAAACCGACAAGTTGATCTGGATTTTGATCGTCTTCTTGGTGCCTTTTCTTGGTACTGTTTTATGGTTTGCAATAGGTAGAAATAGACGCCTTTAAGATTTTCTTGAAAAAATATCCTTCAGCGCAGTTTTCAACTCTGGAAACTCAAACTCAAATCCTGCCTTCTGAATTTTTTGACTGGATACCCGATTTCCACCTAATACCATCGCGGCCATTTCACCTAGGACCAGTTTCAGGGCAAATCCTGGCACGCCAATTCCCAAATAGGGTTTTCCTTTTGCGGCTGCGGCTTCTTTGGTGAGTTGTTGATTGGTGGCTGGATTTGGGCCGACGGCATTAAATATTCCTTGCAGGGTGGTTTTTTCCAAAGCAAATACAAACATCCTCGCCAAATCCTCGATGTGAATCCAGCTCATCCACTGGTCACCCGAACCCAAAGGAGCTGCCACTGGAGGCTTCAGCATTTCTCCCAAGGCACCTCCCTCAGCGTCGAGCACGATTCCGATTCGTAGCAGAACGGTACGCAACTGGAGGGATTCCATTTTTTTCACTTCGTTTTCCCAAGCGATGACCACCTCTGCCAAAAAATCACTTCCAGGCCTGCTACTTTCATCTACCAGAGCAGTACCGGTATTGAATCCATAATACCCCACTGCAGAAGCAGAGATAAAGGTACTTGGCTTTTTCGCTGATTTTTCAATGGCTGAAAAAAGCAATTGAGTGCTTTGAGTTCTGGATTCCAAAATGAGTTTTTTCCGCTCAGGAGTCCAGCGCTTTTCCGCTACTCCCGCACCTGCTAGATGGATGATTGCGTCAGCCCATTCAATGGCATTGGGATCGATCTCACCTTTTTCAACATTCCATAGGAACGACTTTTTTCCTTGAGCGCTCCGGCTTAGCCAAGCCACTTCATAGCCTTTCTTTTCCAGTAGCTGGGTGATTTGCTGACCTACCAGACCTGAGCCTCCTGTGATGAGAATGTGTTGCATACTTCGTTTTTTTACTTAACCCATAATCACGGCTTTGGTTGACCTGTTCGCTTTTGCGACAGGCGTCCGTTCAGTGGAGTTGGGCCAATATTCAGATTTTTATTTCAAATTATTGGACACGCTCCGTTCTTTGTGCCATCTTAAGATCCTTCAACTAGCATCCCTTGATAAGATACCTTTTGAATTGGCTCGGATTAGGCACTTTGGTGGGCATTTTGTCCGGTACTGCTTCAGCTATTTTTTTGGCTTTGCTTTCTGTAGCTACAGATTTTCGAGACAGTCACCAATGGCTTTTGGCTCTTTTGCCTGCCGTAGGATTCGGTATCGGCTATATCTATCACCATTATGGGGCCAATTCTGTGAAGGGTAATAATTTGCTTCTGGAAGAACTGTACCAAAGTAAAAATCCCATTCCGCTTCGAATGACTCCCTTGGTGCTTTTTGGGACTATATTCACCCACCTCTTTGGTGGATCAGCCGGACGAGAAGGTACGGCAGTTCAGATGGGAGGTTCACTTGCCGATCAACTGACCAAGTGCTTTTCGCTGGATGTGGAAAGCAGGAGAATAATCCTCATTTGCGGCGTAGCGGGAGGCTTCGCATCCGTTTTTGGGACTCCATTGGCAGGAGCTGTCTTTTCACTGGAATGGATGTTCAACCGAAAGTTTCGTCCGAGATCTATTTTTCCAGCGTTCTGGACTGCCTTTGTAGCCCATTGGGTGTGCGAGTTGGGCTGGGGCATTGGGCATACAAGCTATGCCATTGCTGAAATTGCTCCTCATACTTTAATTAACTTACTGTGGATTATTCCTGCAGGAATAGCATTTGGACTTGCTGCGAGGCTTTTTGCTGAGACGGGTCATTTGGTCGGTGATGTTTTCAAAAAAACTATTTCCTACCCTCCGCTTCGTCCTGTCATAGGTGGAGCAATAGTGGCCATGATTGTTTTTTCAACAGGAGCCTACACCTACATTGGGCTGGGAATCCCTAGAATCATGGAGGCATTTGAGACCCCGTTGCCTTGGTATGATTTTCTGGCCAAAACAGGATTGACTGGGCTTACACTAGGTTCAGGATTTAAGGGTGGGGAAGTGACCCCATTATTTTTCACTGGAGCGACTCTGGGAAATGCACTTTCCGCTTGGATACCTCTGCCTTTGGCCTTGTTGGCAGGATGTGGTTTTGTGGGAGTTTTTTCCGGAGCGACCAATACCCCTATAGCCTGTACTGTGATGGGAATGGAGCTCTTTGGATACCAAGCGGGGATTTATCTGGGAATAGCTTGTTTGGTTGCTTTTGTATTCAGCGGGCGGGGAAGTATTTATTCGGCACAGCAGGTGGGTTGGAAAAAGAGGTTGCCTTAGTTAACTTCATTTCCGCATTTTCTACAAAAAGAATCTCCTTCTTCCACCCGCTCAAATCCGCAGAAGGTGCAGGATTTGAGTGATTCAAAATGCTCTGGCTTTCTCCTGCGTACCATTTCCGAGCTCACAATCCCTGTGGGAACAGCGATGATCGCATAGCCAAGTAGCATGATGAGCGAGGCCATCAATTGGCCCAGCGGCGTGGACGGGGTAATATCTCCAAAGCCCACTGTGGTCAGGGTGACAATAGCCCAATACATGCTCACGGGTATGCTTGTAAATCCATGCTCGGGTCCCTCAATCACAAACATCAGGGTACCCATGACCAAGACAATGGTCAATACGGTGAATAGGAAAATCTGAATCTTTGCAGCGCTGGCTTTCAGCGATTCTCTTAAGAAATCCGCCTCAGCAAGATATCTTCCCAGTTTTAGAATTCGGATTACTCTGAGTAATCTCAGCGCACGGATGACAGATAGAAGTTGGGTATTGGCAATGAAGAAACTGAGGTAAACAGGCAAAATGGCCAATAAGTCAACGATACCATAAAAGCTGATGACATACTTCAGGGTTTTGCTGGTTAGCCAAACCCGAAGAGCATATTCTACGGTGAATAAAAAAGTAAAGGAAAGCTCCAGCACATAAAACAGTCGCCCATATTCCCGATGAAGATCTTGCACCGAGTCAAGGACAGCTACCATGATAGATCCAATAATGATCCCCAAAAGGGCAATATCAAACGTTTTTGATGCGGGATCATTTGACTCAAAGACGATGTGGGCGAGGTATTTTTTACTCAGCTTCATTCAGGAAGTTAAGAAAATTCATCCTCAATCGAGGTAATAAACCCGCTTGACTCGGGTGCTGATATTGGTCAAAAGTTCATAAGGGATCGTCCCTATCTGGTCTGCAAGCTCCTTGAGTGAAATTTGCTCGCCATAAATGATGGCTTCATCACCTGCTTTTACCTCAGAAAAATCAGAGACATCTACCATGACCATATCCATGCAGACATTCCCGATCACCGGGGCTTTTTTTCCTCGAATAAGCACATAGCCATTTCCTCCGGAGAATCTACGATCATATCCGTCTGCATAGCCGATAGCCAGAGTGGCGATTTTCCCTCCAAAAGGCAAGATTCCCTTTCTGGAATATCCTACGGTGGCACCGGCCGGCAATTCTTTAACCTGTGAGATCGTAGTTTTTAGCGTGCTTACCGGCTTAAGTGAAGCGTCGTGTTTTCCTGTTACTTCCACGCCATAAAGCCCAATACCCAAACGCACCATGTCCATTTGGTAATCAGGATAGCGGATAATTCCTGCGGAGTTTAGGGCATGAATCAGTGGTTTGTAATCTAATATAGACTCCACTTCAGACTTCATGGACATAAACTGATCCAACTGCTGAATTGAAAAATCGTGGTGAACTTCTTCATCCGCTCCCACCAGATGCGTGTAAAGGCTAGCGATGTTCAACTCTGGAAATTCAGAAATCAGTTTTTTCAGATCTTGCAAGTGTTTTTGCTCAAAGCCTAAACGGTGCATTCCTGTGTCCAAATCGAGGTGAATCGAAAGTTGGATCTGATGATGTCGGGCATAGAGTCCAAGTTTTTTGAGAAACTCAGGGCTGAATACCACGGGTTCAAGGTCGAACTCCCTAAGCAAATCGAAAGATTCCTCAACAGGATTAAGCACCATGATGGGAAGGCGAATTCCCTGCTTTCTTAAAGCAACCCCTTCATCTGAAAAAGCCACTGCTAGGTAGTCTGCCCCCATGGTTTGGATGTGGTTGGCGATCTCGGCCGCTCCTCCGCCGTAGGCAAAAGCCTTGACCATGACCATTAGCTTAGTTCCGGGTTTGATTTGCTTTTTGTAAAAGTTGAAGTTATGGGTGAGTGCATTTAAATTGATCTCCAGGGTGGTGCCATGAATTCGTTGTTGCAGGCGATTCACGATTTTTTCGAAAGCAAATGAGCGCGCTCCTGTGATCAGCAGCAGGTCATTTTGGAAACTTTCGGGATCCACATTTTGCAAAAATTGCTCCGTGGAGGCATAGGTTTTTGATTTTTCGGGGAAAAGGTTTTCCAAGCGTTTCACCTCTAAACCTACTCCAATGATCTGGTCCAGGCCATAAGACTGAATTAATTCACCTACTTCTGAGTAAATCTTTTCGGGCAAGCCCTGCTGTAGCAAGTCTGAGATGATCAAGATCTTGGACCGCTTGGGCCGCTGCTGGCTCATGAATTCCAAGGCTACTTTTAGCCCCGCCAAGTCATTGTTGTAGGTGTCGTCAATGAGAAGCGAATCATTTAGACCCGGCTTTAGGGTCAGGCGCATATCCACCGGCTTCAAGTGGTTCAGACCTTCCTGAATTGCCAGTATATCCTCTCCCAAGGTCAGCGCTGCGATGATCACATGGGTGACATTTTCCAAGGATGCCTGATCCATAAATGGAACCTGAAAGGTCATGGTGTTCAGGTCGCTTTTCATTAAGGCGATCCGGGTTTTTCCTTCCAGCGTTTTCCAGGAGACACTGAAATCTGCTCCTGGTTTTTTGGACCAAGAGATCAGTTTTTCAGAAGAGATTTGTGATTCAATTTCTTTAGTAAGGTGCTGATGATCTTTGCAATAGATCAGAAGTTTTGATGCGCTGAATAGCTTCAGTTTTTCTTGGATTTTTTGTTGTAATCCAGAAAAACCTTCCTCATGCGCTGACCCGATGTTGGTGAAAATTCCCAAATCAGGTAAAATCATTTGGGACAGGGTCTCCATGTCTCCGGATTTGGAGACGCCTGCCTCCAAAATCGCCACTTGATGGTAAGGTTGGATACCAAAAATAGAGAGCGGTACCCCTACCTGCGAATTGTAGCTTTTCGGGCTTTTGGCCACCGCAAATCGTTGACTGAGCACTTGGCCCAGCCATTCTTTGATAATGGTTTTGCCATTGCTGCCGGTGATTCCTACGATGGGTTTGGAGAAATTGGATCTTTGAAAAGCAGCAATGTGCTGTAAAGCTTGCCGGGTATCCTTGGTGTAGATGAAGGTGGCACAATCCACCCAATTTTCATTAACCTTCCAATCTTCATGTACCAGAAATACCCGAATACCTTCTTCGATCAGCTCAGGGATAAAATCGGCACCGTCAGCTTTTGCTCCTCTCAGCGCCACAAAGAGGGTTTGCTCGGCATGCAGAATCTGTCTCGAATCAATGCTGATTTGAGAAATCAGCTGATCTCTTCGAGTTCCTTGGGCTTTTCCCCCGGTGATTTCTTCGAGTTGAGCGATGGAAAGTGAAGTGAGCATTTAGTCTTCTGCGTGTTTCTTTTTGAAAAAAACCTGCCGGATCCATCTAGGAAGGAAAATCGCTCCTAGAATCAGGTATGGATAATAGGAAAGTAATCTCCACACGATACTCGTCACGAAAGTGTATTTCCCCAAAAACTCGGCGAAAAACTGACCATAGAAAAATTCAGCGGTGCCACTACTTCCCGGTGTCGGTGAGATCATCATCACGATCCACATGATCACCTGTCTGGCAAATACGATGACGTGGTCAAATACATCCATCGGCACAAAAGCCCAAATCAATGCATTAAGCATCAGGTATCGAGATGACCAAATAAAAATGGTTGCCCCAATAATCGGCAGCCAATACGTATAGCTTTTCCCTGAAAGTTGCTTTGAGGCTTCGATAATTTGATTGCCGTATTCCTGTGCATCATGCTTCCATTTTCTAAGAAATTTGATGGAAAAGATTTTGATTAAAATCCACTTGAATACCCGAGGACGGTAAAATAAAGCAGCCGCCATGACCAAGCTGTACGAAGCATAGAGCGAATAGCTGATCCAGAAAATGGCTTGTAGACTATTGCCCAACTGAGATTCCAATAGTTTACTATCCGGGAAAATATTGCCTTGAGCAAAATAGAGAATAATCGGAGCTCCAATGACAAAGAAAAGGTTGTCCAAAATAGCCGTAACCATCACATAGGCAATTGCTCGGCCCATTTTGATGCCTTCCTTATTTAAAATGAACATGGCCACTGCAGTACCACCCACCACAGAAGGAGTCACTGCCGATGCAAATTCCCAAAGGATAATTACGTAAATCGCTCTGGTCCAAGTCAGCTTACGATCTGTGATTTCTCTGATTCGAAAGACATAACCAAAGTCTCTGAAAAAAATGACCAATATAGCAAGCGAGATGAAAATAGGAGATGCATCTACTACGACCTTCAGATTAGCTGAGGTCAGGTTTGGATCCATGTAAAACATGGCGAAAACGATAGCCAATCCGATAAAGACCGGAACCCAGATTTTGTTTGGGTTGAGAGTTTGAAGGATCTTTTTATTGTCCAATTTCATACTTAGACTGCTACAGGCTCGATTTTTTCCACCCAAAAATTATTATATCCTTCTCCGATAATGATGGTCACTTGAGAAAGTTGGAGGAGTTCGAGGATAGCCAAGAAAGTATAAATCACAAAGATTTTATCTGGTTTGTACGAGATAAACTCAGTAAATGGGACTTGTTGTTTGAAACTTATCTTTTCCAGAACAAAGTCTTTTTGCTGTTCGATCGTGTAGGGATACTGAATGACAGTATGTTTGGTTTCCTCTGATCTGGAGGCCATTCTCGCCATGCATTTCTGGAATACTTTCAAGAGCTTGTACAAATCCACATGCTGCAACTCAGCCTCCACATCTTCCAGCTTGCTCAATTCCTGAAGTTCTTTTGCCAGATTACCTCTTTTTTCTTTAGACATCCGATCGGACTCCAGCTGAGCGAGTTCTTCTACCACAGATTTGTATTTCTTGTATTCCAGAAGATTTCTGACCAGTTCTTCCCTGGGATCAACTTCTTCTCCATGCTCGTTGATTTCAGGCCGAGGTAAAAGCATCCGTGATTTGATCTTCATCAGGGTAGCTGCAAAAAGTATAAACTCACTTGCAACTTCGATTTCCATTTTTTCCAATTGATGGATATAATCCAGGAAGTCATTGGTAATCTTGGAGATCGGAATGTCATAAATATCCAGTTCATCCCGCTCGATGAAGAAGAGCATCAGGTCGAATGGTCCTTCGAACAAGGGTAATTTGATCTCGAAACTCACCGGATATTTAATTTAATGGGTTAATTTTGCCACCTCGTAGCCAAAGATATTCAATTAAGGTAAATTAATTGGAGGGAAACGAAATATTGGATCTTGACGACATTTCAGGCATTTAGCTTGCATGGCAAACAAACTTTCCAACTTGAAGTTATCCTTCTTTGACACCAACCACATCGAAAATGCAGATCACACCTGGTCCATTACTAGCCCAAATACAGACTCCAGAAGATTTAAAGAAATTTCCTAAAGAGAAGTTGGTCCAAATCTGTGAAGAGTTGCGCCATTTTATCGTGGATAATGTGTCTGTGTATGGTGGCCATTTTGGGGCAAGTTTGGGAGTGGTGGAGCTTACTGTGGCTCTTCATTACGTTCTCAATACCCCTCAAGATCAGTTGGTTTGGGATGTGGGTCATCAGGCTTATGGTCACAAAATCCTGACCGGGAGAAGAGAAAGATTCCATACCAATCGAGTGTATGGTGGGTTGTCAGGATTTCCAAAGCGAAAAGAAAGTGAATACGACACTTTTGGTGTAGGTCACTCGAGCACTTCGATTTCAGCAGCTTTGGGCATGGCTATGGCTTCCAAATACAAGGGTACCGATATCCAACATGTAGCCGTAATCGGAGATGGATCGATGACCGGTGGGATGGCTTTTGAAGCGATGAATCATGCCGGCGTCAGCGGAACTAACTTGCTGATCATCTTAAATGACAATTGCATGTCTATCGACCCCAATGTAGGGGCTCTGAAAGACTATTTGACAGATATCACGACTTCCCACACTTACAATAAGGTAAAAGATGAGGTGTGGAACATTTTGGGCAAGCTGAGCAAGTTTGGCAGCAGTGCACAGGAGATCATTTCCAAAGTAGAAGGTGCCGTTAAGTCAGCCGTGCTTAAGCAAAGCAATCTTTTTGAGTCGCTCAATCTCCGATATTTCGGTCCTGTAGATGGGCACGATGTGGATCACTTAGTGGAAATTCTCAAGGATATGAGAGATATCCCCGGACCAAAAATCCTTCACTGTGTCACGGTCAAAGGAAAAGGCTATGGCCCGGCAGAAAGCGGAAATAAAACCACTTGGCATGCTCCGGGTACCTTTGACAAGGTTACCGGTGAGATTTTCAAGAAAGTGCCAACTACCCCTCAAGCACCCAAATACCAAGATGTTTTTGGTCACACCTTAGTCGAATTAGCTGAAAAAGATTCCCGCATCATGGGAGTCACGCCAGCGATGCCTTCCGGATCATCCATGAATATCATGATGAAAGCGATGCCGGATCGGGCTTTTGATGTGGGTATCGCTGAGCAACATGCGGTGACTTTCTCTGCCGGCATGGCAACCCAGGGACTGGTTCCATTCTGTAACATTTATTCCTCGTTCATGCAGCGGGCCTATGATCAGGTGATTCATGACGTCTGTCTCCAAAACTTACCGGTGGTATTTTGTCTTGACCGTGCTGGTTTTGCCGGTGCAGATGGGCCTACTCACCATGGAGCATATGACATTGCCTATTTCCGCTGTGTGCCAAATCTGGTAGTCGCATCACCAATGAATGAGGAAGAGCTTCGAAATATGATGTTTACCGGTTCTACCTACGGTGGACCGTTTTCAATTAGATACCCAAGAGGAAATGGTGTAATGCCCCAATGGAAGACTCCTCTAAGAGAAATTCCAGTAGGACAAGGTCGTATCATTCGCGAAGGTGAAGACATTGCTATCCTTACCCTTGGACACATGGGCAATTACGCCATGGAAGCTTGTGCATCTCTTGTCAAGGAAGGCTTGAATCCTGCACACTACGACATGCGTTTTGTGAAGCCGTTGGATAGCGACTTGCTGCATGAGGTATTTTCTAAATTCAAGAAAATAGTCACTGTAGAGGACGGATGTCTGATGGGAGGATTTGGGTCTGCGGTTCTGGAATGGATGATGGATCATGGCTATCAAGCTCAGGTTAAACGTTTGGGGATTCCTGATGACATCATCGAGCATGGTGAGCAGATCGAGTTGCACCGAGAGTGCGGTTTTGATCCGGAAGGAATTGCTGCCACAGTCAGAAGCCTCGCTGAGCACGTTCACGTTTCTTAAATTCAATCTTCGTATGATTCATTTTTTTGAAAAAGGCAGCGGTCAGCCTTTAGTGCTTATTCATGGGTTCTGCGAAAGCGGAAATATGTGGAATTACTTTGCAGAAGAGCTATCAGATAATTTTCGTGTGATTTGCCCTGACCTTCCCGGATTTGGAAATTCACCGATTTCTGGAGATCAGATCACTTTGGAAGAAGTTGCGGTGCGGTTGGAAGAATGGATGGAGGAAAATCACATTGCTGATCCGATTGTCATTGGTCATTCCTTGGGAGGCTATGTGACGTTAGCCCTGCTAGAGCTAATGGGCAGTCGAATCAAAGCTGTCGGATTGTTTCACTCTACTGCGTTTCCCGATGATGAAGACAAAAAAGAAATGCGAAATCGAACCATTACTTTTTTGAAGAAAAATGGGGTTGAAAAATTCGTTACTTCCTTTGTACCTCCGCTTTTTCCCGAAAAAAGAAGAGAAGAACTAGCTGCAGAAATAGAATCAGCAATCGAAGATGCCAAGCGCTCCTCTTTGGACGGTCTGATTGCCTATGCGGGAGCGATGCGAGACAGAAAAGATCGACTGGAAATCCTGAAAAATTTTGCTGGACCCAAACTCCTGATCGCAGGAACTGAAGACGGGGCAGTGAAAATAGAAGCGAGTCGAGCGCAACAAGATGCCTTTTCACACTACATCGAACTCCAAGGTGTAGGCCACATGGGAATGATAGAAGAAAGGGAAAAGACCTTGGAGGTAGTCAGGGAATTTGGTGTCTTCTCCAGTTAATCAAAACCAATAAATACTATAAAAAAAGCCCTGCCAGTTGTTGAAAATCTGGCAGGGCCGATCAGTTATGGGGTTTTTAATACCTCCATTACTTTCTATTCTTCACATATTTTTCCAACCAAGTATCCATTTCCCACAGGGTGTGCAGGACAGATTCTTTAGCAGCGTAGCCATGGCTTTCGTGAGGGAGGAAGACCAATCGGGTAGTTGCCCCGTGACCTTTCAATGCATTGTAATAACGCTCGGATTGGATCGGGAAAGTACCTGAGTTATTGTCGGCCTCACCGTGGATCAGAAGGATTGGAGTCTTTACTTTGTCTGCAAAAGAGAACGGAGACATGTTGAAATAAACCTCCGGAGCCTCCCAATACGTACGTTGCTCGTACTGGAATCCAAATGGAGTCAAGGTACGGTTGTAAGCACCGCTTCGAGCAATTCCTGCTGCGAAGATGTTGGTATGTGAAAGCAAATTGGCAGTCATAAATGCTCCATAGGAATGGCCTCCCACGGCGATTCTATTTCTGTCTCCAACTCCCAATTCCACAATATGATCGATGGCTGCCTCGGCATTGGCCACCAGCTGCTCAATGAAGAAGTCGTTTGGTTCCTGATCGCCTTCCCCTACTATTGGCATTTCAGTTTGATCCATGATGGCATAGCCTCGCGTCACCCAATAGATCGGTGAGCCCCAACTCAGTCTGGTAAAGGTATATTTTGACCCGCGAACCTGTGCGGCATCAGCAGCTGATTTGTATTCTCGAGGATAGGCCCACATCAGCACAGGTAGCCTTCCGTCCTTGGCAGGATCGTACCCCTCAGGAGTGTAGACCACAGCCGAGAGATTGAGTCCGTCTTTTCGCTTATAGGTTACCAATTGCTTTTTGATTCCCTTGATCGACTCATACGGATGGGCAAAAGAGGTCAATTGGATTGGGGCAATTCGCTTTTTGGTATTAATCAACCAATAGTTAGGCTGAAGGTCGGTGCCTTCTTTGATGGTAATGAACTCGGTGGCATCAGCAGCCAATACTTTTGACACTCTTTCGTAATAAGGTGCCTGAGATCTCCAAAGGATTTTCTGTTCCTTGGTAGATGTATTAAAGGTTGAAAGAAAAGGCATACTTCCCTCCGGTCCGGCACCTTCGGAAGTCATAAAGACCAACTCACCCTTTCTCATCAAAACATTCCTTCCAAAAGCGTTTCTTGTGAAAAGAGGGTTTCCTGGGTCATTGTACAAGTCATCGGAAGATCGTTCGATGATGACTTTCGGAGCTTGTGCAGGATTGGATGGATTGATTACCGATCGCTTTTCCACTCTGCTTGCAAACCAACGTTCATTCAGGATCGCAAAGGAATCATCTGACCAGTTAATTCCTCCAAATCGAAGGGTTGTTCCAACTAGTTTCTTCTTGTCTCCGGTAAAGGGTGCCGAAAGCGTGTACACGATATCCCGCTCAACTACTTTTACTTTGGGATCACCTTTGTCCTGAGCTTCTGCCCAGTACAAGGTGGCCGCCTGATCTGCTCTCCAACTTATTCCTCTTGGTCCGGTCACAGTGGCATCAAAACCTGTCGGACGAACTTCATCCAAGGGAATCTGTGCCAGTGTTTTTACAATCTCTCCTGAAGTGGTCCAAATTTCTACGGAGTACGGAAATCGGTCAGCGGGCACCAAGTAAGAGAATGGCTTCTGAATGGATTCAATCAATAAATAATTTCCGTCCGGACTGATATCCATAGATTTGATCATGGCTGGTTTGCCAATGGGTGATTTACTCCCGTCTAAGCTCACTTTCATCAATTGGGAATCCATGAAGTAAGCAAAAAGTGTCTCATCATACGGGTTGGCCAGGAGATCTTGGTAGGTTCGGCTTGGGGCTGCATTGCCTGAAGTCTCTTGAATGACTGGTCCCGCTGGGGCCAAAGGAGCTTTCGGCATAGCTCCACGCGATGGATTGACTGCCTTGATGATGATGCTATTATCAGGAAGCCAGGCGACTGAATTTCCGAAAACCTGATTGAGGATAGGTTCAGTCAGTTTTTTCGCCTCATAGGTAGTCATATCTACTACCCAAAGGCTAATGCCATTGCTTTCTGTTTGGGTAAATGCCAAGTACTTTTCATCCAGTGAAAGTGAAAAGCCATTCATTTTGGGATTCGATGGAAGTCCCTTGATTTGGATTTCTTCTCCGGATCGGGTCTTTTTGATTTTGATGTTGGTAAATCCTCCTGCCCGGCTTGGACCGGAAATGGCAGGATTGATACGAATACCACCGATTCTTAGCTCAGGCTGGGCTAAGTCCTCTATCGATGGGGCCTCTGTTCTATCCAGAATCATCATCATCGAACCATCTTTATTGAAGGTCACCGAAGGTGTAGCTGGCGCAGTAAATAAATCAGCAATTGATTTGGGAGGTGTCTGGTAGGTGGTCTGTGCAAAAATTGGCTGCGCAAAAGCCAAGGCCACCAAAACCAATCCTTTGAAGAAGGTCTTGTAGATCATAAATGATTTGGGTTAATTCTATTGGAAGGTAGGAGAATTGATACAAATCCTAAAGCCAAAAATCCTTCAGTGGTCAAACCAAAACGCTAAAACAAAAAAAACCCAGCTGAAAAGCTGGGTTTGAGTAGATTTAATAAAACCTTATTTGCCTTTATTTCCGATAGAGATCATCGCACATCTGAAGCCGATATTGTTGGTGGCCGAATCTTGGTGCATAAATCTTCTTGTACCTGGGGCTAACCAGTAGGCCACATCTTTCCAAGAACCGCCTTTGTACACTCTCATTTCATCTGTGAACAAAGAAGTCTCATAATTTTCCTCCTCGTCATAGACACCGTCTTTTCTCAGCGGATTGAGATCATCTGCATCTTGGAAGGTGAGCGGGCGATACACGTCATACACCCATTCATTCATGTTACCTGCCATGTGGTAAAGTCCAAAATCATTTGGAGCCATATCGTACACGTTGGTAGGAAGGATTTCACCGTCATTTCTTTGGTTACCTGAGATACCGGCGTAGTCACCTCGTCCTCTTTTAAAGTTTGCCAAGAAGTCACCTTGCTTACCTTTTCTTTTCACGTTGTAAGGATTTCTGATGCCTCTTCCGTCCCAAGGATAGATCCGGCCATATTCTTGATTTTCGTCCAAATATTGGGTTCCAATCATTGCTTTTGCAGCATATTCCCACTCTGCCTCATTTGGTAGACGGAAATCAGCCATTACCACCCCACGCTCGATCAATTGAGTTTTGGTCATGGTTGAATCCAATCCTCTGTCTTTTCGGATAAGTTCTTGGACAAATTCAGTTCTCCATTTGGCATAAGCAGAAGCTTGCTTCCAAGAGACACCTGCTACAGGATAGAAATTGAAACCTGGGAATCTGAAATAATAGGACTGATAGAGGTCATTAAAAGACATTGCTCCAGACCAAACATTTTCAGAAGGTTCTAATTTTTTCAGAGAGTCTGCGCTGACTCTTTTTTTCATGTCAAAAAGAAATTCCCGATAGTCATTATTGGTCATTTCTGTTTCGTCCATGTAGAAGGAGGCGATGGAGACTGTTCTTTCTAAGTTATCTCGAAATGCCATCACATCCTCTTCTTGAGAGCCTAATACGGTACGACCACCTTGGATAAATTTCAAGTTTGGCCCGGGGATTTGCTCTGCATTTTTTGACACAAAAAATTGGGTTGTGTCTTGTTCGTCAAAGGAAAAGTCTGCACCTGTTGTCGCACTGCGCTTTCCGGGATCGTTGGCCGTTCTACGACCATATCCAGGAGATTTTTGACAGGAAGACAGAAAGGAGGCAGAAGCCAGCATCATTGCCGTGGCAAATATTCCCCAAGATTTGTTGTTTAGACGCATAGGTTCAAATGTTTTGGTCTATTTCAGTTGCTAATATAGGGTCGTTGGACTCTTCATCCAACGTAATAATTTTAACCTTTTTCGATAAATCCACTTCACGCCAATCAAATGGCTTGGTTTTACAAAATCGGTTGGCTGAAGTACAATATTTATGCCAGTTAAATTTTATTAAAACCCTCAAGATTTCATCTCCTCAAGTACTTTTAGAGATTTTTGAATCGTTGAAACTCCCTCGATGGTCAGTATCAAACGGTTTTTGTATTCTTTTATTTTACAGACCTTAGCATGTACTTGTGCAAACTTCATGATCTTGCCAAAAACAGGCGAAGAATAGAAGTCATCCCGATTGGCAGGCAAAAGGTAACACTTCATTTGCTTTCCTTTAAGTACAAGCTTCTCTATTCCAAGACTTTCTGCTTGCCAACGTAAATGAACCGTTTCCATCAGGTCTTTTACCGGATTGGGGAGTGGTCCAAACCGGTCGGATAGCATCTGTCCAAATTTTTCGAGTTCTTCTTCAGTTTTCAGCCCATCCAGCTTGGAATATAGGCCCAATCGTTCACTGATATTGCTGACATATTCCTCGGGAATAAGTAGCTCCAAGTCTGTCTCAATGGTACAGTCCTGAACCAAAACTTTGACTTTTTCTTTCAGATCTGTTTCAAACAAAGCGGCAAATTCATTCTCTTTAAGTTCCTGAACAGCCTCATCCAGGATTTTGTGATACATCTCAAAACCCAGGTCGGTGATAAATCCGCTTTGCTCCGCGCCAAGGAGATTACCTGCTCCCCGAATGTCCAAGTCCTTCATTGCTACTTTGAACCCATCTCCCAAATCAGAGAATTCCTCCAAGGTTTGAAGCCTTTTTCGCGCTTCAGGCGTGAGTCCTGACATCGGACTGGTAAGTAGGTAACAAAAGGCCTTTTTATTGCTTCGTCCTACTCGACCTCTCATCTGGTGCAGGTCCGAAAGACCAAACATGTGCGCACGATTGATGATGATGGTATTGGCATTAGGAATATCCAGTCCTGATTCGATGATATTGGTCGATACGAGGACGTCGTATTCATGATTGATAAAGCCGACCATGATTTTTTCCAGCTTTTCTCCATCCATCTGGCCATGTGCTCCGATCACTCGGGCATCGGGTACCAGTTTCATGATGAGATTGGCGATGCTATCTATTTCTCCGACACGGTTATGTACAAAGAAAACCTGCCCTCCTCGTCTCAATTCATAGGCCACGGCATCCCGGATGACCGCTTCTTGGAAAGTTTGCACCTCTGTAGTGACCGGCTGTCTGTTGGGTGGAGGAGTGGCGATAACTGAGAGGTCTCTTGCGCCCATCAGAGAAAAATGTAGAGTTCTTGGAATTGGCGTTGCGGTAAGTGTCAACACATCCACATTGACTCGGAGATTTTTGAGTTGGTCTTTGACTTTCACCCCAAACTTTTGCTCCTCATCAATGATCAAAAGTCCCAAATCTTTGAACTCGATGTCTTTGTTGACAATCTTATGTGTGCCTACTAAAATGTCTATTTCACCGGATTTGACCTGTTCTTTGATCGATTTGATATCCTTGGCTGAGCGGAATCGGTTGATGTAATCCACCTTGACGGGGAAGTTTTCCAATCGCTCCTTAAACGTCTGAAAATGCTGCATGGCCAGGATGGTCGTTGGCACAAGCACGGCAACCTGCTTGCGATCATTTACTGCTTTGAAGGCAGCCCGGATGGCTACTTCTGTTTTTCCAAAACCCACATCCCCACACACCAGACGATCCATAGGATAGGTTTTTTCCATATCCGACTTGACATCCGCGGTTGCCGAAGCCTGATCTGGGGTGTCTTCATAGATAAATGAAGATTCCAATTCCACCTGTAAAACTGAATCCCTAGAAAATGCAAATCCGTGTGCAGATCTTCGTTTGGCGTACAGTTGGATTAGGTCTTTGGCGATGTCTTTGACCTGCTTTTTTACTCGTGATTTTTTATTCTCCCATTCCGGTGAGCCAAGTTTGGACATGGAAGGAACTTGACCTTCCTGACCCGAATACTTGGAGATTTTGTGCAGGGAATGGATATTGACGTACAGCAGGTCGTCATCCCGGAAAATCAGTCGCACAGCTTCTTGCATCTTGCCGCCGACATCGACTTTTTCCAAGCCTGCGAAACGCCCCACGCCATAATCCACATGGACGATGTAGTCACCGGGATGCAGGGCTTTGAGTTCTTTGAGGGTTAGGGCTTTGGATTTGCTTGCCTTAGCGCGAGTTTTATAGCGATGAAATCGCTCAAACAACTGGTGGTCGGTGTAACAAACGAGTTTGGACTGTCTGTCAACAAATCCTTCTCTCAGCCCCAAGAGCATACTTTGTACCTGAAGCGTCGGATCAAGTTCCCGGAATATTCCCAATAGACGGTCGATTTGCTTCTCGTTTTCCGCCGTGATCAGATTGACAAATCCCTGCTTCTCATTCTCTGCAAGGTTATTGACTAAGAGGTCAAAATTCTTATTGAACGATGGCTGAGGCTGGCTTTCCCACACGAATTTCTCTTCGGCTTTCAAGTAAAACTGCCGGCCAAACTCCACAATTGAAAAGGGTTTGATGGCATTGGAAAAATCCTTTCCTTGATCAAAAAGATGCTCCGGCTTGAGAACGAGCTTATCGGTTTTAGTCTGGGCGACGATTTGTGCAAAGGCTTGCTCCGCCTTGTGAAAACACTCATCCATCACGTCCAGAGTCAGCTGATAATCTTTGATCCAAAGGGTGGCATTTTCAGGAAGAAAGCTCAAAAAGGATTGCCTTACTTCCTGAAGCAGCTTGGTCTGTACATTGGGAATGAGGGAAATAACTTCCACGCTGGCAATGGATAGCTGCGTCTCAGGATCAAAGGTTCGGATGCTTTCGATCTCTTTTCCAAAAAGCTCCAGTCGGTACGGATGCTCATTAGAAAAAGAAAATACATCCAAAATCCCCCCACGAATGGCAAATTGACCCGGTTCGTAGACAAAATCTGTCCGCTCAAAATCATAGGAAGCAAGTACCTCTGCTACAAATTCCATGTCTACTGATTCGCCCACTCTGGCAGAAAACGTGTTTTCGACCAGCGACCGTTTGTTGATCACTTTTTCATAAAGTGCTTCCGGGTAGGTGATGACGATTCTGGGTTTCCCTTTTGTTTCCAGGATTTGATTGAGCATTTCTGCCCGAAGGAGGACATTGGCATTGTCTACTTCATCGTATTGATAAGGTCTCTTGAAGCTACCCGGAAAAATCAGGTGATCTTCCTTTGCCAGCAGGTTTTGGAGATCCGAATTGAGGTAGGCTGCTTCTTCTTTGTCTTGTGCTATGATCACATGAAATCCACCTTTTTGCTCAAAAAATGCGGAAAACAGCACCATGTCCAAACTGCCCGAAAGACCTTTGATCTGAAGTTGGAAGTTTTTGTCCGAACTCAGCCGATGGGATAGCGTCTGAAAAATCGGATCAGATTGGTAGATGGAAAGAAAAGACTGCCTGTCCAAGAGGATTGGGGTTTGGGGAAATTAGGCTGCAAATCTAGGTTTTTTTGCGCTTTTTGAGGGCTAGCCTTCTTGATTTGGCATTTTTTGAACCAAGCAGCTTACAAAATGTTTTGGAGACGATGAATCGTCAGAATACCCAACAGACCTGGTTTCAAAAGCTGGAAAACTTCCATCCTTACGAAACGCTGCTCTACCTAGCTATGGTAAGTAGTGGATTGATTTTCCTTTTTTTAGTTGTCGCATTTCTTTATTCGGGCTTGAATCAGCTCGAAGGTCTCAATCACCGAATGCCCATCGCGTTTTTGATTTCTACATTCATGTTGGTCCTTTCAGGATACACCGCTACCAAAATGAGGCTCCACTATCAGGAGGAAAACATTCCCAAGCTGGAATCCTCCCTTCGCAACACTTTTGTTTTGGGTGTGGCATTTACCATTCTCCAGTTTGCAGGATGGAAGGAACTCACAGACATGGGAATCAATTTCACAGGAATTCCGAGTGGTTCGTTTCTTTATTTATTATCCGGAATTCACATTTTCCACCTCTTGGGAGCTATGGTTTTCGCCTTGATCTTGTTGGTTCAGTTGCGTAGAACCCAAGAAGATGGAATCCGAAAATTGATATTGGTTACTAATCCTTATGAAAAGATGAGAATTCGTCTTTTCACCGTGTATTGGCACTTCATGGATGCGATTTGGTTGATTTTATTTCTTCTCTTTGTCCTCAGCTTTTGATGAATATCACGATTGAAACTCCTGTCGAACAGGGCTATTTGGAGGTGAAAGCAGGTTTTACCGAGACCTTGTTTAAAAAACTCGCACCACCGTTTCCACCGGTCAATGTGATCCGATTTGATGGTTGCAATACCGGAGATGAGGTCGCATTGGAACTGAATTTTATTTTTTTCAAACAAAAATGGGTGAGTCTCATCACTGCGGATCAGACATCAGAAAAAGAGTTTTTCTTCGTCGATGAAGGCACGCGGCTTCCTTTTTTTCTGGGAAAATGGAAGCACAAGCACCGGATCATTTCCAGAGGAAAAGGCGCGGTAATCCGAGATGAAATAGATTTTGAAGGGCCTTTTGCTTGGATGACGCCATTGCTTTATCCGGTGCTGTGGCTACAGTTTTGGTACCGAAAGCCCATCTATAGGAAGATTTTCAAAAAGCAGGGACAGCGTTGAGATTTTCGCAGTTTTCGATTTTACAATCTCCATAGAGTACCAAAGAGTGGCTTGTAATGCCTGATTGAAATTCCCGCCCCATGGCTTCTTTGATCTCATTGATTTTTGGATCGGAAAATTCCCTGATTTTTCGGCACTGATTGCATACATGGTGGTCATGATGCTTGTAAGTAAGTGCCTGCTCGTAGAGTGCGACCTTATCTTTGAACTGGTGCTTGACCGCCAAGCCACTTTCTACCAAGAGATCCAAGGTATTGTAAATCGTAGCCCTGCTGATGGTGTAGCCTTTGTTTCTCATTTTGAGAAAAAGGCCTTCTACGTCGATATGCTCATCTTCTGGCAGGAGATAAAGCTCATCAATGACCGAAAAACGCTCCGGGGTTTTGCGGTTTCCTTGCTTGATCAGGAAGTTCTCAAAGATTTTTTTTGCTTTTTCTATCAGGGCTGTATCCGCCATTTTTTTAATGGATTGAAAAATAAAGATGATTTATTCTGGATTTTTTGACAACCCGGTATCCTTCACCTTGCTTAATTTGATATCAATCTAATTAAAGAGAAAGCAAATTGTCTGCAACAATTTTAAGGGTCTTTGGTGTTTAAGGCTAAGTAGCTCAACAAAACTGCTTAACTTAAAAAGAGAAAACACCCCGCCCAATGATCCTTAGGAGGACCCTGACTTTTTGGTTTTTTGTGTTGGCTTTTATGGCAAAAGCCCAAGTACCCGGGTTTTTTATAGAGGGGGATCATAGAAAAGTCAAGATTCCTTTTTACTCATCCAATAGTCTCATCATCCTTCCCGTATCCATCAACGGAAATTATAAACTTAATTTTTTGATAGACACCGGAGTCAAATCCAATATCCTATTCAGTAAAAAATTGGGTGACGCTTTAGGCTTGAATTACACCAGAAGAATCAACATCGTCGGGGCAGATGGTGCTACCAGCATTTGGGGGCAGGTATCTCCCGTCAATACCATAGATCTGGGTGGGGTCAAAGGTGAAATGCAGAGTTTGCTAGCCTTAGAGGAGGATTTCTTCGAGCTCGAATCGGTGATTGGAGTGCCTGTGTATGGAATTATTGGCTATGAGTTTTTCAAATACAATCCCATCAAAGTCAATTACGATGAGGGCATGATCGAATTTTATAAACCTGGATCTCTCAAATGGAGGCCGCCGTTTTATCGGAAAATGAACATGACGGTAGAAGACGGTAAAGCCTATATCGATGCCAAGATAAAGCAGATGACTGGTCCCAAGCTGGACGCCAAACTATTGATAGATACCGGAGCCAATCACGGGCTACTTCTCAATCGGGAGACTTCGGATGAGATTACCATGCCGCTTAACTTTATAGAATCTGAGCTAGGTCAGTCTTTAGGAGGAGTCCTGTACGGCTTTATTGGGAGAGTTAATGCGCTAAAGATCAAAGGACTTACTATGAGGGAGGTTCTTACTTCTTATCCGGAGGAAAATTCTTACAGTTCAGTAATTAAAGCTACGGGCAGGAAAGGTAGCTTGGGTTCGGAAGTTTTAGGTCGCACCCGGATGATATTGGATTATCCTTCCAATACTTTTTACATCAGAAAAGGATCTACTTTTTACAATCCCTTCGAATTTGACATGAGCGGGATGGTGGTCAAAAAAGTGCCGAATGATGAAAACCGCTACTACATTGGAGAAGTGAGGGCAGGATCCCCTGCCTATAAATCAGGCATTTTACCTTTTGACGAGATCCTTTCCATCAATAAAATTCCCATGTTTCTATGGGAAATGACCGAGCTTTTTAAATTATTCAGATCTGAAGAGGGAAAAGAAATTCAACTCGAAATGCGCCGGTATATCAATAATGATCTGGAAAATTACAGTGACTACAAGGTGAGCATCTTTCTCAAAAAGCAGATTTAATCTTTCGATTTACGAAAGATAATTTGGATAACTTTGGCCTTGGAGACAACACTCAGGCGAGATCTTCCGTGTATGTTCTCGTTTTTAAAACAAACATCCAACTATGAAAAAACTCTTGATTCCCATCCTCATCATTGCAGTAGTAGGTATCTTCATCTATACCAAAGCTGTTGGGACTTACAATCAATTTGTTCAAACAGAAGAAACCATCAATGGTCAGTGGGCTGAAGTACAGACTCAATACCAGCGACGGGCTGACTTGATTCCTAACTTGGTAAATACGGTAAAAGGTTATGCCGAATTTGAGCAGGAAACCCTCACAGGTGTGGTTGAGGCCAGATCCAAAGCAACCTCTGTGCAAATCGACGCCAGCAACTTGACTCCTGAAAAACTTGCTCAGTTTCAACAGGCTCAGGATCAGCTTTCCGGTGCATTGAGCAGATTGCTTGTCACTATTGAAAAATACCCTGATCTGAAAGCCAACCAAAATTTCCTGGAACTTCAGGCTCAGCTGGAAGGAACGGAAAATAGAATTTCTGTGGCCAGAAGAAACTTCAATGAGTCAGTTCAGGCGTATAACTCCAATCTGAGAACATTCCCTAACAACATCTTTGCGGGTTGGTACAACTTCGAGACTAAGGGGTATTTCGAAGCAGCAGCAGGCGCTGAAGCAGCTCCAACTGTCCAATTCTAATACGACCCATGGCAGAAAAGTTATTTTCTCCCGAGCAGAAAGCACAAATCGTCTCAGCCATTCAAAAGGCTGAGACGCTTACTTCCGGGGAAATCCAAGTGCATATCGAAAATCACTGTAAGGGAGACGTACTCGACCGGGCGGCAGAGGTGTTTGAGACGCTCAAGATGTACCAAACCAAAGACCGCAATGGCGTGCTTATCTACCTAGCTGTGGCAGACCACAAGTTTGCTATCTTGGGTGATGCCGGAATCAATGCTGTCGTACCAGCTGATTTTTGGGTAAAGACCAAGGATCTGATGGCAGATCTTTTTCGTCAGGGAAAATTTACAGAAGGCCTTATTGAAGGCATCCATCACGCCGGTGATCAGTTGGGGGCACACTTCCCCTATGATGCGCAAGGCGACAAAAACGAACTTTCGGATGACGTATCATTTGGCTAAAAATTCACTTCTTCTCCTCACGCTGTTTTTCTTGAGCTTGTCACATGTGACGGCACAAGACTTTCCGCCTGTACCCAATCCTCCCCGATTGGTGAATGATTTTACAGGAACTCTCAGTGCAGAAGAGGCTGCCCAGCTGGAGCAGAAGCTGGTCGCTTACAACGACAGTACTTCTACCCAGATCGCCATTGTGATTATGAGATCAGTAGGGCAATATGATATAGCAGATTACTCTATCCAACTTGCAGAAAAATGGGGTATTGGAGGTAAAGCTAATGACAATGGAATCCTGATTTTGGCGGCTATGGAAGACCGCAAAGTTTTCATAGCAACAGGATATGGCCTTGAAGGAGCAGTCCCTGATGCCTTGGCAAAACGAATCGTGACCAATCTGATCCTTCCCAATTTCAAGATGGAGGCGTACTACCAGGGATTGGACCAAGCTACGGATATGATTATCAAGTTGGCTTCGGGTGAATACAAAGCCGAGGAAGTCACCTCTGACGGCAACTCCGGTGGAGCGATTTTCTTGCTGCTGCTCTTCATATTCCTGTTTGTGATTTTGCCCCTGATCAAAAACAGGAAAGACAACGACAATCACATGGGCGGTCGAGGCGGAGGAATAGATATCTGGACCACCATCATGCTAGCCAATATGCTCAAAGGCTCCGGTGGAGGTAAATTTGGAGACTTCTCTTCGGGAAGAGGTTCCTTTGGCGGTGGTGGAGGCTTTGGCGGCTTCGGAGGAGGCTCCTTTGGCGGAGGTGGCGCAGGGGGTAGCTGGTAAAATCTATTACAGGTTAAAACTATTCAGTCCTAAGATTGGCAAACCCTAGGTTGGCTATTCTTGGGACTGAATGCTTTCCAAGGCTTCTTTGATTAGATCTTGCTCAAATCCCTTACTGACCAAATACTGAAGTACCAAATAGCGTTTTTTATAGGGATCCTTTTCCTTGGTTTTTTCCCATTTCTTTTCCGCTTGGGTCAACAGCGTATCGTAGTATTCCTCGGGGTCAATTTCTGAAAGTCCGGTTTTAATATGGCTTGGGCTGAATTCACGAAGTTTTAATTCCCGGATGATTCTGGCTCTTCCCCACTTTTTCAGTCTAAACTTACCCCTTGCAAAAGACTTTGCGAATCGCTCCTCATTCAAAAATCCATCTCGGAACATTTCTTCAATGAGGTCATCTGCGGGTTTACCCTGGATTCCTTTTTCGTAAAGCTTCCGCCTCACTTCCCAAGCACATCGCTCCTGATAGGCACAGTAGGTTTCCAGTTTTCCCTTGGCTTCTTCCTGAGTCCAATTCTTTTTTGGTGACTGATCCGGGTTATTTTTTCCCCAAGTGGACATTTTTGGTAATTTTGAGCCAAAATACCTTCTGCTCAAGTTTTTTCAAACCTAAAAAATTTCAACCCCTCTCATGAGAAAGAAAATCGTAGCCGGAAACTGGAAGATGAACCTGACCTTTGATGAAGGTCAAAAACTCACTTCTGAGATCGTCAATATGTATAAAGATGAGGCCATCAAAGATGTCATTTTGGTGCTCAATCCTCCTTTTCCCCATATTCATCCTGTCAAAAAGCTGATCGGAGATACTCCCGGTGTATGTCTAGGCGCTCAAAACTGCTCAGACAAAGAAGCTGGAGCCTTCACAGGTGAAGTATCTGCAAAAATCCTCGCTTCTTTTGGAGTAAACTATGTGATCCTTGGTCATTCAGAGCGTAGAGAATATTTCAAAGAAAGTAATGAACTGCTTGCAGCTAAAGTAAAGCAAGCTATTGCCCATGGCTTGATACCAATCTTCTGCTGCGGAGAATCTCTGGAAATCCGTACTGCAGGAACCCATGAATCCAATGTGAAATTTCAGTTGACAGCAAGCTTGTTTGACCTTTCACCTGAAGATTTCTCCAAGGTGGTCATTGCTTACGAACCTATCTGGGCTATCGGTACGGGCAAGACAGCCACTGCAGATCAGGCGCAGGAAATGCACCTGGCACTTCGTCGCCACATTGCCTCCAAGTATGGAAAAGAAATCGCGGAAGCGACCTCAATCCTTTACGGCGGCAGTGCAAATCCAGGTAACGCCAAAGAGCTTTTCTCCAAACCCGATGTGGATGGAGGATTGATCGGTGGAGCGTCGCTGAAGTCCAGAGATTTCTTGGACATCGCCAAATCATTCTAATCAAGGATCTGTGATCTCACAGACTAGTTTCCCATCAGGCTTGTGATCCCACAAGCCTGACTATTTTCTACCCATCTATTTTCACTTGCTATGGATTACCTTGAGTTTAAAATCACGTGTCTGGAAGAATTCAGAGAGATTCTCATCGCCGAGTTGGCGGAGATTGGCTTTGATTCTTTTTTGGAAACCGAAACCGGCATCGATGCCTATGCGCCGGAGTCAGACTTTGACCGTGAAGCCTTTGGTCAACTCATCGAATCCTACAGAGAAGCTGCGGAAATTTCACTTACTGAGGGAAAAATGCCCAAAGTGAACTGGAACGAAGAATGGGAAAAAAACTACGACCCCATTGCCGTAGATGATTTGGTGTATGTCAGGGCATCTTTTCACGAACCGCAGCCAAACTTCAAGCATGAGATTGTGATCAATCCAAAGATGTCTTTTGGCACAGGTCATCATGCTACCACTTTCCAAATGCTCCGTCATCAGGGTGAATTGGATCATCAGGGCAGAAGAGTACTGGACGTTGGTTCAGGCACAGGAATCTTGGCTATTATGGCCCATTTGCTGGGAGCTCGGGAGGTCGAGGCCTTTGACATTGATGATTGGTGTGTGGACAATGGCAATGAAAACTTCGATCTGAATGGCCTCCATACCCGGATGGGATTGGGAACCATCAGACAGGTAAATCCACAGGGACCCTTTGAGATCATCTTGGCCAATATCAATAAAAATGTCTTGCTCGATGAGATGGCGATTTATGCAGGATTGTTGCCTTCCCAAGGGCATCTTTTACTGAGCGGTTTCTATACGCAGGACATCGATGACTTGGTGAATGCTGCAAAACCATTGGGTTTGAATCTGATCAAATCTTCGGAAAAGGACAATTGGGCAGCTTTGATTTTACAAAAGGAATAAGATGAAAGAGCTTATTATCTATTTAGTATTGCTTTTGGCTATTTTGGGGCATTTGGTTGTTGCCTCCAAAATGTACAAGGAGGTAAATGCTGACAAAGGCTTGACCTTCAAACAAAAAAATGACTGGAAACTGAAGGCTTTACTATTTCCTGCACTGTTTTGGTTTTATTACCGTCAGGAAAAAAAGAAAAGAGCTACCTAGAATTCAGAACTTTTTACCTTACATGTACGCTTAAAGGCTATCACTCAAATCAAAAACAGGGAAGTAGGCTTCCCACTTACTTTTGTAATTTTAACTCATGGAGTACGTCTGGAAACAAAAACCTAAAACCTCACAAGCAGCCATAGAAAAGCTGGGTAAGGAAATCAATGTGAATCCTACCTTGGCCAATATGCTGATCAACCGTGGTGTAGAAAGTTTTGATCAGGCCAAGGATTATTTCCGTCCCAGTTTGAGCCAGTTGCATGACCCATTTTTGATGAAGGATATGGATGCCGCGGTCAACCGGATCGAAAAGGCAGTGAAAAATCAAGAGAAGATTTTGGTCTATGGGGATTATGACGTGGATGGTACGACTGCGGTGGCACTCATGTACAGCTTTTTGAAGGGCTTCTATCCTCAGGTAGATTTTTACATTCCCGATCGCTATAAGGAAGGCTATGGAATCTCTGAGCGGGGAGTCCGCTTCGCCGCAGAAAATGGCTTTTCTCTGGTCATTGCACTGGACTGTGGGATCAAAGCCATCGATAAGGTCAAGCTTGCCAAAGAGTTGGGAGTAGATTTTATCATCTGCGATCACCATACACCCGGCGATCAACTGCCCGAGGCAGTAGCGGTGTTGGATGCCAAAAGGGAGGATTGCATGTATCCGTACAAAGAACTCAGTGGCTGCGGGGTAGGCTTTAAGCTTATTCAAGCCTACGCTAAAACCCACGGAATTGAAGAATCCAGCCTCTACCCTTACCTCGACCTGCTCGTGGTAAGTATCGCAGCGGATATCGTGCCTATTACCGGAGAAAACAGGATCCTTGCCTATTACGGATTAGATCGAATCAATAATACTCCCGGTCCGGGATTAAAGGCATTGATCCTGCAGTCCAAGGTGGAGAAGGAAATCCAGATTTCGGACATCGTCTTCAAAATCGGTCCACGCATCAACGCCTCCGGCAGACTCGAACACGCTCAGGCATCCGTGGAGCTCCTGATTGCACCTAATCTGGATGATGCCATCGAGCGCGCCAAATTGGTAGATGAGGTCAATTCTACCCGGAGAAATTTCGATGAAAATATCACCAAAGAGGCTTTCGAAATGCTAGCGATCCGTGAAGAAGAAGCCCAATGGAACTCCACGGTACTTTTCAAAGAAGACTGGCACAAAGGAGTGATCGGAATCGTAGCTAGCCGATGCATAGAAAAATACTACAGACCCACCATCATCCTTACCGAGTCAAATAATAAAGCTACAGGAAGTGCAAGGTCTGTGGTAGATTTTGACATTTATGAGGCTATCGCCGAGTGTTCAGAGCTGTTGGATCAGTTTGGTGGGCATAAATATGCCGCAGGACTTACCCTTAGCGTGGAAAATGTACCTGCTTTTCAAGCAAAATTTGAACAGGTCGTACGGAGTCGTATTGAAGAAACGCATCTCAAGCCGGTCATTGAGATAGATGACATTCTGCTTTTAGATCAGATCAATTACAAGTTTTACAATATCCTAAAGCAAATGGCTCCGTTTGGACCGGGAAACACCGAGCCGGTATTTCGGATAAATAACGTCTACGCCGACGAAGTCACGGTGCTCAAAGACAAGCACCTTCGCTTTAAAATCATCCAAGACGGACAAGTGACGACTCCTGTTTGCCTCGGATTTGGGATGGCCGACCGAGCCAAAGATCCCGATCTGACCACTGTCAACATGCTGCGGGGCAAAATGCGCTTCGATATCGTGGCCGAAATGCGGGAGAATTTCTTCCGGGACAAAAGCAGTTTGCAACTCTACGTGAAAGACATCAAATTTGACTGATATGATGCTCCGTGCCGAACACCTCGTCAAAATCTACAAAGGCCGCCGTGTGGTCAATGACATCTCTGTGCAAGTGGAGCAGGGTGAAATCGTGGGGCTACTTGGTCCCAATGGAGCCGGGAAGACCACTTCATTTTACATGATCGTGGGTTTGATTCAGCCCAACGAAGGAAAAATTTTTCTGGAAGATCAAGACATCACCGGCTTACCCATGTACAAGCGCGCAAAGCTCGGGTTGGGATATTTGGCTCAGGAAGCATCTGTTTTCCGCAAGCTTTCTGTGGAGGAAAATATCCTGGCTGTGTTGGAAATGACCACCATGCCCAAGGCTCAACAAAAAGAGAAAATGGAAAGCCTCTTGGAGGAGTTCAGCTTGACTCATGTGCGCAAAAATCTCGGCATGGTGCTTTCCGGCGGAGAAAGAAGGCGAACTGAGATCGCAAGGGCGTTGGCGGTGGATCCTAAATTTGTCCTATTGGATGAGCCATTTGCAGGGGTAGATCCTATTGCAGTGGAAGAAATCCAAACCATCGTTGCCAAGCTCAAGACCAAAAATATTGGCATCCTGATCACCGATCACAATGTCAACGAGACACTTTCGATCACTGACCGTGCCTATTTGATGTTTGAAGGAAAATTGCTCAAAGCAGGAACCGCTGAAGAACTGGCTGCTGATGAGCAGGTCCGAAGGGTCTATTTGGGAAGTCAATTCGAGCTCAAACGAAAAGTTTTTATTTGATGGAAGTGCTCAACAGCTTCATGACCTGGATTTTTAAAAGCAGGCTGGGTCAAATCGATTATTTTAGACATAATCCTATTCAGGTTCAGGAGGAGACTTTTCAATCCTTGATTGAAGCTTCCCGCAAGACAGAATTTGGAAAGCAATTCCATTTTGATCAAATCAAGGCTTATCAAGACTTTTCGAAGCTGGTCCCTCTTTTTGATTACGAGACCTTCAAGCCGTTCATTGAAAAGACCATGACTGGAAAGCAGAATGTCATTTGGCCCACAGAAATCGAATGGTTTGCCAAGTCCTCCGGCACTACGTCCAGTCGCAGTAAGTATATCCCCGTGACTGAAGAAAGCCTAGAGGAATGTCATTACAAAGGCGGCAAGGATATGGTCTCCCTTTATGTCAATAACTTCCCGGATACCAAACTTTTTACAGGAAAAAGCCTGTCTATAGGAGGAACTCTGGAGAAGAATCCGCTCAATCCTCAAGGTACGGCACGTGCCGGGGACGTGTCGGCAGTGATCATGCAAAACCTACCCATTTGGGCACAGATTGCTCGAACACCATCCTTAGAGACAGCCTTGATGGGCGAGTGGGAAGCGAAAATCGAGAAAATGGCCCGTGAGACGATGAACGAAAATGTGACTTCGATCGCCGGCGTTCCCACTTGGACTATTGTCTTGCTTCAGCGGATTTTGGAATTAAAAAAGGCCAAACACATTCTGGAAGTGTGGCCTAACCTGGAAGTCTTTTTCCATGGAGCGGTGGCTTTCGGCCCATACCGTAACTTGTTTAAAGAGCTGATTCCGTCAGAGAAAATGCGATACATGGAAACCTACAATGCCTCAGAAGGCTTTTTTGGCATCCAAGATCAGCCTCACTCAGATGAGCTATTGCTTCTGCTAGACTATGGGATTTTTTATGAGTTTATCCCCATGGAAGAATGGGACAAAGAAAGCCCAAAGGTGATCCCGCTGTCTGACGTAGAAGTGGGAAAAAATTATGCTATCCTCATCACCACCAATGGTGGTCTTTGGCGATATAAAATCGGAGATACCGTCAAGTTTACTTCGACTCAACCCTACCGATTCCGTATTTCGGGACGGACCAAGCACTTTATCAATGCTTTTGGAGAGGAAGTCATTGTCGAAAATGCCGAGGCTGCAATCGAATATGCTTGTGAGCAAACGGGCGCGATGATCAGCAATTTTACGGCAGCACCGGTCTATTTTGAGGACAGTCAATCCAAAGGTGCCCACGAATGGGTGGTCGAGTTTCAAAAAGAACCAGAGAGTTTGGAACAGTTTGCCAAGTTGATGGATCAAAAGTTGAGAGAAGTTAACTCCGACTATGACGCCAAGAGACACAAGGATTTGGCCCTGCGACAGCTGATACTACATGCGGCTCCACATGGGCTCTTTGAGGCCTGGCTTGGAAAGAAGGGCAAATTGGGAGGACAGCACAAGGTGCCACGACTTTCTAATTCCAGAGAATATATCGATGAGATTTTGGAGATGATGTTATAAGAGATGAAAAAGGGCATAATGCTTCTGTTTTTTGCCGTTTTTTTAGCTTTTTCTTCAGAGGCATGTGAGTGTATTTTTGGAAAGCATACTCTTAGGGAGTGGGCAAAAGGCTACAAGTATATCTTCTATGCTGAGGTGACAGAAATTGTTGATCCAAAAATCAGAGGTTTTGAAAATACGATGACTTTTTTGCGCGATGCCTCCTATGTTCAAATAGGAGGCTACCATCCTAAATTAAAGGTCAAGGAGATTTTCAAAGGAAATGTTCAGGAATATATTCAGGATGGTTATCTGACAATGAATAATGGCTGGTCCCTTTGTGGTGATTTTTTCAAGCCTGGAGATAAGATTCTATTTTTTGCCTACGAGGGCAGTGAGGGGACCCTTGCTACCAGTACTTGCTCCTTGAATAGAAGATATTTAACAGATGAAGATTTTTTAATTGAAAGAAGAGAAGTAAAAAAAGCCACTCGAGGAAAGTTTATAGGGATTTTTTGAGAAGACAGGTATCTTGATTAGGTCTTTTTAGTAAATGTTTTATGTCCCGGTTTCATTTGATCTCACTTTACTCTTTGGCGCTTGTTGCTGTTTTTTTCGCAGCCTTTTCTTTTTGGTCAATAACCCAACGGGTTCCATCCGAGGTCTTCCAATACCAGGATCCGGCAATTGAGTCCTACCCTTCTTTTACTCGCGATTCGATTCGGCTGTTTGAGTTACCCACGGAGTTGGATTTTGCGGGGGAGAACGTTCCCTTGGAAAATGGAGACATTATCGAGCGACTAGAGCGGGAGATCTATGTCAATGCCTATTGGGAGTCTAACATGATCCTGTTACTAAAGCGTTCTGCCAAATACCTACCGGACATTGAGCGGATTCTCAAGGAACAGGGAATCCCGGATGATTTTAAATATGTAGCTGTGGCAGAAAGTGGGCTGATGAATGTGGGTTCTCCCGCTGGCGCAAGAGGCTATTGGCAAATCCTTGAGGATACAGGCAAGGAGTATGGCCTCGAAATTACCCCAACTGTAGACGAGCGCTACCATTTCGAAAAAGCGACCATCGCTGCTTCCCAGTATTTTAAGAAAGCACATGCCAAATTTGGGGATTGGACAGCAGTGGCAGCCAGCTACAACATGGGCCAAAGTGGATTTTCCAAAAGACAGGAAGAGCAACTGCACCGCAACTATTACGACCTTTATCTAAACGAGGAGACCAGCAGGTATTTGTTCAGGATTTTGGCATTTAAAGTAATTTTTGAGAATCCAGGGAAGTTTGGCTACCATTTGGAGAAGGAAGACTTTTATCAAAATCCGGAGTTCAAGACTTTCAAAGTTCAAGGAGACATCAAGGATTTGCCTCAATGGGCAAAAAATCAGGGCAGCAATTTCAAATACCTCAAGCTCTATAATCCTTGGCTGAGAGATCGAAACCTGAAAGCCAAAAAGGGTAAAGTGTACGAAATCCGACTTCCAAAATGAGGATTTTTTCATCTTTTTCGTGGAAAAAGGCTTAAGCCTTCAAACTACTTTTCCAAAAGCAGGTTAACGATCTATTACCTTTGCAGGGCATTTCTTGCAAGTTTAATCACCCCATCCAATTTGGTCTCTTTACAGCGTAAAGGGATTAGAGTCATTTATGCTTCCACTTCCATTCGATTTGCTTCAAAAGGCAACAGATTTTCTTCAGGTTTTCTATGAGGAAAATGACTTGCAAGATCTCTCCCAGCGAGTAGGGCAAGTTCAAGACGAAATCTCTGCCACAGGAAGCTATACGCTCACTGAGGAAGAGCTGATCTATGGGGCAAAAATTGCTTGGAGAAACAGCAACCGATGTATTGGAAGACTTTTTTGGAAAAGTCTGAAGGTGAGGGACAGAAGAGCCATTTCCCGAGCAGAAGATATCTTTTCCGATTTGATGGAGCATTTGGATTTTGCTACTAATGGAGGCAAAATCAGATCTACAGTATCCATTTACCCAGCTGCCAATTCCGAATCAGGCGAGATCCGAATTTTGAATAAACAGCTCATTCGATATGCAGGATATTGTTTACCGAATGGTAATGTGGTAGGAGACCCGGATTCCGTGGATTTTACGAGACTTTGCCAGGATCTAGGCTGGGAGTCGGAGGGTACTGCTTTTGATATCCTTCCCGTGGTAATCCAGGTTTCTGATGAGGATCCAAAGTGGTTTTCTATCCCCGAGGAAAAGGTCTTACGAGTACCTATTTCCCATCCGGAATATGCTTGGTTGGAGAGCATGCAGATTCAATGGTATGCTATTCCGGTGATTTCAGATATGAGACTGGAGATCGGTGGACTTTCTTTTACCTGTGCGCCATTTAATGGGTGGTACATGCTCACGGAGATAGCTGTGCGCAATCTTGCCGATGCCCAGCGCTACAATTTACTTCCCCAATTGGCCGAAAAAATGGGATTGGACACCAAGCATCCTCGGACTCTTTGGAAAGACAAAGCTTTGGTAGTTCTTCAGGAGGCTGTGCTTTATTCTTTCCAAGAAAAAGGAGTAGCAATAGTTGATCATCACAGTGCTTCCGAGCAGTTTTTGGAATTTTGCAATATAGAGCAATCAAAAGGAAGGACAGTTCAGGCTGAATGGTCTTGGATCGTACCTCCGACTGCCGGCTCGACCATGGGTGTTTTCCATCGGGATTGGGGAAATGAGATCCTGAGTCCCAACTTTTTCTATCAAGAGCATCATTGGCAAATTCAGCCTAGAAAAGAAGTGGAGACTAAAAGCTGTCCATTCCATCACGGATAAAATTTTCCAGCTATTACGAGCCGAACTTTATTGGAAGATTTCTTTCGATGGAATGGATTGATTTTGCTCCAACTTTCCCAGGCTGGAGGAGTTACAATCTTCGCAGTTTTCCCCGTCTTACCACCCAAAAAAGTGTACTTTTGCCGATTAATAATTTCCCTTCGTCCATGACTCAATCCCCTGCTTCACAGGAAGAATATATCGAGATTTTTGGTGCCCGAGAGCATAACCTGAAAAACCTGGATGTCCGTATCCCACGCAACAAGTTGGTGGTGGTAACAGGACTTTCTGGGAGTGGAAAAAGCTCACTTGCCTTTGACACGATCTATGCGGAGGGACAGCGGCGGTATATGGAGAGTTTTTCGGCCTATGCCCGATCTTTTCTTGGAGGGATGGAGCGTCCTGATGTGGACAAGATCAACGGACTTTCTCCGGTGATTGCCATCGAGCAAAAGACAACTTCCAAAAATCCACGATCTACGGTAGGCACAGTCACAGAAATCTACGATTTCATGCGATTGCTCTATGCCCGTGCCGGAGAGGCATACTCCTACCTGACCGGAAAGAAGATGATCCGTCAGACCGAAGATCAGATCATCGAGCAGTTGTTCACCAAGTTTTTGGGGAAAAAGCTCTACATCTTAGCTCCTATCGTCAAAGGGCGAAAAGGACATTACCGGGAACTGTTTGAACAGATCCGCAAGATGGGATTTTCCAAGGTGCGAGTTGACGGGGTGGTGATGGATATCGTGCCCAAAATGCAGGTGGATCGATACAAAATCCACGATATCGAAATCGTCATTGATCGGATAGTGGCGGATGAATCGGACCGTTTTCGAATTACTCAATCGCTCAAATCCGGCCTTCAGCATGGCAAAGGAGTGATCATGATCCGCGAGGAAAATGGAGAAGTTCATCATTTTTCCAAATACTTAATGGATCCAGAGACTGGGCTTTCCTATGACGAGCCTGCGCCAAACACCTTTTCCTTCAATTCTCCTTACGGTGCCTGTCCGACCTGTAATGGACTGGGAGTAATCGAAGAAATCACCCGTGAAAGCATCATTCCCGATCCAAGTCTCAGCATCACGCGTGGAGGAATCGCTCCTTTGGGAGAGTACCGAGACATTTGGATTTTCAAAAAAATTGAGGCTATCCTCAAGCATTACAAGTGCTCCATGAGTACACCGATCAAGGACCTTCCAGCCGAAGTAGTCGAAGTACTTTTGTATGGCGACAAAATCGAGGTTGCTGTCGATTCGGTGAAATATCCCGGTACGCAGTGGAACACTACCTTTGAGGGGATCGTCAACTTTCTCCAGAAATACCAGGAAGGAAGCTCCGATAAAATACAGGATTGGGTTTCTGAATTTACCATAACCCAGACTTGCCCCGATTGTCAGGGGTACCGTCTCAAAAAGGAAGCCCTGCATTTCAAAATTGACGAGAAGCATATCGGTGAACTTGCCATGCTCGACATTCGAGGATTGGCAGATTGGTTTGAAGGTTTGGAGAGCCGAATGACGGAAAAGCAGCAGATCATCGGAGTGGAAGTCCTGAAAGAAATCCGAAAACGAATAGGCTTTCTGGTGGACATTGGCTTGGATTACTTATCGCTGAATAGACCGCTTCGGACACTTTCCGGTGGTGAAGCCCAGCGAATTCGATTGGCTACTCAGATCGGGACTCAGCTCGTGGGAGTCTTGTATATTTTGGACGAACCGAGTATCGGCCTGCATCAGCGAGATAATGTCAAGTTGATCAAGGCGCTGCAAAGCTTGCGCGATTTGGGCAATTCCGTATTGGTCGTGGAGCATGACAAAGACATGATGCTAGAGTCGGACTTTGTGCTCGATATGGGGCCTGGAGCAGGCAGACATGGAGGGCATATTGTTGCTGCAGGTAGACCAGAGGAGATATTGAAGAATAATTCTGTCACCGCCCGATACCTCAATGGAGCGTTGGGTCTGCCGATCCCTGAAAAGAGAAGAACCGGAACGGGGGAAAAATTAATCCTAAAGGGTGCCTCAGGCAACAATCTAAAAAATGTGACCCTTGAGCTTCCTCTTGGCAACCTGATCCTCATCACCGGAGTATCTGGAAGTGGAAAGAGTACCTTGATCCATGAGACCTTGTTCCCGATATTAAATCGTGAGTTTTACAACTCCAAGAAAGAGCCGATGCCCTATGAGAGTATCGAAGGTCTTAAAGCCTTGGATAAAGTCATTGAAGTAGATCAAAGTCCGATTGGCCGAACACCCAGATCTAATCCTGCAACTTACACAGGGGTGTTTTCAGACATCAGAACCTTGTTTACAGAGCTGCCGGAGGCAAAAATCCGCGGCTACAAGCCCGGTCGGTTTTCATTTAATGTCAAAGGAGGACGATGCGAGGAATGTGAGGGTGCAGGTATGAAGCTGATCGAAATGGATTTTCTTCCCGATGTCCATATCCCTTGTGAAACTTGCAAAGGAAAGCGATACAATAGAGAGACACTGGAGGTGAGGTTTAAAGGAAAGTCCATTTCGGACGTCCTCGATATGACCGTAGAGCAGGCGGTGGAGTTCTTTGAGTTTCAGCCTAAGATTTTGAGAAAAATTCAAACGCTGAGCGATGTTGGATTGGGGTACATCACCTTGGGACAACATGCTACCACACTTTCAGGGGGTGAAGCACAGCGGGTCAAGCTGGCCACAGAGCTTTCCAAGAAAGATACCGGTAAGACGTTTTACATATTGGATGAACCCACGACAGGGTTGCACTTCCAAGATATTGATTTGCTCATGGGTGTATTGAACAAACTGGTCGAGAAAGGTAACACGGTATTGATCATCGAGCATAATCTGGACGTGATCAAAGTGGCTGATTACGTGGTGGATTTGGGGCCGGAAGGCGGAAATAAAGGAGGAACTATTTTGATCCAGGGCACACCTGAGGAAGTTGCCGCACATCCTCAAAGTCATACAGGTAAATTCCTCAAACAGGAATTATATCGCTGATTTTGGGGCTGAAATCAGGTGACTCGCCCTTTTATCAAAATAGAAAAGTCCATACTTCGTACTTAGCTACCTTTGGGTCAAATATGAACAGAGTCAAGCTGTATTGGATCTTACAACTTTTGGGGTGGGGAAGCTTTGCCTTTGTCAATGTTTTTTTTGCCTCACTTTCGGAGGGTATTTCGCCTATCCAAGCCTGGGCATTTGTGGCTTTGGCTGCCTATTACCTGCTTTCTACCCATGGATTTCGCCATGTAGTCAAAGTGTATGGCTGGTTTAAACTCGGGATTTTTCGGTTGCTTATTCAGGCTATTTTTGCCCTACTGGCCTTGTCGGTGGTCAACGTCCTTGCACAGATTGTCATTAATATTGCCTTTGGCACACTCAATCCAGGTCAAGACTTTCGATCTCTGGTGATTGCGGTTAACCTCTTTGTTAGTTTTCTCTACTATGCCTTTTGGTTTCTCCTTTACTTCTTATTTCACTTCCTTGATAATTACAACAGCAGCCTGAAGTATGAAGCCAAAATCAACGAGATTCGACTCAATCATTTGAAAAGTCAGCTCAATCCTCACTTCATCTTCAATGCACTGAATTCAGTGAGAGCTCTGGTAGACGAAGATCCGGATAAGGCAAAAACAGCCATCACCCGGATTTCTAATATGCTACGATTCTCCTTGATGATGGACAAGAAGCAGGTCATTGACTTTTCGGATGAGTTGGCTACGGTCAAGGATTACCTTGCGTTGGAATCCATCCGATTTGAAGAACGGCTGGAGGTGGTATATCAGATAGAAGAAGAAGCCTATGGCTATAAAATACCTCCGATGATGCTACAGACTATTGTCGAAAATGCCATCAAACATGGAATATCCAATCTGGTGAAGGGAGGGCTGATTGAAATCAAATGTAGAGAAGGGCTTCAGGAAGAGTTATATATTCAGGTAAAAAACAGCGGATACCTCAATCCCAATCCTTCCAAAAATAGAAAAGACGGTGGAGGGCATGGTTTGGAAAATACCAAGCAACGCTTAAAACTGCTCTATGGCGATCGTGCCACTTTTCGGATTTTCAACTCCGGAAATCAATTTGTAATCACTGAAATCAAAATACCGAAACAAAGAGTTACTTTAGACTAACAAACTCACAAAAAATGAGAGCCATTGTAATTGATGACGAAAGACTAGCAAGGAAAGAACTGATCAATCTATTGAATCAGTTGGAGACCGTGGAAGTGGTAGGCGAAGCAGTAAATGTGGAAGATGCCAAAGAAAAAATAGAGCAGCTTCAGCCTGATGTGATTTTCCTGGATATTCAGATGCCGGAAAAAACAGGTTTTGATCTCTTGGAAGAGCTGGACCAAGTACCACATGTCATCTTCACCACCGCCTATGATGAGTATGCCCTGAAGGCATTTCAAGTCAATGCGCTGGATTATCTGCTAAAGCCGATTGAACCAAAAAGGCTGGAAGAAGCGATTCAAAAGCTTCAAGGCAAGATAGAAGGAATCAATCGAGGCAGTGAAGGAGGTTCCCTTGCCAATCAGAAAAAACTTACTCTGGAAGACCAAGTATTCGTCAAGGATGGCGACCGCTGCTGGTTTGTCAGGTTATCCAATGTTCGTCTCTTTGAATCAGACGGTAATTACATCAAGGTGTACTTTGACAATTTCAAGCCTATGATTCACAAATCTCTCAATGCACTCGATGAGCGATTGGATGAAAAGTCTTTTTTCAGGGCAAGCCGCAAGCATATTATCAATTTGGGTTGGGTTGAAGCTATTGAGCCTTGGTTTAATGGAGGTCTGGTCGTGACCTTGCGCGGTGGAGATCGCATCGAAGTCAGCCGAAGACAAGCAGCCCGATTCAAGGAAATGATGAGTTTGTAATTTTCGTAGTCAGAAAAAAGCATTTGGTTTTACCAATAAATTGAGGAAATTAGGAGCTGAGTTAGGCTTAAAGTAATGTTTTACTTTGTTCAGTTGCCCTAAAAACCACCTAATCAAGTGCTTAGACTATGAAAGAAGAAAGGATTCTGATTGTAGAGGATGATATTAACATCGCAGAGAATATCCAAGAAATCCTTGAACTACTGGGTTTTGTCAATATTGATGTAGCAAACTCTGCCAATCAGTGCATAAAGACCATCAAAAAAAATCGTCCTGATTTGGTCTTTATGGACATCAAACTCAAAGGTGATAAAGATGGGATTGAATTGGGAGAAATCATTCACCAAATGTTTGATGTTCCTTTGGTCTTCGTGACTTCCTATTCTGATCCTACCATCATCGAAAGGGCGAAGCGAATCAATCCGGCAGGATTTATCGTGAAGCCGTTCAATACCAATGATATCCATGCCATTGTGGAGATCGTCCTTTACAACAAAAGAACTAAGCCTACGCAGGAGGTAGCAGTTGCAAAGACGGTCAATGAAAGCCCTTACCTTGTCAATGATGCGGTTTTTATCAAAGCAGACAATGCTTTCGAGCGAGTGCAATATGAGGATATTTATTACGTGGAGGCCAATGGAAATATGGTGACGATTTTCACTAAAAACAGAGACTACCACATTCGTAAATCCATGAAGGAGATCGAAGAAATTCTTCCTTCCAATGATTTTCTTCGAGTGCAGAAGTCTTATATCGTACACCTCGGACAAATCGAAAGCTTCAATACCAAGGAGATCACTCTTAAAAAAGGATCGGTGGTCCAAGTAGGAAGGCAGTATTACAACAGTTTCTTAGCCAAATTGAATACCATCACTGAAAGTTAAGTAAAGGGAGATAAGTCAGAAGCGAAATACAATAGTAATACGCTTCGCGAAATAAAGTGGAAATAAGATTCCCGAGGTGAAATGTAAAGTCAGAAGTTGATTTTAGAATTCTTAAGCCGAAATTTTAAAATTCGATCACATAAAAAGAGGCGGGCAAAACCCGCCTTTTTTGATAACCAAACAATCAACCAAATTAACCCTTACGGATAGTTTCATTAGCAAGTCCCGGGATTCTGGGACTTTTCATTTTTGTAGATGTTGATCTGATGCAGTTCAACTTCTGGATTGGAATTAAAACCGATTTGTGGAGTTGGTTTAGTAGTTTCAAATCGGGCAGTATGCTTTTCTATGCTGGATTCAGCTTTTGCTTTGAGGACGATGGTGATTGCCATTGCGAATCCCAGCGCCGCGCAGACATTTTTTTGGGAAAAGAATGAAGTAGTCATGGCAGTAATAATTTGTTGGTTTGTTTTTGTGATATATGCCAAAAATTGACCCAACTTGAAAAAATGCCCAAATCTATATTTTTAAGCGGGTTTGGGTATTTTCAATGTACATATTCGAACACTCTTTTGCCATGTTCGAACAAATTTACCGAACAATATTTGGTTACATTTTCTAAGAAGATTTAATAAATTTCTTCGGACACAAAAAAAGCTGCCCATCTAGGCAGCTTTTTACTCCAGTTTTTTTATTTATTACAACAACTCATTCGCCAGATTAGCCAACTCGGATCGTTCCCCCTTCTCCAGCTTGATGTGGGCATAGAGTGGATGATCTTTGACCCGGTCGATCAGATAAGACAAGCCATTGGACTGTGAATCCAAGTAAGGCGTATCAATCTGGAAGACGTCACCCGTGAAGATGATTTTGGTGTTTTCCCCGGCCCTTGAGATGATCGTTTTGATCTCATGCGGAGTTAGGTTTTGCGCCTCATCCACGATAAAGAAGATATTGGAAAGTGAGCGACCTCGGATATAAGCCAGGGGTTGGATGACCAACTTTTCCTGATTGACCAGTTCGGTGATTTTCTGATATTCTTTATCGGTCTCTTTGTATTGGTTTTGGATAAATTTCAGGTTGTCCCAAAGCGGCTCCATGTAGGGATTGAGCTTGGACTTGATGTCTCCCGGCAGGTAGCCGATGTCTTTGTTGGAAAGTGGTACGATCGGTCTGGCCAGGAATATCTGCTTGTAATCGCGTCGCTGCTCCAAAGCACCGGCCAAAGCCAAGAGCGTTTTCCCGGTTCCGGCCACACCTTGAATCGATACCAGTTTGATGTTGGGATTCATGATGGCATGCAGGGCAAAAGTCTGCTCGGCATTTCGTGGCTTTACATTATACGCCAGTCTTTTGTCTACTCGCTCGAGCACATTTTGGTCGGAATTGTAATAGGCAAGGACAGAGTTTTTATCGCTTTTCAGAATGTAAAATGCATTGGCTTTCCGCTTCCTTGTACCCAAAATAGCCTTTGCCTCAATGTATCCTTGGTCGTAAAGTGAATTGATCGCTTGTGGATCCACATCGTCTAGGAAATACTTACCCGTGTTTTCAAGCTCGGAGATATTCTTGATTTTACCCGTTTCGTAATCTTCTGCGTGAACATTCAGCGATTTGGCTTTGAGGCGGAGGTTGATGTCTTTGGAGACCAAGATAACCTTACGAGACTTCTCGGTTTCCATGAGATGCACCGCGACATTGAGGATTTTGTTGTCATTTTTCTCCTCCCCAAAAATCTTGATGGCATTGTTTTCGTTTTCGGGATGATGCATCATCACTTTGAAAAATCCCTTGGTCTTCCCATTGAGCGGGGTCCACTGATCGATACGCTGATCTTGGGATAGCTTATCCAATAGTCGGATAAATTCCCTTGCCTCAAAATTTTTGGTGTCGTTGCCTTTCTTGAACTGATCAAGCTCCTCGAGGACCGTGATGGGAATCACCACGTCGTGCTCAGCAAAATTCATAATGGAGTTGTGTGCGTATAGGATCACGGAGGTGTCCAGCACGAAGATTTTCCGATCTTTATCGGACTTGGCTCTAGGCATGCGCAGGAAAATTGTAGTGGTGTACTGTTGAAATAATTTAAATAATTATCTCCTTGAAAAATGATTTTCCCACAAGAAATTACGGTTAAGAATTTTCAATCAAGGGGATAGCCTTGAGAATCAATTTGATAAAAAAAGTGTGGCAAGGTGGCAAAGTTCAAAAGTTGCAAAGTTCGTTGAATCAACTTTTCAACTTTACAACCTTGCAACTTTCAAACTCCAAGTATTAATCTAACAACGCCCGGATATCCTCGTTGTCCAAGCTCTTCATAAAGCTCTCTTCATTGGAGATCAGCTCTCCTGCAAGGGCCAGCTTGCGATCTTGAAGAGCCATGATTTTCTCCTCCACAGATCCTCGGGTGATGAATTTGTAGATGATGACCTTGTTTTCCTGTCCGATTCGGTGTGCCCGGTCGATCGCCTGTGCTTCCACAGCAGGATTCCACCACGGGTCGAGCAAGAATACATATTCCGCTTTAGTGAGGTTGAGTCCGACACCACCTGCCTTGAGCGAAATCAGGAATACTTTGATATTTGGATCGTTTTGGAATTTTTCGACTTGTGCCTGACGGTCTTTGGTAGATCCGTCGAGATAGGCATAGGGGATTTTTTCCCTATCCAAAAACTCCCGAACAATAGTCAAATGACGGACAAACTGACTAAACACCAGTACTTTGTGATCCTCCGAGATGGTCTCTTGGAGCATGTAGGTGATGTCTTCCTGCTTGCCTGATTCCCCTGTATAATCCTCCCGAACTAGCTTTGGATGGTTGGCGATCTGGCGCAGCTGAGTAAGACCGCGGAGGAGCATGAATTGCTGACTACCCCTACCCATCCCATCGAATTCGCCGATGATTTTTTCTCTGTAGTAGGTTTTTACTTCCTCGTACACTTTTTCCTGCTCGGCCGTCATGTCCGAATATTTCACATTGGTCAGTTTCTCAGGGAGATCTTTGGCCACTTGAGATTTGAGTCGGCGTAGGATAAATGGCTTGATCATCGCGTGGAGGCGTGATGCCTTGCTCTTATCGTTTTGCTTTTCGATGGGCTGCAAAAACTGCTTTTTGAAAATCGTCTGATTGCCTAGGAGACCTGGATTCACAAAGTTCATCTGAGACCAAAGGTCCATCGTGCCATTTTCCACTGGCGTACCGGTCAAGATCAGTCGACGCTTGCTTTTCAGCTTATTGACAGCCATGGCAATATTGGACGTAGGATTCTTGATCGCTTGCGATTCGTCTAGGATCACATAGTTGAAATAGAAGTCCTTTAGGACATCGATATCCAATCTGACGATCCCATAGGATGTCAAAATCACATCATAACCTCGGAATTTCCATGGATCTTTGATTCGTTGCGTGCCGGAATAAACAAGGATTTTGAGGTCAGGGGTAAATTTGCGGGCTTCCAATTCCCAGTTGTAAATCAGGGAGGTCGGCATGACTAGCAATGATGCAAAGCCCGGATTTTCTTCCTTTTCATGTGCCAAAAGGGCCAAGGTTTGTACCGTTTTTCCAAGACCCATGTCATCTGCGAGGCAGCCTCCAAATTGGTATTCATTCAGAAAACGCAGCCAGTTGTAGCCAGCCTGCTGGTAAGGTCTGAGCGAGCCTTGGAAAGATGCCGGGATGGAATAGTCATCGATGGCATCAAAATTTCGTAATCGCTCAAGCTTTAAGCTCAGATTGAGTCGGATCAACTCTCCATTTTGGAGCTCTCTGGCAAAAGCCAAATGGTGTTTTCGGAGCACAAGCTCATCTGCAGAGCGCTCTTCGATAAAGTTGAACAGCTCCGAATAATTCACAAACCAAGAGGCTGGAATGACGGCAATTTCTCCGTTTGGAAGCTCAAACTCATGTTTTCCCTGGATGATCAATCGTCTGATTTTAGCAAAAGGAACCAGGTATACGCCGAATTTGATCAAAGCTTTCACATCAAACCAGTCGATGTTTTCATTGACTTCAATGGTGATTTGTGCTTTTCCTATATGGTAGGTTTTTCCGTTAAGCCCACTTTTTTGGACAATTCGGATTTTATTTTCTGTCAGGTAGTCTTCATGATTTCCCAGCCATTCAAAGGCTTGGGTTTTTGGTAGGGCTGTTTTTCCATGAATGAAATTGAGCCCCTTTTTCTTCATAATGGTGACATACCTCTCTTCTACCTTAGCTGTTCTGACGGTTTTGAAAAAAGTAAAATTCCCATCTTTTTCTTCATATCGGCAGGAGTTGCCGCTGCCTTCTCCATCATTGCTCAGCATCCCGAAATCAAATTCTCCATACTTGAACCGTGGCTCCAAGACCATGATTTCCTCCGTGGAGTTTTCTATTTCTTCTCCGAATAGGTTTTCAGTAGGTACCCCTCCTGGCAGTTCACTGATAGCCAAAAGCGCTTCTGGGGTACCTTGCTCGGTGTGGATTTCAAATCCCTTGGCAATTACTTCAAATTGGGTGATCAGCGCAGTTACAAACTTGCGATAGTATTCCGGCTCAAACCTCCGCTCGATCATGATGGAATTTTTATTGAGAAAAGGCTGAAGTTTTTTCCCATCTATTCCTTTTTCAAAATGGAAAAGTTGCTGGTCTACAATCAGCCAAGCCGGATCTTTGCACACCAAATAGCCTCCCCGGTGTTGCCAGGTTAGTTTTTGTCCCTTGAATTTTACGGTAGGATAATACTGGGTATTGAATTCACCTTTGTCAAAATGAAAAATTACCGTGGCCCTTTCCGCATGAATTAAAATCTCCTTTCCTGTAGGATTACCGTCAGATGCAGTTTCAAAAAGTCGCTTTCCAATCAATAGAGGAAGGATTTTGGCTCTCTTAATTTCAAGATTTTTGAATAAAAGTTCCTGTACGGTTTTGTCTTCTGTTTTGGGATCAAAGATTTTTCGGAGGTATTCTTTGGGTTTCAGATTGCCCTTTTTCATGTAAGGCTTCACTACCACGTCCTGCTGCATGGAATCCATGAGCTTGATCAATTCGTAATCGGTTTTATCCAATCCGGAGTCAAACTCAGTTGCGTTTGCCGAACTGATATTTTGATAGGCATAAGTGAGTCTCCCTTTATCGTCCAAGGGTACTACATACGATTCAAAAAGTAACCCTAAAAATTCATGGCTGAATATAGAATAAACAATTTCAAACGGCTGATCCGGATTTACAATCATACTCTTTAGATCAATTTATATAGTATTAGAAATATATATTCAAATACTATATGATGTAGATAAGTTGGTGGATAGATATACAAAAGGAAAATTACTTAAAAACGGACACCAAATTGAAAAATATATTCCTTTTTTTGGCTCCATCCATAAAAAAGGCGGCTTAGGGATCTAAACCGCCTGTAAATCAGCTGTTGGACTAAGGATGGATTAAGCTTCCGGTATTGTTTCCTCAGCTTTTTTTTCAGGGAAAAACCTGTTTTGGAATATCAGGATTATTGCCACACCTATAAATATGGATGCATCAGCAATATTAAATATCGGCCAAAGTGCAGTATAACTTCCGCCCCAAAGTGGAACCCATTCCGGAATATATCCTTCCCAAATATCAAAGTAAAACATGTCTACTACCTGGCCATGAAGCCAAGGGGTGGGAGCATTATATGGCGCATTGTCCAGCCATACCCCATAGAAAACCGAATCTACCAAGTTGCCAATAGCACCTCCCAAAATCATGGAGATACAAAGAATGTACACCGGATGATTTTTCTTATCGATGATGTAGTGTAGATAATATCCTATCCCAACCATAGCCACCAATCGGAAAGAGGTCAGGATCATCTTCCCATATTCAGACCCCAGTTCCATGCCAAAGGCCATCCCCGGATTGGTGGTATAATGCAACTTAAACCAGTCTCCAAAGACAGGAATCTGACCTGGAGTGCCAAAGTCCATTTGAAAATGAACCAGCATTTTCACTGCTTGATCCAGGGCAATCACCAAAAGTGCGATTCCGAAATATTTGATATAGTTGTTCATGATGCTTGGCTTATGCCTTCACTACGTTTACGGACAGTTCAAAATCGTCCATGTCCAAGACAACCGCGTTATGCAAATGTGCTGCCGTTAAAAGACTCAATGCTTGGGTCTCAGATTGAATGTATTCGCCAAAGTTTGAGATGGCCTCATTTACCAGTGGATGGCTGTCTGCTACGGTTACATTGATTTTATCTTGGACTTCCAATCCCATGTCCTTGCGTAGGTTTTGGATTCTGTTGACCAAATCTCTGGCTACACCTTCCTGCTTCAGTTCTTCAGTGAGCGTCACATCCAATGCCACCGTCACTCCTTGGTCTGAAGCTACAGACCAGCCTGGAATATCCTGTGAGCTGATCAATACTTCCTCTAGTAGCAATTCGATGGTTTCGCCTTCTACAGCGACATTGATTTTGCCATCACGTTCGATTTGGGTGATTTCATTTTGGCTCCAGCTGTTGATAGCAGCTACGACAAAGCGCATTTTTGGTCCCAACTTTTTACCCAAAACTGGCAGGTTGGGTTTCACATTTTTCACCAAAATACCGGATGCATCATCCAGGTATTCGATGGCTTTGATATTGACTTCGGTCTTGATCAGTTCCTCTACATGCTCAATTTGAGTCTTAGTTTTTGCCGAAAGTACGGGTATCAAAATGCGCTGAAGTGGCTGGCGTACCTTGAGTTTTTCTTTTTTGCGCAGCGAATGCACCAAAGAAGAAATGTTCTGTGCCAAGTCCATGCTCACCTCCAAATCGGTATTGATCAGCGAAGTATCTGCTGATACCCAGTCGGTCAAGTGTACCGAATCTTTGCCGCTTTCATTGGCTTCTGTGAGGTTTTTGTACATCCAGTCAGCGTAGAATGGTGCAAAGGAGGACATCAGCTGAGAGAGCGAAAGTAGGCATTCATACAACGTTTCGTAAGCTGCCTGCTTGTCCACATTCATGTCACCTCTCCAGAAACGCTTTCTTGCCAGTCGCACGTACCAGTTGCTGAGCTGATCCACAGTGAAATTCATGATCGCGCGGGTAGCCTTGGTCGCATCGTAATTGTCCATGGCCTCTTCCACCTCAGTGATCAAAGTTTGCAGCTTGGAGATGATCCACTGATCGAGCTCGGCACGTTCGCTTACCGGTACTGCCTTGGATTTGTCATAGACAAAAGCATCCAAATTAGCGTAGAGTGCAAAGAAGTTGTAGGTATTCTGAAGTGTACCAAAGAAGCGTCGCTGCACTTCGGTCACGCCATCTAGGTTGAATTTAAGGTTGTCCCAAGGGTTGGCATTGCTCAGCATGTACCAACGGAGGGCATCAGGACCGTATTCTTTCAGAGTCTTGAAAGGATCTATGGCATTGCCCAATCGCTTGGACATTTTGTTCCCGTTTTTGTCTAGCACGAGTCCATTGGCGATCACATTTTTGAATGCCACACTGTCAAAGAGCATCACGGCAATCGCATGCAGGGTAAAGAACCAACCACGGGTTTGATCAACTCCTTCTGCGATGTAATCTGCAGGATAGTTTGCCTCGAAAATATCTTGATTCTCGAATGGGTAGTGCCACTGGGCATACGGCATCGCTCCTGAGTCAAACCACACGTCAATTAAGTCCGGCTCGCGGAACATTTTTTCCCCTTTGTCCGACACCAAAATCACATCGTCCACATACGGTCGGTGAAGGTCTAGCTCTTTTCCTTCGTAGGGAGATTTTACCATGAAGCCTGCCGCAACGGATTTTTCGATTTCCGCATTCAGCTCAGCGATGGATCCAATGCACTTTTCCTCCGTGCCGTCGCTCGTTCTCCAGATCGGAAGTGGTGTGCCCCAGAATCGGGAACGGCTAAGGTTCCAGTCTACCAGATTTTCCAGCCAATTGCCAAAGCGGCCTGTGCCGGTGGCCTCGGGCTTCCAATTGATGGTTTTGTTGAGCTCTACCATGCGGTCTTTGAAGGCCGTGGTTTTGATAAACCAGCTTTCCAGCGGGTAGTACAAAACCGGCTTGTCTGTTCTCCAGCAGTGTGGATAGCTGTGCTCGTATTTTTCGACCTTGAAGGCCTTATTTTCATTTTTGAGAATGATGGAGATGATCACATCGGTGTTCTTGTAATCCGCTGTGCTCTCGTCATCATTCGTGTAGTTCTTGACAAAAAAGTCATTTGCCCCGTAAGCTTTGTGTGCGGTGATGCCGTGCTCCTGCATTTTGGCAGCGAGGTACTCGCCCACGACAGGGAGGAATTTGCCCTGCTTGTCCACTACCGGAATGTCATTCCCAAGCTCGTCCTGCACAAAGACGCCTGGTACATTATTCTGCACCAACGTTCTAAAGTCATCCGCACCAAAAGCTTTGGCCAAGTGAACGATTCCTGTACCGTCTTCGGTAGTCACGTAGTCTCCGGCTACTACAGTAAAGGCTGGATGTGGTAATGCAATTCCTGCTATCGGGAATAATTGCTCGTATTCCCAGCCCAGCATGGTTTTACCTTTAAACTCCTCGATCACCTCATAAGGGATCAATTTGTCTCCAGCTTTATAGTCTTCCAACTTGAGTTCGGCAGCCTTTGGATTGAGGTAAGCCGCCATTCGGGCTTTTGCCAAAATCACATTTGCCGGTTCGTGGGTGTAAGGATTGAAAGTTTTCACTTTCACATAATCCAGGTTTTCACCGATCGCCAAGGCCGAGTTGGAAGGCAAGGTCCAAGGAGTGGTGGTCCAAGCCAGAATGTAGGTGTTTTCCGATCCCTTTAGCTTAAACTGGGCAGTGATCGAAGTGTCTTTGACGTCCTTGTAGGTGCCAGGCTGATTGAGTTCATGGGAGCTTAGTCCAGTTCCGGCCGCAGGAGAATAGGGCTGGATCGTGTAGCCTTTATATAGGAGCCCTTTATCATAGAGTTTCTTCAGCAAGTGCCAAAGCGACTCGATGTAGTTAGAATCAAACGTGATATACGGATCATCCAGATCCACCCAATAGCCGATTTTCTCAGTGAGGTCGTCCCATTCGTTTTTGAAACGCATGACCGTCTCCTTGCACTTTTGGTTGTATTCGGCAACGGAGATTTTCTTGCCAATGTCCTCTTTGGTGATGCCCAATTCCTTTTCCACCTGAAGCTCTACCGGCAATCCATGGGTATCCCATCCGCCTTTTCGCTTCACCTGGAATCCTCGCAGCGTCTTGTATCGGCAGAAGATATCCTTTAGGGTACGTGCCATCACGTGGTGAATTCCCGGAGTGCCATTGGCCGAAGGCGGGCCCTCAAAAAAGGTAAACGTCTCGGCACCCTCACGGTTGGCAATAGACTTCTCGAAGATTTGATTTTCTTTCCAATACTGAAGGACGGACTCTCCGATGTGCGGGTAGTCGACCTGTTTGAATTCTTGGTACGTTTTCACTGCGTGTATCTGGTGAACTTGGTAGAAATGGATTTTTTGGGCGTGCCCCGCCCGAAAAGGGGCGGGTCGGGCTATCCGCTGTATCCCGCCTCCCCGATTTCCATCGGGTTGCCGGGATGCCGCTTCTATCCCTCACGCGGGGCATCCCGCTCAAAACAAGGCACAAAGATAGAAGAAATGGGCTTTTGGGGGAAAGAAATTCAAAATACAAGTAACTGCCCTTGGGGAATCCCGGAAATCTGTTTCTTTTACTCTGTTTCCTAGCTTTCTTTCTTAAAATATAAACTTCCATCTATGTTTCGAGAATGATGCCAAGTGTCTGGAGTTTGGAATTTTGGTTCAGGTGTAAATATTGCCTTTGCCAAATCTATTTCGCATCTCCACGTATTTGGCCTTTCAATGTGTATTTCAATCATAAGGATTCTTAAAGATTTAAATCGCGTTTTCGTCTTGTACCGCTACACCCTAGCACCCTGACTGGTATCTATGCCAAGGTGTGGGATTGTATGTTCAGGCTGGACAAAGGGGATGAGGAATGCGAGATGAGGAATTCAAAAATCCTGAAAGCTCTAATTTTATCCTATGCAGAAGTCAATCTTCAAAATTTCAAAAATGGATTGCCCATCAGAGGAACAAATGATTCGGATGAAACTTGCGGATTTAAAAAGCATTCAGTCCCTTGATTTTGATATTCCTAACAGAAAACTTACAGTTTTTCATGCTGGAGATGTTGCTGAGATTTTTCAACAACTTGATGAGCTAAAGTTTGACACCACAATTCTGGACAACTCAGAAGTAGCGCACATAACCCATTCGATTGATGGTGCTGACAATGAGCGAACACTTCTTTGGGCAGTGTTAATCATCAACGTGTCGTTTTTTTTGATCGAAATCATTACGGGGCTTTTGGCTAATTCCATGGGTTTGGTAGCGGATAGTCTGGATATGCTTGCAGACGGGATGGTTTATGGCATGGCCATATTTGCAGTAGGAGGCTCAATTAAACGAAAAAAGACGATTGCAAAACTTGCTGGGTATTTTCAGATAATCTTGGCTACTCTTGGTTTTTGGGAGGTAATTAGGAGAATTTCCGGAGTTGATGATATGCCTGACCCTGCATTCATGATGTCTGTTTCCTTTTTCGCTTTAATTGCCAATGCTGTCAGTTTGTATTTACTCCAAAAAGGAAAAAGTAAAGAAGCACACATACAAGCAAGTATGATTTTTACTTCCAATGACATCATTATAAACTTTGGTGTAATCCTGGCAGGAGGCTTGGTATATCTGACCGAATCAAGGCTTCCTGACCTTATTGTTGGGATTATAGTCTTTGTAATTGTGTGGAAAGGAGCATTAAAAATATTGAAACTTTCTAACTAGGGATGCACACTGATCTCAGTGTATAATTAATGAGAGACAAGGTGTTTTAATAATACCTTTCTGTTTCTTCTTATCTGGATTTCTTTCTTTCAATTCAACCCCATTTAGGATTAACATATTGATCAACCTATTCTAACATTTATAGGTATACATTTCGCCTTAAATGGAATAAGAATAGATGCAGTTCATTAGGTCATTGCATTTTTCAAAAGACTAGATGGTTTCCTTGTTTGTAGGATTGGATTTTTAATCTTAACCAATAGTCTATTTCATATATATACTTGTCAATAATCTGGAACAATTTCTTTTTATTTATGCTACATACTCCAGATTGAAAATAGATTAACATACAAATAATTTGCTTGTTACCTATTTTAAGCTCAATTTTAAAAGCCTCACTCTGAGCTTCTTACTATGCGATTGATTTTCCTTGTACAGTTATCTATTATCTGTTTATTTTCCTCAATGAATGTATGTATTGGCCAGGTCAAAGCAGATCATAATACATTAGATGCTTTTGATAGCATATTCAAAACAGCGCAAAATTCGCCTGCTTATGTAGTGGCGAGTAAGGCGGATATCCACGCGCTTAAAGAGTTACTAAAATTGGAAAGAGACAGTTTAGATATCAAGCTAAAAACGCAAGAGGAAGAACTTTCCCGCTTAAAAACCGCCACCCCACCAGTAGTAGTCCAAGCCAACCAAAAGGAGGAGCCTTCTCCCGCCAAAGTTCCCTCTCCCTCTAATTACCTTATTTTTCAATTGGTAATTGCCCTTTTGGTGGGTGTGTTGATCTACTTTTTTATGAAAGATTTTACCACAAAAAAGGAAGCAAAAGAAGCCAAAGAAAGCTACAAAAACTTGGTAGTGGAGTTTGAAGACCACAAGAAAAAGGCAATCGAACGGGAGCGAAAACTGATGCGGAAGGTGATTGATTTACAAAATGACTTGACAGAAAAATCCAGTCCTACCACTTGATTTTTTCAATTGCCAAGTCAAATGCTGTAATAATGCCCATTAGATTTTTTCAAAAACCAATAGGGAATTTTGGGTATTGCGCCGTAGGTTGATCTGACTTTCCCGGATAAAATCTTGGTTCCACTCTCCATTGAGATCTTCCAAAATGGTAAAAGAAAGTTCAAGTTTGATTTTTCCCGAATCGATGTAGGCTCGCCAGTTTCCCTGATCTATAAGCTGTGTGGTAAGGTAGGCTTCTGAATTGCCATTGGGATAGAAAACAAAGCTCATCCCTTGGAATTCTTCCGTTTGGATCCTGCCATTTTTATCAATAAAGCTGATTTCCCATACCCCGGAGGTCAGGTTTTGGGATAAATTATCTACTGTTCGAACTTGATTTTCCTCCTGGCAGGATGAAAAGAGGATCCCGATAAAGCATAGAAACCAGAAAAATTTCATGAAGTTTTTTTCAAGAAATTACGAATAATAAAGACTTAGGTTCTCCATCCTACCCTTTCCTACCTCCTCTTTATTAAATAAACAATTGGTAGAGACAAAATTGGGAAGAATAAGAAAGACCTGTGTGCTAGGGTTGAATCATTATCTACCGGAATTAGGAGTATTCCCGAGGATCAACTGGCCCTATTTTTGACCCAAAAAAATCTGCACGCGAAAGGAACCAATTCACCTGATTTGGCTATTTTCAAACCACTCAATCACTAACAACCAAACATCACTTTTATGACCGAACAACAAAAACTAGCCCTTGAGGATGCCATTGCGGCATTGAAAGGAAAACTGACCGGGGACATGTTTGCCGACATGGAAGTCCGTGACGAAATTCACAACCTGGAGATGCAGCTCAAAGGGATTAAGCCTATGGATTCGCATTTTGACTGTGTAGGCTGCGGAAGCTAATCTAAAGGACTTGGCCAAGTATTTCATTATTTACAAGCCCTATGGGGTTTTGACACAATTCAGCGGAGAGGGGCCCACATTGGCCTCTCTTGGCGCTTTTCCCCGTGAAGTTTATCCCGTGGGTCGTTTGGATAAAGACAGCGAAGGCCTATTGCTGATCACCGATGACAAATGGCTAAACCATCACCTACTTAATCCCCGATTTGGCCATCAGCGAACTTACTACGCTCAAGTCGAAGGAATCCCCACGCCTGAAGCCTTGAATCAGCTTAAATCCGGGGTCATTATCAATGTGGACGGCACGGAATACAAAACCAAACCTGCACTTGCCAAAATCTTAGAACCAGCCCCCACGCTCCCCGAACGGAATCCGCCCATCCGATACCGTGCCGCTATTCCTGATACTTGGATTGAACTTACGCTGATCGAGGGTAAAAACAGACAGGTTCGGAAAATGACAGCTGCTGTAGGCTTTCCTACGTTGCGCTTGGTCAGGTTTTCGATGGAGAAGATTACCATTTCGGGAATGGAGGTAGGTGAAATCCGTGAGCTCGATCAAGAGACCGTCTATCGGTGGTTAGGTTTGACAGGATTTATGAAAACACAGTCTTCCAAGCAGTCGGCAAAACCTCCCCGTCGTTCTTAAAAATTCCTAAAATCCTTAGCTGACAGCCGCAGGCTTTACCGCTGTTAAGATTTGGGATTGTGGGTTGGTACAATTTCCCCTATTTTAGCCCAGCCATTTAAGGCCTCAAATTCGCATCGCACATGCATCAGGAAAAAATCGCCGAAGTCATTCAGGAAGTCAAAAAGGTAGTCGTAGGACAAGATAAAATGGTCAATCGACTGTTGATCGGCTTATTTACCAATGGACATATTTTGCTGGAAGGCGTACCCGGCCTAGCCAAGACACTTACCGTAAATACCTTGGCTAAGGTGCTTCATTTGGATTTCAGCCGAATCCAGTTTACACCCGACTTGCTTCCTTCCGACTTGATCGGTACCATGATTTACAATCAGCAGACCTCCAATTTTGAAGTAAAGAAGGGCCCTATCTTTGCCAATGTGATTCTTGCGGATGAAGTAAACCGATCACCGGCTAAGGTACAGTCTGCCCTGTTGGAAGCGATGCAGGAAAAGCAGGTAACCATCGGAGAGACCACATTCCCCTTGGATCGACCATTTTTGGTACTAGCTACCCAAAACCCGGTAGACCAGGAAGGAACCTACCCGCTACCGGAAGCTCAAGTAGACCGATTTATGATGAAAGTCCACATCGACTATCCAAGCAAGGCCGATGAAATGGAAGTCATGCGTCGCATGTCCAATATGCAATACGCCGCTGAGGTACGACCTATCCTTTCCAAACAGGACATCTTCGATATCCGCAACCAGATCAATGCGGTCAATATCGCCGAGCCTTTGGAGAATTACATCATTGAGTTGGTATTTGCTACCCGCTTTCCTCAACAATACGGATTGAAGGAGGAGGCTAAATACATTTTGTTTGGTGTGTCTCCCAGAGCCAGTATTAATCTCAACCTTGCCGCTAAAGCAGTAGCCTTTATGGATGGCAGAGATTATGTATTGCCAGAGGACATCAAAGAGATTGCTGAAGATGTGCTGAATCACCGCATTTTGCTCAATTACGAAGCAGAAGCAGACAATGTCAGCACCAGAAGTCTGGTAAAAACGCTGCTCGAAAAAGTGCCGATTAACAAGTCGGTAACATTAAAATAACACCAATTGCCACTCAGGAAGGCTTCTCGAAAGGGAAGCCCTTTTTTATGCTTTTCCTGTTAATTCAATATTAAATTCTGTCAGCATTTTTAAAAAAACCATAATTCGATTCATTCTATTGGGGCGAAAAATTGAATTCACCTTTGCATCAGAAAAACGCAAAACCACAATTCAATTTTTAACCCATGAGAAAAATTACGAATCTGATACTGATCTTAGCAGCCGGTGTAGCTGGTTTTACAGGGTGTATCCAAGGCAATGAAAAGCCAGGAACTACAGACGGAGGAACTGATTCCAACATCGTGATCAGCTCAAATATCACCACCAACACTACTTGGGAAACTGGAAAGACGTATGTCCTTTCTGGTCGGGTGGCCGTCACTTCGGGAGCAACACTGACCATTCAGCCTGGTGTCATTGTAAAAGGTGAAGTGGGTACAGGAGCCAACGCTTCAGCTCTTGTTATTGCACGTGGAGCCAAAATCAATGCGGTGGGTACGGCTACTCAGCCGATCATTTTTACCACTGTAGCGGATGAGATCAAGCCTGGCCAGATCGCTTCTCCTAACCTTGATCCTACGCTGGAAGGTCTTTGGGGAGGATTGTTGATCATGGGGAGAGCTAGAGGTTCTTTTGCAGGAGATGTACAGGAAATTCAAATAGAGGGTATCCCTGCTTCAGATACGAATGGTCTCTATGGTGGAACCAATGATGCTGACAATTCAGGCGTCTTGAAATACATCTCCATACGTCACGGTGGTGCCAACATCGGTGAAGGCAACGAAATCAATGGCCTTACACTCGGTGGCGTAGGTTCAGGTACCGTAATCGAAAATGTGGAAGTGGTCGCCAACCAAGACGATGGAATCGAATGGTTTGGTGGAACAGTTTCTGTGAAAAATGCCTTGGTGTGGAATTCTGGTGATGATGCCGTAGACACTGACCAAGCTTGGGCAGGTACCTTGGATAACTTCATCGTGATCTGCGGTGTGAATACGGATCATGCCCTGGAAATCGACGGTCCAGAGGGAGCTTACAATGCTGCACATACGGTTAAAAACGGTTCTATCAAAGGCCATCCTTCTTCTGAGTTTGCAGACTTCAGAGCCGGCGCAAGAGGGACTTTCGAAAACCTGTACTTCTTCAACTTCCCCGCTCCTTCTGCCAACAACAACGCGGGCAGAGGAGACCTTTCCCTCAGCGGTGATGCGACCATCGCCAACTTCAGCAGCGGCGCTTTGAAATTCACCAAGTTGGAAGCTACCCTAGCGGACGGTGTCACTCTTCAGCAAGTTTTCCGAAACGGAACAGATGTCCATGGATCTATCGTGGCACTCAAAGCCAATACCATTGGTGCAAATAAAGCTGCCTTTGCAGGTTGGACCTGGGCCTCTGCCGCCAATGCATTGGCAGATTTCAAATAAAATCATTCTAAAGAAGAAGGAAGGTCTTGCAAGGATACTTCCTTCTTTTTCCCCATTAAAATAGAACTAACAAAAAGCTGTATGAACAAGAAAAAACAGGCATTACCAATTAAACCACTGGTAATCCTACTTCTCATCGTTGCCTTTCAATTGATTACCGGGTTCGTTTTTGCACAAAACGGTACCATCCGAGGCGCCATCTTTGATGAAAAAACCGGTGAGCCACTCTTCGGAGTATCCGTCTTGGTTAAGGAAACTTCCACCGGAGCGGTGACAGATTTCGATGGTAAATTTGAAATCAAAGTCAACCCCGGCACCTACACCCTTCAGGTATCTTACATTTCCTATTCTACCCTGACTCTTACTGACGTAGTGGTAGAGACAGATAAAGTAGCTGTACTTCCAGACCTTCTTCTCAAGGAAGAAGCTTCAGAATTGGAAACAGTAACTGTATCTGCAGCTGCCATCCGTACGACAGAATCGGCGCTGATGTCAGTGAAAAGAAATGCTTCAAACCTGATTGATGGAATTTCAGCCAGTACTTTCAGACAAATAGGTGATGGGGATGCAGCTTCAGCAGTAAAGCGCGTCACGGGTGTTTCTATTGAAGGTGGAAAATATGTCTACGTGCGTGGCTTGGGTGACCGATATACCAAAACAGTCTTGAACGGCGTAGATATCCCTGGTTTGGATCCAGACCGCAATACAATCCAAATGGATATTTTTCCAACCAACGTGATTGACAACATCATTGTCTCCAAATCATTTACGGCAGAATTGCCGGCAGACTTTACCGGTGGAGTCGTAGACATCGAAACCAAAGATTTTCCTGAAGAAAAAACATTCAGAGTGAATATCTCAGGAGGACTTAATCCTGCGATGCACTTCAACAAAAACTATTTGGCCTATCAAGGTGGTAAAACAGACTTTTTGGGTTTTGACGATGGTACAAGAGCAAATCCTACCGGAGGCAGAATCAATATTCCCCAGTATGGTGAGGTAGTAGGTAACCCAAGCAGTGCCAAAGGTCAAGAATACCAAAACATTCTTGGAGGGTTTAACAAGACGCTCGGAGCTTCCAATCAGACTTCGTTGATGGATTTTGGTATTGGTCTTTCTTTGGGAAATCAGATCGTGAGACCAAAGGCTACCTGGGGATACAATGCGGCGTTGACGTATAAAAATGATACGGAATTTTACCAAGGCGCTCAATTTAACCTTTTTGCGAAGCCAATCAGTCAATCCGAGACCGAAATGGAAGCCTTGGAAAGACAAGTAGGTAACTATGGGGTAAACAGTGTGCTTTTGGGTGGTTTGGCTGGAATAGCGCTTAAAACTCAACATTCAAAATATAAACTCAATATCCTGCACCTTCAAAACGGGGAATCCAAGGCAGGTACTTTTGACTTTGTCAATACTAACCTTGGGGCAAACTTTGAGGCTAAACAGTACAACTTGGAGTATAGCCAAAGAGGACTTTCCAGTGTATTACTTTCTGGGAGCCATTTTATCAAAGGTGGCGCTTGGGAAGTAAACTGGAAATTGGCACCAACTCGATCTACTATTGAGGATCCTGATATTCGATTTACCAGATTCAGACTTCCTACCAATACCATCTCTACCGAAGTAGGTCTTCCTACGAGGATTTGGAGGAATTTGGAGGAGTACAACATCGCCGGTAAGCTTGATTTGACTAGAAACCTGAAAGCTTTCACCAGAGAAGCAAAAGTTCGAATGGGTGGGGCATATACCTTTAAATACAGAGATTTCGAAATCCAAAGTTTTCAATTTCCAACTGGAAACATTCAGCTAAACGGAGATCCAAATGCCATTTTGAATCAGGAAAATCTGTTTTCAGCCTCCAATCGAAACGGAGTAAGATACAATCCTGACTTCATTCCAATCAATCCAAATGCGTATCAGGGATATGTGACCAATTTTGCAGGATATGGTTCATTTGAATCCAGCCCTATCCAAAATCTCCGGGCCATCCTAGGATTGAGAGTAGAGCAGTACAACCAGTTCTACACAGGTACCAATCAGACAGGTACGATCAACTATGATTTGGTCGAAATGCTTGACGACTTGGATTTCTTCCCAACTGTAAACCTTGTGTATGGTCTTAAAGAAAATCAGAACCTGAGATTCTCTGCTACACGTACCATTGCTAGACCTTCCTTCAAGGAGCTTTCTTTTGCAGAAATTCTTGATCCGATCACCGGTAGAACCTTTATCGGTGGACTTTTCCAGGAAACTACCAACGGAGGTACAGAAGTCCTTTGGGATGGAAACCTTCAGTCTACCCGAATCAACAACTTTGACCTGAGATGGGAAGCTTTCCAGCAAAGAGGAGAAATGTGGTCAATGGGAGCTTTCTACAAGACCTTTGAGAATCCAATCGAAATCGTACAGTTTCTCTCTGATCCGGGATCTTTCCAGCCTCGAAATGTAGGCAACGGTACTGTGCTTGGGGTTGAAATGGAATTCAGAAAATCACTGGGCTTCCTATCTCCGAGTATGGAAAACTTCCTTTGGACGACCAACGTGACCATCACCGAGTCTCGAATCAACATGTCAGCCACCGAGCTGAAGTCCAGAGAACTAACTGCCAGAGAAGGTCAAGTGGTTGGAACGACACGAGATATGGCAGGACAAGCTCCTTACATAGTTAATACAGGAATTTCTTACAATAACTTCAGCAACGGCTGGGAAGCCGGGATCTATTACAACGTGCAGGGTCCAACATTGAACCTAGTTGGATTTGGTAACCGGACAGATACCTACACAGTCCCTTTCCATGCACTTAACCTGAATATCAATAAGACCTTTGGTGCTGATGAGCGAATCCGTACCAGCCTGGGCGTTCAGAATTTGTTGAATGATAAACGTGAGATTGTATTTAGCTCATTTGGGGCCCAGGATCAGATTTTCACCCAATTGGCTCCAGGTACACGAGTGAACTTCAGCGTAGGATTTTCATTCTAATTACATACAGCTTCTAGTTCAGAAAAGCCATTCCATATTGGGGTGGCTTTTTTCCTTTTCATAGTTGGATTTTCATGGAATAGTGGAAGGTATCCCATTCGATTCACTAATTTGGAACATGATAAATCGTTTTACCCTATTTCTGGTTTTGGTGTTCACCCTAAGCCTCAGCCAACATTCAGCTTTCTCTCAAGAGAAAACACCATCACACAAGTTTTGGGAAACCCTAAAAAGCCATTGCGGAAAAGCCTATGAAGGCAAATTGGTGTCTCCAGAATCTGATCCTCGTTTTGCAGGAAAGCTGGTGATGCATGTCAGAGCCTGTGAGGATGGAAGAATTCGGATTCCGTTTTTTGTGGGTGATGATCGATCCCGTACTTGGGTATTGACTAGGGATGAGGCTGGATTGATTCAGCTCAAGCATGACCATCGGCATGAAGATGGTTCGGAGGATCAAGTGACCCAATATGGCGGGAAGGCCACCCATGCAGGATCGGTGACGGCTCAGTTCTTTCCTGCAGATCAATTTACTGCCAACTTACTCCCGGCAGCCGTAGGTAATGTTTGGTGGATCACGGTAGACGAAACCTCCTTTACTTATAATCTCAGAAGATTGGGCACACCCACCTTATTTTCTGTCAGATTTGACTTGACTCAATCTATCGATATCCCCGCTGCTCCATGGGGATGGCAAGACTAAAAACTAAAGCCATGACCAACCCTTCTCTTATTGCACTCTGGGCTGAAGGCCGAACCCGCTTTACCAAGCTTTTGGAAATTGTACAGGAAACTGACCTCTCTAAGAAAAATGGAGACAGTCCCAATTCAGCCGGTTTTCTGATCCGTCACATCGCAGAGGTAGAGTTACTTTTTGCCAAAAATGTTTTTGGATTGGCAGAGGTGAAAATTGTCGCCAAAACCCTGATTGCCGGAAAGGATACAGGGGAGTGGACGGATTTAGCTGAACTGAGAGAAATAGCAGCCTATGCCGCCGAAATGCTGGAAAAGGCTATTTCTCTTCAGGAAAATTGGGATCAAGTGATCGAAACCAAAGAGTTTGGCAAAAAGACCAAGGCAGAAGCATTGGGAAGAATCACCACCCACACGGCATATCATGCAGGTCAGTTGGCCTTGGTTCTGAAGTATGGTAAATGACTTTTTCAGGTCAATTTTCGGATGATTTCTCCTGACTCCGGATAAAGTGGAAGTAACTCCTCGGTGGTAAAAAGCTCAAAATCTCTAAAATCAAACCCAGGAGCTACTACACAGGATACCAATGCATAACTATCGGCGTAATCTACCGAGCTGCCAAAGATGGTATTTGCCGGTACGAGGTGTTGAGGCCTTGCACCCTTTTCAGAAACAGGTCCTAGCATGAGGATTTCATGTCCCTTTTCACCTAATAAGTGAACTGAAAGCGGGCTCCCCTCATGCCAAAACCACAATTCATCACTTTGAATGCGGTGAAAGTGGGAGACATCCTGAGACCGAAGCAAAAAGTAAATAGAGGTGGCTAAATTCCGTTTTTCTCCATTGGGATGAATCATAGACTGATCTGATCGAAATGTCTCAGCATAAAAACCTCCTTCTGGGTGAGCAGTCATTTCCAGCAACTCTACCAGTTCCTCGACGCGCTTTTCGTTTGGGCTCATGAATAGCTATGGATTAAAATGTCGACAATCCGTTCGGCAGTTTTACCGTCCCAGAGTGGAATGCCTTGGTACTGCTTCCATTCACCTCGCATGATTTTTTGAAGGTAAGGTCTGAGTTTGGAAGGATCTGTGCCGACTAGTTCATTGGTTCCAAGATGGATGGTTTCCGCTCTTTCGGTATTGTTTCGGAGAGTCACACAAGGCACATTCATCACGGAAGTTTCCTCGGTCACACCCCCGGAATCGGTGATTACGCCTTTGGCATTTTTCACCAGGTAATTGAATTCCAAATAGCCTAATGGCTCACACATATGAAGGTTTGGAGCGTCTATTCCGAGGTTTTGGAGATTTTTGGCTGTCCTCGGATGGACTGGGAAAATGATCGGAAGACCTTCCGTTCCTTCCAAAATCGCATCGATCATGGCCTTAAGTGATTGCTCCTGATCCACATTTGCGGGGCGATGCATGGTCATGACGAAATAGTTTTTGGGCTCTAACTTTTGGAAGATATCTCCTTCAGGTTTTTTGAAATGGGGGAGCTGTGCCATGAGGGTATCAATCATGGTGTTGCCTACAAAGTGGATTTTTTCTTCCGGGATGCCTGCTTTTCTCAGGTTGTTATTGGCGATCTCGGAGGTGGTGAAAAAGTGATCTGTAATCGAATCCGTGACCATTCGGTTGATTTCTTCGGGCATGCTGAGGTCTCCGGATCTGATTCCTCCCTCGACATGAGCTACATCGATTTGGAGTTTTTTGGCCGCAATCGAGCAAGCTAAGGTGCTGGTCACGTCTCCAACTACGATTACTAGGTTGGGACGATTTTCCATCAACTCTTTTTCGAAAGCGACCATGATAGCCCCTGTCTGCTCCGCTTGAGTCCCGCCTCCGCCACCGAGATTGGCGTCCGGATCGGGAATAGATAGCTGCTCAAAAAAATCACCGGACATCTTTTTGTCATAGTGCTGGCCTGTGTGAACTAATCTGAAGCTCACATCCAATCCTTCTTTTTGCCTTTTTTGAAAGGCATGAATGATCGGAGCAATCTTCATAAAATTAGGGCGAGCACCTGCAACAATGGTAAAAAGAGGCATAACGATAAGATTAAATCTGCCCAAAAATACAGATTGAATTTATCTATTCAGGTCAAAATCTGATTAAAAAAGAGAGGATTAGTAGCTTTTTTGTTTCTTTGTATGACCTTGGTTTTTTGATTAAGCAGTATTGAATGAGAACATTGGATAAATTGGGAGTGAGATGGAGCGTTGGATTTTTTGCTTTTATTTTCGCGTGCTTTTCCTGTATTGAGACCGTAGACAATCAGTCACTGGTGTATTCCAACAATTTTTCCAACTTGGATTTAGCCAATTTTGAAAATGGGAGATTATTTATTTGGCAAAGAGATACGATAGCGGGGTATTACCACAATGAGGAAGTGGCAGTCACAGTCAAAGACCTTCCCACGCATAATTACCTCAAAGTATCTATTGAAATTTTGGTCCATGACAGTTGGGACGGTAATGCCGATGATGGCATTTCAGGGCCTGACTTTTGGTTTATGGGATTGGATGATTCGGAGACCTTGCGCACTACCTTTTCCAATTCCCCTTGTGTGTCAACTTTTTGTTTATATCAGTCCTTCCCGAATCGGTTTTTTAGACAAAATCGTCCAAAAACAGGAGCCACTTCTATCAATTTACCAGGACTATGTCTGTTTGGAGCATCATCTTCCTATACTTCCCGCTATGTCGTGGAGCAGCTCATTGAGCATACAAATCCTGAAGCAAGGGTATTTATGGGAGCAGAACTAAAGCAGACCAATAGTCCGGATCCCATTTGCGATGAATCTTGGTCCATTGCGAGTATTCAAGTGTTAGCAATTCAAACCAACAGAAAATGAGAAATAGGATCATTTACTTGGTTTTGTTCATCCTTTTGGCTGGAAAATCCTTTCCTCAGGGAGTTCCGGTAGGAATGCCTGTCTTTGATGAATATTTGAGAAGACTTCAATTGACGGGCCAGGTCGATTCCTCCTCTTCTTGGATGATTCGACCTATTTTGCCTAAAGAGGCTTTTGGATGGTCCACAGGATACTTTGCCGACAGTATTACGGCAAATGAAAAGGGTCTTTTTGGTTCTTATGGTCGATTTGGTAAAAATGGCAAAGGCAAATTTCTTGTACTTCCTGCCGTTTATCGTGGCCAATTCAACTCCGAATATGCTTTTGGTGTCAATGATGGGGTAATGGTTCCCAATCGAGGATTGCAACAGGTATTGAGTGCTGGTGCTTATGCTGAGTATGGCAGATTTAGTCTTCAATTTCAGCCTGAGCTATTATTAGCCCAAAATAAGCCGTATTTGGGTTTTCCGATAGAGCATCAAGCTACCATCCTTTTTTATTACGAGTACATGAATCGCATTGACATGCCTGAGCGGTTTGGTGACAAACCCCTTAATCGCTTGTATCCAGGCCAGTCTAGCATTCGGTTTAATCTTAACGAGTTCTCAGTAGGTGTTTCCTCCGAGAATCTTTGGTGGGGCCCGGGAAGGAGAAACTCATTGCTTTTAGGCAATAATGCCCCGGGATTTTGGCACGCCACTATCAATACAAGAAAACCTGTGCAGACTCCAATTGGATCGTTTGAAGGCCAGTATATTTCTGGCTTCCTTAACTCTACCAATTTTCTTCCTCCATGGCCAGACTATTCTATCCAGCAAAATCCAGTGATTATCCCAAAGAGAGAAGATGGTAATCGGTACCTCTCAGGCTTGGTATTTACCTATCAGCCAAAATGGATACCCGGATTATTTTTAGGATTCGGTTCGGTCAATCACATGTATCGGTCGGATGTTTCTTCCTTTGCAGACGCTATTCCGATTTTCAATGGCAGAAAAAAACCTCAAAATATTTACGACCCTATCCAAGATAAGCGACAGCAGTTTAGCTCCGGGTTTTTCCGTTGGTTAAGTCCTGAAGGGCGATTTGAGTTCTATGGCGAGTATGGTACCCGGGACAATGACCGCACCTTCAACGATTTTATCACCACCCCTGAGTCAGGCAGAGCATTTACCTTTGGTTTTACTCATTTGATGGATTTAAAAAAGCCGAATCGATTTTTTGAGATCAGTTCGGAAATGACGCTTTCAGGGCAGACGATTCGTGAAGATATACGACAACTACGCACTTGGTACATTCACGATCATGTAAGGCATGGATATACCCATCAGGGACAAGTGCTTGGTATAGGAAATGGTCCCGCCAGTAACCAGATTTTTGTAGGCTTGGCTTGGGTGGAAGGATTAAAAAAGATAGGGTTTCAGTTTGAGCGAATTGAATATAACAATGACTTCTACTACTATCGATATGAAGAGTCAAAGGATATTCGAAACAAATATGTGGACTTGGTATTTACGCTGAATCCTGAATGGCAATTTGGAAATCTTTTGGTGTCGGGGAAATTCCAATATGTGAATACCCTTAACTACAAGTGGTACCTGGAGAATTATCCCAACCAGTATTTTGTACCTGGTTATGACCGAAAAAATATAGTAGGCTCTCTGGGCGTGGCGTATCTATTTAGGTGAAAAGCCGATTCTGGAACCTAGTTTTTGGAATCCCAATGAAATTATCCGCATGTAAATAGCTGATTTAACCTCATTGTGAAGAGAGGAATTTTTGATTTCTTTCAAGATCCTATGCCAAAGTGCCAATCGATTGGTCAATCCATGACTCCATCGCGCGGAAACTGATTTTTTTTGTAGACCTTTTTAAAGAGGATTTTGTCTGAAGTGACGAACTGCCCATAAAACCCCATTTTCATGATTGCAACCAAATCCAGCGAAAACTCTTTTTCTCCAAAACTTAGGGTGGATATTGGATAGGCTTTCAATACGTTTTCACTACGGTGAAGTCCATGAAAAGGCGCCCACCAATAATGAATATTTCTGTGTATGATCACCATAGTACGGTCAATCACATTTAAATCACCGGAAGCATGGGTATAGAATGAGCTGATCGTTTGGTCATGGTATTCATTTTCCATGCCTGGAATAGCGAGGCAAGCATTTGGTTTTGAAATCAAAAGTGAGACAAGCTCTGAAATATAGGTTGGGTAGGGTAAGTCATCATGTGGATTGGTAAAGCAAAAATCGCTTTCGATTGCAGCTGCTATCCAAAGATTTTGAGAAGTTTTGAACCATCCCAAATTTTTATCATTTCTCCATGCCTTGAATCGGCGATCCTTCTCCGCATATTTCTGACATATCTCTAAGGTATCATCTGACGAAGCATCATCACAGATCCAGATTTCAAAATTTGGATACTCTTGGGCAGCAAGAGCATTTAGAGTATTTTCAATAAAATGGGATGCATTATATGTAGGCACAAAACCTATCACTTTGGGATACCTATCCATCCGATCGTTCAAAAATTTAAATTCTGAAAATAGAAACAGTCAGAAATATAACCTTTGGTTAAATTTTAATTGGCTGTCCGTGCACTTTTTTTATTTATTACCTGCAGATCAAACATATGGATACCTTTCTATTGGATTCTTATAGAAAAAGGTAATCACAAAAGCTTTCAGGAAATTCTGAAAATACCGAAAGTAGGTATTGCAAAATGTATAAGATATTTTAACTCCATTCAAAAAAGACCCATTTTTGTGCCTTAAAATTCAGAATAATGAAAGCAGAAAAAGATAAAGTTGTCGCAGTCTCCTATACGCTTATGGTTGATGATGGGGAAAGTGGAAAGGAATTGTTCGAAACGGTATCCGAAAATCAGCCTTTTTATTTCCTCTTTGGGTACCAGAATGTGCTCCCAAAGTTTGAGGAGGCCATCGAAGGAAAGAGTGTTGGAGATACGTTTTCGGTATTTATAGATTTTGAAAATGGCTACGGGGATTACGATGAAAACAAAAAAGTAATCATCCCAAAAGCCAATTTCAAAGAAGATGGAAAGAAGAACAAAGATCTATTGAAAGTGGGAAGCGTCATCCCCATGCAGGATGATAAAGGGAATCAGATGAGAGGAGAAGTTTTGAAAGTGGATTACCTGGGAGTTCACATGGATTTTAATCCTCCTTTGGCTGGTTATGATTTATACTTTGAAGGGAAAGTGCTTGCAGTCCGAGATGCCGAACAGGTAGAATTGGAACATGGCCATGCACATGGTCCTGACGGACATCATCACCACTAATTCCCAATAAGTTCTTTTACTTCGAATGCCCTGTTTCCCGCGAAATAGGGCATTTGTCGTATGGTAGTAGCCATAGAGTAAGCATAGATTTGACCAGTAATATTTCTAATTCTAATCTTTTACTTCTATGAGCATGTGGATTGACATTTTGAGAAAAGCAGCTTTGTTGGGCTTTTTTATCGCATTTATGGCCTGTACCGCGGATGAAGGTCAAGATCCTTCGGGTGCGGCGGAAGAGTTTTCAGGTGAGGTAGCCGGAGTCGGTTCGATTTCTGCATCAAAGGACTTTGACACGATATCCGGGACAAAGATCTCCGCTGCGGGAGCGAGTATTGTAATGATGCAAGGCACAGATAATTCCGGAAAAGGATTTATGCTTAGGATTTCTACCTATAAGGGTACCGGTACTTATGATCTTGGATTCACCAATATTGCCAATACGGCCACTTTTATAGAAGGTACAGCTGCCGGTCAGCAATACAGCACTGCTTACCAGGGTACTTCTGGAAAAATAACTGTTACCGTCGATGATGGGAAACGTATCGAAGGCACCTTTGAGTTTGTAGGAAAGGTGAACAATACCTCTGCCACTCGGAACGTAACCAACGGGAAATTCAAGGTAAACCTTCAATAAGTCGAATCACTCAATGGGTGACTATTGAGTGGTTAGGCCATTTTTTGATATGGCACTTTTCGGCAGTGGGGTGATTGACCGGACAAGTTGCTGATCTCCCCGAATCTGATTCGGGGAGATTTTTGTTCAATTTCGAAGATCGTATCCGTATGTTTTGAATGCCAAGTCGATACTTAGCTCGCGGAGACCTTCGATCCGATCAGCAGGGTACAGCAAATACGCCTTAGATAGCTGATGGACAGCTTGCCCAAATTCCTGGTTGTTGAAATGCACGATGGCGTCATTGTAATACTGCAGGCCTGCGAGTTCTACTAATTTTACTTTTCTGAAAATAGAATTATCAGCCAAGACTAAGCTAGGTCCTGCCAATCTTTGGTTAAAATTCACAGGTGTGGCTTCCTTCTTGGGCAAATATGAACTCAGGTATTTTTCTATTTCTGATGGGGTAGAGATCATCCCTCCTACTGGGAGCGTACTTTCCAAGATCACAGGTTTACCCTCGATAGACACTTGAATGAATACATGGTAATCCGTCTCAATGATGTCATAGGTAAATCCAAATCTCTCCAACAACATACCCAACACTGCAGATCCACTCACACAATCATATCTGCCTTCTGTCAGCATCTTGTTGAAGGAGGAGTGCTGCTCATATTTTTTAAATAGACGCTGATGGGATTTTTGAAAAATAGTTCTCAACAATGAAAGCTGGTCAGGATTTTTTGCCGCTTTTTCATCTATTTCCTTGAGGAGATTCACCCATTTGGTGTCTTCTGAAAGTGATTTGGCATCCAAGGCAGTGAAATAGGGATAAGGATCATTGGGCTTGGCTTTCCAGATATTTTCTTCCGTTTCACTTTCGAAGACCAATTTGTCCAAGTCCAAAACATTATCCTGTGAATAGCCCTCAAGGACAATTCCCAGAAATAAGGTGAAGATCAGACCGGTCAGTTTCATTGTCTATGAAGCGAATGTTATTCAAAGTGAATAAAATTAACAATTAGATAACATTGACAAAAAAAATGACCCAAAACTTAACATGGGGAACATGTTAGGAAGCCTTATTCGTGATGATACGGTTCGTTTCGAAGGATAGTAAATGCCCTATACAGCTGTTCGATGAAAAACGGACGGATCATTTGGTGAGAAAAAGTCATCTTGGAAAGAGAAATTTTTCCATTTGCTCTTCCGTACACTGCATCCGAGAATCCATAAGGTCCGCCAATGACAAATACCAATTGTCGGAGACCTGAATTCATTTTTTTCTGCAAATACTCTGAAAATTCAACGGAACTGAAGTTTTTTCCACGTTCATCCAATAGAATCAATTCGTCCGAAGGGATCAGTTTTTTTAGAATCAGCTCTCCCTCTTTTTCTTTTTGAATGGACTCGGACAGTGATTTGGTGTTTTTGAGATCCGGAATGATTTCCAGTTCAAATCGGATGTAATACCCCAATCGGTCACTATATTCTGAAATGAGTTCCAAAATGGCTTTGTGATCCGTCTTTCCTATGGCTAACAGTTTGATTTGCATGGGCTAAATATCCGAAAAGTGCTTTTGCGAAGGGGGATTTAGCAGACTTTTTTCCATTAATCCCCTTCAGACCCCGCAGTTACATCAAATTTTCCTTTGGTACTTCTTAGCTGAAAATGGGCAAACATTACTGATAAACAGTCTGTTCGAAGCACATAAACCAAAATTATTACTACCCATGAAAAAAGTACTCTCTCTCGTGATGGTGATGACGATCTTCTTCGCTTCTGCCTTCACACCAAAAACCACCTCTGTACATGAAGTTGATGCAGACATTGTTGACTTGGCTGTATCCACTGAGTTTTTGTCCACTTTGGTAGCTGCTGTCAAAGCGGGTGACCTTGTGGGTGTCCTCAAAGGTGACGGACCTTTCACCGTATTTGCTCCGACTAATGAGGCATTTGCCAAATTGCCAGCAGGTACTGTTGAAAACCTCCTCAAACCGGAAAACAAAGCCCAATTGGTAGCAGTCCTTACCTACCATGTGGTCCCGGGAAAAGTGTTGTCCTCTGACCTCAAAAACGGAATGAAGGCAAAAACTGCTCAAGGCAGTGAAATTACCATTACCCTGAAGGATGGCAAAGCAATGGTGAATAATGCGACCATAACCGCTGCCGACATTCAGGCTAGCAATGGTGTAGTTCACGTGATTGACACCGTGATCTTACCAAAGATGTAAACCCAAATCTTCCAGTAAAAAAGAAGCCCGCTGTACATTGCAGCGGTCTTCTTTTATTTGATGAGTTCTTTTCTTTTGAGAATAGCCTCCAAGAATTTTTTGTCATTGTCTGAATTAAAAATTCGAAAAGGGAGGTGAATGAATTGTGCTTTGGAAAGATAGAGTACAAAGGCGTCTTTGGTCATTTCTACTTTCTTGATCATATTCCACTGAACAGGCATGCCTTCGCGGACGTTGATCTTCATCAAAATCTGTCGGCTATCAATTTCATAGGCCATCTTTTGGAAGATGGGTTTGTTTTGCTCCATCTGAGTCACTCCTGTAAATTGGATTGCCCAAAAGAGCACATACAAGCCATAGGCGATCAAAGCTCCGATAAACCACCAAATGGATGCGATCCAAAAGTAGCCACAGCAAATTGCCAAGGCGATCAAGATGACCCACCACTGTTCCTTCAGGATAGATACCAATCCCATTTTGATGTAAGTTCCGGTTTCCAGCTGGTATTTTTTGGTTTTAATGATCATGAGTCAGGATTTTGAGTGCGCAAATATCCACCTATCCCGGAGATTAAGCAAACGGATACCAATCAATAATGTGGACACAGATAGAAAACAAATCAAAAAACCATTGACTAAAACTAGAGATTGCTCTATCTTAAGTTTAAATTTTTGGTGATGAATAGTTTACTGATTGATTTGATAGTGTGTGGCTTGGCTTATGTCATTACAGTGTATTTCATAGCTACAATGACTAAAAATTCCCTGAATAAAGGAAAAGGTGGAGATGAGGGTGACGGAGGGATAGAGAAAATCACACCACCAAAAATCGATTTACCGCCTGGGGTCATCTGGCCCTCAGAAGCACCTAAAAAATCAAATCGCCCTGAGCCAATGGAAGTTTAGTGGCATTTTTCACATACTCCCTGCACCAGTAGATTCATTTCCTTTTTCTCAAATCCCTTGGGTAGTTTGATCTGAGGCAAAGTAATATCTTCCAGACAGGTAGTTTCTCCACATTTTTCGCACTTGAAATGTACATGTTCGTGGCTATGGGTATGTTCAGATTCCCCATGAGCACAAAGCGCATACTTCGTGGCCCCACTATCATCCAGTACTTTGTGAATCAAATCTTTATCTAAAAAAGTCTTGAGCGTCCTGTAGATTGTCACTCGGTCAAACTGATTGTTGAGCGTCTCCTCCAAGTCTGCATGGGAAAGCGCTATATTTTTATTTAAAAATTCCTGAATGATCTCCAGACGGCAATCGGTGATTCGAAGCTTGTGAGATTGTAGGATGGAATTGGGATTAGTCATACGGGTCTTTTGCTATTCCAAATTAACTCAAAAAATAGAAGTGAAAAAAAAGGCGCCGATATTGGCGCCCTTTTCGATTAATCTCCTGAAGTCTCTTTCAAGATTTTGTTGATTCTTTCCAAAGCATCTTCGAGGTGAAGTTTGCTCATACGGTCAGAAGTTCTTCCGATAGCTCCTCTGATTTGATTTTGAAGTGTTTTCAATTCACCTCTAGCAATTGGTCTGATATCAGACTGTGCCGCATTAAGCTGTGGACCAGCAAAAGCTCTGAATTGAGCAGGCAGCTGTGCCACACTTCCTGTAAGCAATAATTCCAATCGCTCAATGTGTGCTCTCTGCAAGGCTCTGCGGTGAACATCGATGGTTCTACCCGCAGCTAGTTCAGTCCAAATGCCTTTTCTCAAGTCATCAAACAGCTCGGTGATCTTGTAGGCATTGTTTCCATTGAGGGCTTCATTTTCGATCACTCTACCTAGTCTGCCCCATTCAAGGATGCCATTTAGGGTAGTAACTTGAATGCCTCGGATTCTTTCCAATGCACCAAAGTCTCCTATTCTGGCAATGATTGCCTCATCCATCAGCCAGCTTGGAGTTGCGAAAAGCTGCTTATTCAAGAAGTCCACTGCTGACTTTTGCATTTCCTTGGAGGTGTGGGTATAGACAGCTTCATTTTGTCCCGCAGACTTGTAGACTTCCATGACACCGCCGACGTTGGTTCTCACATGGCCCATGTATCGGTTAAACTGCCCGATGACCTGTCCATACATTTCTTCCAAGTCAGCATAGTTTTTATAAGGCTTGTCTTTTTCGCTGGTCCATTCCATCAGGTTTGGCATGATGCGCTTCAGGTTTTTGATCCCGTATTCGGATGCAAGCATGGCATTGTCACCCAAATCTTCAGATTGCGTCGTAGGGTCGTAGCTGTTGCCTTGACGACCGTAGCGGTACACAGGATCACCTTTTTTCTCCACGATCCACTTGTCCAAGGTTGGCAGCTCATCTTCAGGTGTCTTGGCATCCAGAATAGGCTTGTAACCCCACATGATGGCATACTTGTCATATGGCCCTACATCGGGCATCAGGCTAACGCCTTTGTCTTCCGGTTGGGCGACATAGTTAAAACGCGCGTAGTCCATGATTGAGGGTGCTGTTCCAAATTCCTTCGTAAAGGCCGGATCTCTCAGCTTTTCTACTGGATAAGCTACCGAAGAGGCAAAGTTGTGAGGCAGACCCAAGGTATGTCCCACTTCGTGAGCGGATACAAATCGAATCAATCTACCCATCACTTCGTCGTCAAATTTTACACTTCTCGCGTCAGGATTTACAGCAGCCGTCTGGATGAAGAACCAGTTTCTCAAAAGGTTCATCACATTGTGGTACCATCCGATATCAGACTCGATGATTTCACCTGATCTAGGATCAGATACGTGAGGTCCGTAAGCATTTTGAATATCAGATGCGAAATATCTGATTACGGAGTATCTCGCATCTTCAGGGCTCCAGGTAGGATCTTCTTCTGGACTTGGAGCTTCTTTGGCAATGATGGCATTTTTAAAACCTGCTGCCTCAAAGGCTTTCTGCCAGTCTTCGACTCCTTGCTTCAAAAATGGCACCCACTTCTTAGGCGTAGCAGGATCGATGTAGTATACGATCGGCTGCTTGGGCTCCACTAATTCCCCACGCTTAAACTTCTCCTCATCGCCAGGTTTCACTTCCAATCTCCATCTGTCAAGGTACCTTCTCGATGTGGCACGCTGCTCGTCTGCACCATAATCCACGTAGGATCTGGCAAACCAACCTACACGCTGATCGGCAAGACGCTGCTTCATCGGCTCCTTTGGAAGGAGGATCATGGAGGCATTCATCTCCAAGGTGATCAATCCCGTCACGCTGTTTGACGGAGGCTCTGAAGCTGCATAGGTAAGTACATACCTAGCTTCGATATTGATCGGATAGGTATGAATGTGCTGGATAAACGAACGCTCATTATCCAGTCGAGTGATACGATACTCAGTTCTTCGATTTCGCTGAATACCAAGGGCTTGGTTGTCTTTAGTAAATAGATCTGTTGCCTCGATCACGGTTCCTGTAGAATCTGTTCCTCTGGATTTGATGGCAAACTTCTGAAGAATGGGCTCTAGGTTGGAGGCCTTTACGGCCATGGAGATCGGTAAGGAGTCAGCAGCGTAGTTGTTGACAGAGACTACTTTAAGAAGGATGTCATCCTGATTTTTCTCCCACCGTACCATCAGGTTGGTGGTGTTTTCACCACCATATCCGATGCCGTCAGCAGTTTTGGCGATTCTCACCACCATCAGCATGTCACGGCCTAGTAGGGAATCAGGGATTTCGTAAAAGTATTTGTCTTCGATTTGGTGCACCTTGAAAAGTCCTGCTTTGCTTTTTGCTTTAGCTGTGATGACTTCTTTGTACGGTTTTGGTCCGTTGGCGGGTGCTTGTGGTCGGGCAGGTGTGGCAGGAGCAGCGGCAGCGGGAGTTTCAGCACCTTTTTTCTTTTTTTTCTGTGCGAAAGAGTCCTCTGCCTGAAGCAACGCACCCATTAGACCTAATACAAAGGTGGTTCTCCTTAGTAATTTGGGTAGGGTTTTGTTCATAGCTTTCAAATTTGATTAAGAAATAAAGTAACTTCCAAAGCGTGGGATAAGGGAGATGTAAAACTTATTTTTTGATAAGCGGTTGCATCATAAAATCAAAGGCACTTGGACAAGCAAAAAAGAGAAGTGATCGTCATCGGTGGAGGGCTTGCAGGATTGGTATCCTCCTTACTTTTGGCCAAAGACGGACACAAAGTACTACTGATTGAAAAGAAAGTTTATCCTTTTCATCGGGTCTGCGGCGAGTATGTTTCCAATGAAGTTCTAGACTTTTTAACCAGGAGTGGCCTTTTGCCTGATTTTTTAGAGCTTCCGCAAATCAGCCAATTTCAATTTTCGGACACCAAGGGTCAGACTGTTCGCATTCCTCTTGATTTAGGAGGCTTTGGCATTAGCCGATACGTCATGGATGAATGGCTTTATCAGCTTGCCTTGGAAGAGGGGGTGGAAGTCAAAACAGGAATTCAGGTAAGTGATTTGACTTTTGATCCTGCCTCTGACCTATTTCAGGTTCAGCTATCTGATTTTTCTACCATCACAGCAAAGTATGTTTTGGGGGCTTTTGGAAAAAGAAGCAAATTGGACAAGGTGCTCAAGCGCAAGTTTTTCTTTGAGCGAAGTCCCTACATCGGGGTGAAGTATCATGTGAAAACTGACTTTGACCGCGAAACAGTAGCTCTTCATAATTTCGATGGAGGGTATTGCGGGATCAACGCCATCGAATCCGGCAAATTCAACCTCTGCTATCTTGGTAGTAGGGATCAGCTCCGCACCTACGGTTCGATCGAGGAGATGGAGCGTGAGGTCCTTTGGAAAAACCCGATCCTCAAGCACATTTTTCAGGAGAGTGAATTTTTATTTGAAAAACCTGAGGTCATCAATGAAATCAATTTTGAGCCCAAGCAACCAGTAGAAAATCACGTGCTCATGATCGGTGACACCGCCGGATTGATCACCCCGCTCTGTGGCAATGGCATGGCCATGGCGATTCACTCTGCCAAGCTTGCCGTGGAAGCACTTACCCAAGGTGACTCACGGATTGAAGTAGAGCAGCTGTATTCCAAAAAATGGAATGCACATTTTCGACGGAGATTGGCCGTGGGACGGACAGTCCAAAAGCTCTTTGGTTCAGGTCGAGGGTCGGTGCTGGCCCGAGGACTTATCCAATATGTTCCCTTCGCAGCCAATCTGATTATGAGAAATACACACGGTCAGCCTTTTTGATCAGTACCCGAAGACCTGAAGGATCTGGGTATTTTCCAGAAAGTAATAAATAAAGAAAGCGTTGAGTGAAATAGCAGACAGGGCATTCATCCCCATGGCCCAGCTGTAGGAGGCATATTTTTCAGGATTGGTCCGAACAAAACCAAACCAAACCAGAAAAAACAACAGGATTGGAGCCATTGCCCCAAGGTAAATCCAGAGGATAGGGGTCTGTCCTCTGTCCAAAAAATACCAGACAAATGCAGCTCCGGTAAGGGCAAAGAAGAAACTTGAAAATGCAAAAGTACCTTGGATCCCCAAGGTTCTGCTCAACGTTTGGTCTCCTCTACGAGCATCTTCCCGATGCTGATAGACCTGGGTCAAGGGATAATTGCCCCAAAGCATCAAGCTGGTCAACAGGCCCGGGATGAGCACATGGGGCTTGAAGATTACTTCCCAACCCAATTCACTCAAGCCTGCATAGGCCATGGCAAAGGTGAAATAACCTTGAAAAAGTCCTGCGATCACCCAACTGGTCCAAGGATATTTTTTGATCCGGATGGAGGGATGACTATAAGCCATGCTTACCAAACCATAGACGGCGAGCATGCTGGCAAAAAACCAACTGATCCATGCTCCCAAAAGCAAGGCGATCACAAAAAAAACCTGTGCCAGCCAATATAAATCTGGAGTCACTTTGGGAGGAAATTTCAATCCTCCGATACTCTCCTCATCCCGATCAAAATAACTGTTGTACCCATTGCTACTGGGATACAAAAACAAGTGCAGGGCAATAAAGACCAAAGCCAATCGCATTTCGTTGAGATTGGGGGTCAGGGCCAGCGCAAAAAAGAAAACAGGCATCAGGAAAAATGAAAACGGAATGCGAAGATGTTTGATACTGGAGCGCGTGATCATAGCGGAGTTGGATTGGGTACTTAACCTTATTGGATAGAAAGGGTTGTGAGTATACAGACCAAATTAGAAATATTCCCCTAACTTGAATTAATGAATTCCAGCATTGTTAGCATTGGCATCTCCTATCCGGGAAAGCCGATTTCTCAGTCCGAAATATCCCGATTTATGCAGATGGCGCATCAGCTGGATGATTTGGAAAGCCGAAAGCTTCAATTTTTTTATCGGATTTCCGGAATTGATTTTCGCCATAGTGTCTTGGAAGATTTTGAGAAAAAAGAACCCAACGATTTTTCCTTTTTCCCCAAGTCAAAAGATCTAAACCCATTCCCTGGGACCAAGGCCCGGATGGAAGTGTTTCAAATAGAAGCACCTCGCTTAGCTTTGAAAGCTTCTCAATCCGCTTTGAATCAGGCAAAAGTTCCAGCTCATGAAGTTACCCATCTGGTGTTGGTCTCCTGCACCGGAATGGTCGCTCCGGGAGTGGAGCTGGACTTGGTACAGCACTTGGGTCTTGATGATTCGGTGGAGCGGTATTGCATTCATTTTATGGGCTGTTATGCTGCATTCACAGGATTGAAGCTTGCTGACAAAATCCTGAAAGCGCAGCCTGAGGCCAAAGTCCTGGTCGTGGCGGTGGAGCTTTGCACCCTTCATTTTCAGAAAGAATACACCGAAGACAACCTCCTCGCCAACTCGCTTTTTGGAGATGGGGCTGCAGCTGCCTTGGTCATGAGATCGGACCAGGGTTTGGTGATTAAAAACTACCTGAGTCAGATCCTGCGCGAAGGAGAAAAAGACATGGCTTGGGGCATTGGTGATTTTGGGTTTGAGATGAGGCTGAGCCAGTACATTCCTGCGCTTTTGGATCAGGGTATAAATAAATTGAAAGGTGCTTTTGAAGCGAAGTTTGGTCTCTCTCAGATTACCCAATTTGCCATTCATCCGGGGGGAAAGCAGATTTTGCAGAAAGTTCAAGAGGCTTTTGACCTACCTCCTGAAGTGAACAGGCATTCGATGGATGTCTTGAGAAATTTCGGGAACATGTCCTCTGTCAGTATTTTGTTTGTTTTGGAGAAAGTAATGAAGGACAATGCCATCAAGGGGGATTTATTAGCCATGGGCTTTGGACCTGGTTTGACTTTGGAAACACTCTTACTGGATAAGCGATGAGTATTTTTTCCCAAAGAAGTACGGAAAAGGAAATCATGGACGATCTGGACTGCTCAGGTCCTGTCCTAGAGCAGACCCTTCGAGAACTCAAAACCATCAATCGATGGCTGGGAGGAAATCACGTCACCACATTGGGACTGACCCAACTTATTCGCGAAAATCCCCAAAAGCACTACGAAATCACAGACATCGGTTGTGGTGGAGGAGATATGATCCGAGTCATGAGCAGGTGGGCTCAAAAGCATGAAATCCCGGCCCAATTTACCGGAATCGATGCCAACGGGAACATTATTGAATTTGCCAAGGTTAGACAAAGTGACCTGCCTGCCATCAGGTGGAGGGTTCAGAATGTCTTCGAACCCGAATTTGCTGCCGAAAAGACGGATCTAATTACCTGTACGTTATTTACCCACCATTTCACAGATGTGGAATTGAAGGAGCTTTTGAAAGCGATGAAATCAAAGGCCCGATTGGGGATCGTGATCAATGACCTGCATCGTCACCGCCTTGCCTATTACAGCATCAAGTGGCTGACCAAGCTCTTCAGCAGATCACCTATGGTACAAAATGATGCTCCGCTGTCTGTGTTGAGAAGTTTTTCCAAAACCGATTGGGAAAGAGTCCTTAAAGGCGCTGGCATTCAGCGGTTCCAAATTCGCTGGTTTTGGGCATTCAGATGGCAGGTCATCGTACGTTTTTAGGATTTAAACCAAAGCAATAACTAATGGAACTATCACCGGAAACAGTGAAAACCCTTTGGGATGAAGGCATTCAATTGGCCTACAAAATCATTCCCACATTGATATATGCTCTTCTTTTTTACCTAATCGGTCGTTTTTTCGTCCGTAAGCTCCTCAAAGGATTTGAGCTGATTTTGGAAAAAAGAGAAGCCAATCCTTCGCTAAATAGTTTTTTGGTAGGATTGGTGAAAGCCTTGCTTTACGTATCTCTATTTATTGGAGTGGCGACGATTTTGGGAGTGCCGATGTCTTCATTCTTTGCCATTCTCGGAGCAGCAGGTTTGGCGATAGGCTTGGCATTGCAGGGCTCTCTTTCCAATTTTGCCGGAGGAGTTCTGATCTTATTGTTTAAGCCATTCCAAGTTGGGGATGCGATCAATGGTCGCGGATTTACTGGTGTAGTAAGAAAAATAGACATCCTCTATACCCACTTGACCACTTTTGACAATCAGGAAGTAATCATTCCCAACGGAGCTTTGGCCAACTCAGAAGTGGTCAATCTCAACTCCCAACCCACACGCAGAGTCGAAATCAAGGTTGGTGTGTCATACAGCTCAGACCTTAAAGTAGTCAGAGAGACTATCCTGGCTTTGTTGTTAGAGGATTCGCGGATTTTGACTGATCCTCAGCCGGTGGTATGGCTCAATAATTTTGGCGATAGTTCACTGGATTTGGTGATTAGAGTTTGGACTCAGACGGAAAACCTGTGGCCGGTTTACTTTGAGACTATGGAAAAAATCAACAACACGTTCCGAGAAAAGAACATCGAGATTCCTTTCCCGCAGCGCGTGATCAATCAAAAAGGCGATTAACTCAATTCACCCTTTCAAGCTTTTTTAATACTTCTTGAGCACCTCATGTAAAGGTTTTCTTTCCAAATCAGGCACAAAAGCATTTTTCTTGGGATAGCCTACCGGTAAAAGCAAGTAGGGGCGTTCATTCTCTGGGCGCCCCAGTATTTTACTTAGAAAATTCATGGGGCTTGGCGTGTGTGTAACGGTCACCAAACCGGCCAAATGAATGGCCGAGATCAACATGCCGCAGGCTATTCCTACGGATTCGTTGACATAGTAGTGTTGGGATTTGACCCCATTTTCCAAGCCGTAAGATTGCTTGAAAACCGCGATCAGGTATGGCGCTTCTTCCAGAAAAGGTTTTTGCCAGTCAGTAGCCAGAGGTTTTAAATCTTGCTTCCAATCTTCAGGCATTCGTTCAGAATAGCTGATTCGTTCCTCTTCTTCGGCAGCTATCCGAATTTGTTTTTTGATTTCGGGATCAGAAATCATACAAAAAGTCCAAGGCTGCTTGTGTGCCCCTGAAGGAGCTGTGGCTGCGGTACGAATGATGTTTTCGATGATTTCCTCGGGGACCATTCGGGAGTCTATCGCTCTTACAGTCCTCCTTTTGTTCATTTTTTCGAAGAAAGAAAAAGCATTTACACGCATTTCATCCTCGGTGAGCTGATTGAATGGTAACCTGACATGAGGAAACCCATTGATTTCTATTTTTTCCATATTAAAAAAGGCTACCCCGAAAGATAGCCTTTACTTGATTTCCGAAAAAAACGACTTAGTCTAAAGTCATCTCTTTCACTCCACCGGGATAGGTAATGGTGAGTTTTTTATCACATTCTCCAGTACCATAGTCAACGGTGAAAACAAAAGACAAATAGCTAAAATTGATTTTTCCCTTGTTGGGGATCGAAATGCCTGATTCTACACAGGATTGGGTCACTATGAGTGGCTCTGAAATAGAAGCAGTGTAGGAGATTCCAGTCTTGCTCGTGCCACTGCCAGTGCCTGTTACAGATGCCTGATATCCCGAAGAGCCAAGGGTTATTTTTCTAACCTGATCGGTGATGAAAGAGGATACTTTTCCGTCAGGCCAGGTGACTTTGCCATTCTGGATTTTAACAGCCAGCGTGATTTCAAAATTCTGAATGTTGATGCCTGTATTGGTGATGGTGCGGGTACCTTCCACTTTGAGTCCGTTGACTTCGTAGCCTTGGAAAGTGGTAACCACGCTAGATCCGGGAATTAAGAAGCTGCCTGTATAGGTGAAAATGACTTTGCCTTTTCTGGTGATTCCATTAGAGGTACAACCTGAGCCAAATTCAAGAGTAATTTTTTTACCTGCTGTGTCGTGATTGAGTGTGGCAGTAGAGCAAATAGATCCATTGGCTATAGTAGTAGTTCGAAATCCAAGGCCGCTCGCTTCCAGAGACTTTAAGGTGAGATTGTCCAAGTCTTCCAAGACGGTGTTGACCTCAAATTCATCTTCCACCAAAGACAAATCTGGTTCCGGCAGGATGGAGTCGAGTCCTTCGTTACAGGAAAATAATGCAAACGTGATAAAGGATAAGACGACAAGTGGTCTAAATAATCGGGTCGTATTCATAGAGATAGAAGTTAAAAGTAGATCAAATCTACTCTTTATTTTCAGGTTTGGCAGGCCGGAAAACCTGTTTTTTTGACTTTCCTCCCACACAGCCGATGTTTTGCGTGAGGGGAATGTCCGTGGGCATTATCCCAAAACCTTCACTGAAATCCCATTCTTCCACGATAGGTTCTTGAGGTAGTTTCTTCTTTTTCATAGCACATCCAAGTTACCACTTTAAAACGGCCATGGATCCGAAAAAGGTTTATTGGCAAAATACAAAGTCAACTCATGGTCGGTAAGTAGGCATTTTTTGAGTTCCTCCGTGATGGTTTTTTCATCAGGATACTGCCCAATCAGAACTAGCTCATTCATCCGATCTCCAAAGTTTTTGTGCCATTTAGACTCAATCAAAGCCTGATTTTCGATGAAAGAAGCGTATTGAATGCGTTGCTTGAAAGGCATCGAAGCCCACCACACCCCCATGGGTTCTGCTTTGAGGCTACCCCCTGCCTGTGACCAGGAGATGGCTTCATCCCTTCTCGAGGCTATGTAAAATAGACCCTTGCTTCGAAGAATCGAAGTAGGCCAAGATTTGGCGACGTAATTCCAAAAACGCTGCGGATGAAACGGACGACGATCTCGGAACACAAAGCTTTTGATCCCATACTCCTCTGTCTCTGGCGTGTGTGTTTTCACCAGTTCATCCTGCCAGGCCTCCGTCCCTTCCAATTCTGCCGAGTCGTAAAGGCCTGTATTCAAAATTCGAAAAGGCTCTATTTTTCCAAATTGGGTTTCCAAAATCTTGGCTTTGGGATTTAGCTTGGACAAGATGGCCTTGAGTTCCCCCGCTTGTTTGGCACTGACCAGGTCGATTTTGTTGAGTAAGATGATGTTGGCAAATTCAATTTGATCGGTTAGCAGGTTGACGATTGAGCGTTGATCTTCCTCGTCTTCATTAAGACCTGAAGAAAAAACTGTCTCTCCGCTGCCAAACTGCTGTGGGAAATTATAGGCATCCACCACGGTGACCAAGGTATCTAATCGGCTGAATCGCGACAGGTCGATTCCTTTTTCCTCATCCACAAAACTGAAGGTCTGAGCTACAGGTAGCGGTTCGGAAATGCCCGTACTTTCAATGAGGAGGTAATCAAACCGGTTTTCTTGGGCCAGTTTTTCGATCTCAATCATCAAATCTTCCCTTAAGGTGCAGCAGATGCATCCATTGCTCATTTCTACCAGTTTTTCATCCGTTCGGGATAGGGTATTTCCTTGAGCAATAAGCTGGGCGTCCACATTGACTTCGCCCATGTCATTGACGATCACGGCTACTTTTAGGCCTTCCTTATTGTGTAGGATGTGGTTAAGTAGGGTTGTTTTTCCGGCACCCAAAAAGCCGCTTAAGACAGTGACTGGTAGTTTTTTGCTTGGATTCATGGGATAATTACTGCGTTTTGAATGATGAAGGTCATCTCTTCCACATCGGTTGCGTTGAGTTGGAGGATGCCACTGACTTTGATGATTTGATCGAGCTTGGGTCTCTTGGTAGGAGAATTTTTGAGATAGACTATGGCCACGCTTTCAGGGCCTGCCCCTCCGCAAAAGAAGCATTCGGCCATGGGGTATTTGGACAAAATCATCGTTTTGGAGGTGCTGGTCTCCAAGGGAATATAGAATCCCTGTAGCTCCACGGATTTCCCCTGAAGGGCCAGCAATTCGGTACTGAATCTTGGGTAGTAGAAGTAAACGCCGTGCGTTTTGTTGAATTTCTCTTGGAAAGTAGTCCTTCCGAAAAGCTCCCAAAGTCGGCCTTGAGGTGCCGAAAAGGCGAAAAGACCGACCAATAGTATCAAACCGAAAAAATCCTTTAACCCATACCTATCTTTTGCTTTCATCAGGTGAAAATTCTTTTTCAAACCTAGTGATCTCACGTTTTAAATGCAATAATGTTGCATTTATATTTTCTTATTCCAAATACGCCTTTAGCTATCTTTGTCCATGGTTGAATTTGATTTTGACAGCAAAGAGTTGAGGCTTAAGCTTCAGTCAGTCCGAAAAAAAGCGGTCCAATTGAGCACGTTTAGGTTGGGGGCGTTTTTCGGGATGCTTGCTTTCTCGATTTTGGGTGTGGCAGAGCATGTGCTTTGGCTGATTCCTGGAGTCCTGCTGATTTGGCTTTTTATCTTTTTGATCAAAAAATTCAATGTTGCCAAACATCAGGAAGCCATCTATTTGGCCATCGAAGAGATGGAGCGCCGAAAGGCCCTATGTCAGTCGCGTGAGCTTGCATCTTTGCCCGATGGGTTGGAGTTTGCTGACAAAGCCCATCCTTTTTCGGGGGATTTGGACTTGTTTGGATCCCATTCACTTTTTCAGCTGCTCAATCATACCACATCTATCGGCGGCAAAGCGAAATTGGCTCAGCTGATGAAAGCTGAGTTTTCACAGGAGCAAGCAAAAAAGCGTGAGCAAGCGGTGGAGGAGCTTAGGGGAAAACCTGAATTTCTCCGTGCACTTGAGTCGGTGGGATTGGCTTTTGGCACAGAGAAAGAAAGCTTCCAATCCTGGAAAAGCTGGTTGGCCGAGCCTCAGAAAATTTCTTTTCTTCATCAAATCTTAGCCGTTGCAGGTCCCCTTGGTGGACTTACGTTGCTTATTCTGATTTCATTGGGGATAATTCCTCAGGCGATTCTTGGAGTTTGGATTTTGCTTGGCGTGTTGACCTTGTCTTTGGTTTTTGTCCCGCTGAAGCGAGCGGCTGAGGTCATTCCTCTCTCTGCCCAAGTGAAGTCGATGGCGATTCGGGCGGAGAAAATCGAATCGGAAAATTTTCAGGCCGAATTACTTTCACAGGAAAAATCTAAAGTCTATTCGAGCGGACATCCTGCTTCCGCCCAACTTCAGGACTTGGATCGCCTTGGGCTTTGGGTACAAAATCGGCTCAATCTGCTCTATTTGCCAGTCAACTTGCTGTTTTGGACTGATTTTGCACTTTTTCTGACCCTAGCCAACTGGAAAAATCGAGTAGCAGACTCCCTACCACAGCTACCTGAAAGTCTGGAAAACTGGGAAGTCTGGGTTTCGCTGGGGAGTTTTGAACTGGAAGTCGGCCACGCTGGAAAAAGCCACTGGACTGAGGCAAGGATCCTGGATGCAAAAAATGCATCTCATCCCCTCATCCTTCCAGGAAAAGCTATTGGAAACTCCATTCAATTGGGAAATCAAAGTCAACTAGCCCTGTTGACAGGTGCCAATATGAGTGGCAAAACGACCTTTATGCGCACCCTCGGGATCAATGCGGTCTTGGTCAATCTTGGACTTCGGCCCTTTGCCGATGAACTCACTCTTGGGCCCATTCAGCTTTACACCAGCATGAGAAACTCGGATAATCTGGGGGAAAGTGTGAGTTCTTTTTATGCCGAGTTGTATCGTATTCGCACCTTGATTACACGATTGGAATCAGGAGAGGCTATTTTCTTTTTGTTGGATGAAATTCTCAAAGGAACCAATACCCAAGACCGAATTTCGGGATCAGAGGCTCTCATCCGTCAGATGTTACATACACAGGGTTTTGGAATCATTAGTACACATGATATCGAATTGGCCGAATTGGCTAAAAAAGAATCTCGCCTCAGGAATTTCTCCTTCCACTCGGAGATTCAGGATCAGACCATTGCCTTTGATTACAAGCTGAAAGATGGACCTTGCCCTAGTTTCAATGCTCACAAGCTCATGGAATTAATGGGAATACGGTTTGAGAATGGAGCGTGAATCCAAAAATTCTACTTTTTAGTGGCTGTAACTAGTTGCGGATCGGAGCTTAAAGAGGCATAAATCTATTTTTTATACCTAGACCTGCGCTTTTATTGATTTCCAGATTTATCTATAGATAGGTCAAAAATGATCACTTTAAATTAGGTTTAACCACATCGGATTACCCATCTTATTTTGTTTCAAGGCAGTTTTTAAGCGCATTTTTCCAAAAAAATGTGGTAGCTCAACCTGATTTTTCAGGCTTTGTTTTTTGGGATAAATGTTGATAAAAGTCACCTTATTTAAATCAGTAATCCTGAAAATATCGAAATAATTAGAGTTAAATTGATTCAAAATCAATCAGTTAACTTAAACAAAATTGCCATGAGATCTTTGCTCTATGTTATTGCTGTCATCCTGGTCATCGGATGGGTATTAGGTGCGTTTGTTTATAGCGCTGGTGGTTTGATCCACATTTTGTTGGTTATAGCCATTGTCGTTGTTTTGCTCAATGTAATCAAGGGAGGGACTTGAGCGGGAAATTGATCTTGCTTTAGGATAAATACCCCATTTTCAAGTCAATTCTTCTAATTTTGGGGTCTCTATGCCTACCAAATCACCTTCCGAAATTTTAGGAGTTCTTGGTGGCGGGCAGCTCGGCCGTATGCTGATCCAGTCCGCCATCAATTACAATCAGGACATTCACATCCTTGATCCCGACCCCAATGCGCCCTGTAAGGATATTGCGCAGCAGTTCCAAGTGGGTTCGCTAAAGGATTTCGACACGGTTTATGCCTTTGGGAAAAACTGTGACGTCATCACCGTGGAGATCGAGGCCGTCAATACGGATGCCTTGCAAAAGCTGGCTGAGGAAGGGAAAAAAGTTTTTCCTCAACCCCACATTCTTAAACTCATCCAAGACAAGCGCGAGCAAAAGCAATTCTATGCCCAGCATGGAATCCCCACGGCGGATTTTGTTTTGACTGAAAATAAAGCCGATGTCATCGCCAAAAAGTCCTTTCTTCCCGCTGTCAACAAACTGGGAAAAGAAGGCTATGACGGTCGTGGAGTGCAGATATTGAGATCTGAGGCAGATTTGGAGCAGGCCTTTGATGCGCCGGGATTGCTGGAAAAGTTGATTGATTTTGACAAAGAAATCGCGGTGACTGTAGCTCGGAATGAAAAGGGAGATCTCATCGCTTATCCGGCCGTAGAATGCGCTTTTCATCCGACCGCCAATTTGGTGGAGTTTCTTTTTGCTCCCGCAGAAATCACCCCTGAGGTCGAAGAAAAAGCCCAGCAAATCGCCAAGGAAGTCATCCTGAAATTGGACATGGTCGGCATTTTGGCAGTGGAGCTATTTGTGACCAAATCAGGCGAGGTCCTTGTCAATGAGATCGCACCCCGTCCGCATAACAGCGGACACCATACCATCGAGGCCAATTTTACCTCCCAGTTTGAGCAGCACTTGCGGTCGGTGATGAATTGGCCACTTGGCAATCCCGACCTGCGTTGCCCTGCCGCGATGATCAATCTGCTGGGTGAAGACGGGTTTTCGGGTCCGGCCATCATCGAAGGTAAAGAGGAGGCATTGGCAGAAAAAGGGGTGTACATTCACCTTTATGGTAAAAAATTGACCAAGCCTTTCCGTAAAATGGGCCATGTGACCATTTTGGATGAAAGCCTAGAGGCGCTCAAGGCAAAAGCAAATCGAATCAAAGAATTGATCAAAATAAAATCCATCTCATGAACCCACAGGTAGGAATCATCATGGGAAGTCAATCTGACCTCCCTGTCATGGCAGAAGCTGCCCAGTTTCTCGAAGAACTCGGAATCGGCTACGAGCTCACCGTGGTGAGTGCGCATCGTACGCCAAGGCGCATGATCGACTATGCTGAGTCAGCACGTGAGCGTGGGATCAAAGTCATCGTAGCAGGAGCAGGCGGTGCTGCCCATTTGCCAGGAATGGTAGCTTCGTTGACCAGTCTTCCTGTGATCGGAGTTCCGGTCAAAAGCTCCAATTCGATCGATGGTTGGGACAGTATTTTGTCCATTTTACAGATGCCAAGTGGGATTCCTGTAGCGACCGTGGCGCTAAACGGAGGTAAAAATGCCGGTATTCTCGCCGCTTCGATTGTCGGTGCTTATGATGCTGAGATCGGGAAAAAAATGGATGCCTTCAAAACGGGACTTCGTGAAAAAGTCGAAGAATCTGCAGCTCAGATTGAGGCTAAGGGTTGGAAAGAGGTATTGAAGAAATAATTCCTGATTTGAGGATTGAGATTTGAAATTTGGGTGTCTCCCTGAGCGGAGTCGAAGGGTGATGGTGTGAAAAGTTAAAAAGTTGAACTATTGAAAGTAGTCACATGGAATTGCAATGGAGCACTTAGGAAGAAGTTTCAAAAAATTTCTGAATTAGATGCTGATATCTATGTGATTCAAGAGTGTGAAGATCCCTTAAGATCAAATCATCCCGAATACCAAAGCTGGGCTAAGAACCATCTTTGGTTAGGTGATACCAAAAACAAAGGCCTGGGGATTTTTGCCCGAGAGGAAGTGAAAATTGAGCTTTTAGAATGGTCGAATTATTATTTAGATCATGCCGTCAAGTATTTTTTACCATGTAAAGTGAATGATGATTTCAACCTGGTTTCTGTTTGGGCACATCAAAATAACTCTCCCAATTTTGGGTATATCGGTCAGGTTTGGAAATATTTAAAGATCAATAAACTCCTATTAAAAGATGCATTTATAATAGGCGATTTTAACAGTAATGCGATTTGGGATCAATGGGATAGATGGTGGAACCATTCAGATGTAGTCAGAGAATTTGAGGAGTTAGGGCTTAAAAGTTTTTATCATCAATCAGCAAAAGAGGATCAGGGAAAGGAGTCTACTCCCACTTTTTATTTTAGAAAAAACGAAGAGAAAGTCTATCACATAGATTACATATTCGGCCCCGAGAGATATATTCCAAACCTTTTAAAATTCGAAATTGGAAAAAAGCAGGATTGGTTAGAATACAGTGACCATATGCCTGTCTTATGTCATTACTAAAATAGGCAAGGTTTTATTGTAACGTTTTTACTTAAACCTCACCACCTTCCCGTGGGCTTTGGAAGTCATTTCTTGAGGGATTGACTCGGTAATTTCATGGTAGAGCAATTCCACCAATTTTTGCTTCAAAAAACTGCGGTTGAGAATGATGCTGACTTCTCGAGTCGGTGCAGTGCCTAGAAATGGCCTCAGCCTGGATTTTTCTTCAAAGGATAGCTCATGGGTGGCCAACTCCGGCAGCAGGGTAAGCCCTTTGTAGCGGTTGACCATATTTCGCAGGCCTTCCAAAGAGCCACTTTCGTAGTGGAAATTTTTATGACCTGACAGGCTTTGATCACAAAAACTGATCACCTGATCGCGGAAGCAATGGCCTTGCTGCAGCACCCAAAGTTCCTCTTTCTTCAATTGCTCCGGACGGATTTCTTTTTCTTTCAGCAGTTCATGGTCTTTGGAAAAATAGGCGTAGAATTTTTCGTAAAACATGGGCTTTTCCACAATCCCCGGTTCATCCAACGGTGTCACGACAATGCCTAAGTCGAGTTCGTCGTTCTTCAGTCTTCGGACTACTTCCTCTGTCACCATTTCCTGCACCTCCAATTTGACATTGGGGTACTTTTCCAAAAATTTTCTAACAAACAAATGAAGCAGGTAGGGAGCCAATGTCGGAATGATACCCAGTTTGATGACACCTGAGATATCCCCTTTCAGCTGAGCGACCAGTTCCATGATTCCTTTGCTTTCAGAGACTACTTTTTTAGCCTGGGAAATGATTTGCACGCCGATTTCAGTGGGTATCACAGGCATTTTACTTCGATCAAAAAGAATTACTCCGAGTTCTTTTTCCAGTTTACTCAGCTGCGCACTGAGCGTAGGTTGAGTCACAAAACAAGATTCGGCCGCATTTCCAAAGTGGCGATGCTTATCTACGGCGATCAAATATTCAAGCTGTTGAATAGTCATTTTGATAGAAAATTTCTATGGCAAGAAAGTAAAAAGGGAGGAAAAGAGTTCAATTTGAGTACCTGAGAAAAGTCATGTAGCTTTCCTTTCATCGGGAAATAACCCTCCTTTATCAAATTGACTTCCTGAAATTTCGAAAGACGAATCATTTCTGGTAATTTATTTCGCTTATCGCACAAAACACTTTAAACCCATTAACCTGATGAGTTCCAATTCCTTTTCCCGCCGAAAATTTCTCGGTGCCAGTCTCCTGACTTCCGCCGGATTGAGTTTGCTTCCCGGGCTTTCCCTTGCCTCTTCCCCCACCCCGTTATTTAAAGCTGCTCATGAAAGAGTCCGCTTAGGCTTCATAGGAGTGGGCCGCCAAGCCATGGGTCTGTTGAATAACTTCATGCGTATTCCCGGTGTAGAGGTCGTCGCCGCAGCGGATGTCTATGCGATCAAAAGAGAGCGTTTTGCGCTTCGCGTTCAGAAGAACATGACTGAAGCTGGCAAAACCTATGTTGCTCCCAAGCTGTATGAAGATTACCGCGAGCTCTTGGCAAATCCAGAAGTGGATGCCGTGGTGATTGCTTCTCCTGACCATTGGCATGCGATCATGGCGATTGATGCCTGTCGTGCCAAAAAGGATATTTACCTCGAAAAACCCCTCACCTTCACCATCAAGGAAGGTCAAGAACTCGTGAAAGCGGTCCGTGAAAACGGCATTGTACTCGCTGTAGGCTCCATGCAGCGGGCAGCAGTTAATTTCCAGACAGCCGCCATGCATGTGCAGCGAGGTAAGTTGGGCAAAATCTCCCAAGTGCTCGTCCACGTAGGAGACAATCCACATCCTAAACCGTATGATCTGGCCAAGGAAGAAATCCCGGCGGGACTCAACTGGGAAAAGTGGCTCGGCCCAATTCCATCACTCCATTTCAATGACCTCTTAAATCCAGGTATTTCCCTGAATCCTGAAAAAAATGAATCCGCTTGGGGAGCTTGGAGATGGTACAAGGAAACAGGCGGTGGGCTGATGACCGATTGGGGCGCACATATGATTGACATTGCTCAATGGGGACTCAGCATGGACCGAAATGGTCCGGTCCAGGTCATTCCTGCTGCTGGGGATAAGCCGCTCACCTATCGCTATGCCAATGGGGTGGAAATGCTCATCACCAAGTTTGACGAAGGTCGACAAGGCGTTAAGTTTTTGGGAGAAAAGGGATGGATCAAAGTTTCCCGAGGAAACTACGATACCTCAATCGCCGATTTGCAGATTGGAAAGGAACAGGAGAATTTCAGTTTTGGTGCGCATCATGTGGATTTCATCGATTGCATCCGAAAGCGAAAAGATCCTATTGTGCCAGTAGAAGTAGGTCATAGCACTTGCTCAGCTTGTACCATTGGCAATATTGCCCATGAGCTTGGCCGTCCACTGAAGTGGGATCCCATTGCGCAGGTTTTCACAGATGCAGAGGCCAACAAAAAGCTCCATTACACCTATCAGCGTGGACTTTCCCTTTGATTAAGAAGTACCTTGCTCTGGAATTTCCCGAATAATTTTTGTTAGCAGGATTGGAAACAAGTAGATTGTATCCAATCCTGTTTTTGCTTATGAACCCTTCCGAATTTCCTTCCCTGCACCTTTCCCAATTGCTCTATACCAGTTCGAGACTGTTGATTCAGCAGATTCAAGTAAAGCTGAATGACTTTGGATTGACTTATTTGCAATTTTTGGTGCTTTCGATCCTTTGGGAAGAGGATGGCTTAAAAGTCCATGAACTTGGAGCAAGGCTAAGTTTGGATTCAGGGACATTGACGCCGCTTTTGAAAAAGCTTGAATCCCAAAACCTTCTTAAAAGGAAGCGAGGTGATGCTGACGAACGCACGGTAAGTATTCACTTGACTTATCCCGGAAAAACACTTCAATCCAAAACTTTGGAAGGCATTCGGGAGTTGGAAAGCCAATTAGCCCAAGAATTAGGAAAATCAGCTGACAAAGCGATTATTCAATTGGAGGGCCTAGTGGAAAACCTAAAATCAATTAAAAAGTAAGATGGAAAAACTGATTGTGGACTACACCGCCGTAGCGGTCAATACCGGAGGAAGAAAAGGTCATGTACGCACCGAGGATGGAATGCTTGATTTTGAAGTGGCTATGCCAAAAGAAATCGGAGGCGAAGGTGGCAAGACCAACCCTGAGCAACTTTTTGCTGCAGGCTATGCAGCTTGCTTTGGTGGTGCTTTGGGGGCAGTGGCCGGGAAGACTAGTCTAAGAGATTCGGAGATCAAAGCCAAAGTACACTTGGGTCATTACGGACCGGATAGCTTTGGATTGGCGGTAGATATTGAAGTGAAAATTCCCCATGCTGAATCCCTCGAGCACGCTCAGCAATTGGTAGAGGCAGCCCATCAGGTGTGTCCGTATTCTAAGGCAACACGAGGAAACATTGAAGTGAATGTGAAAGCAGTTTAATTTCAATTGAATTTGTATCGAAAAGGCAGGTGAAAGCTTGCCTTTTCTATTTACATAGCTCATCTCCCAATTTTCTCTGATTGGTGCTTCCTTCACCGCTAAAAGCATTTAACTTTCCAATCGAAATAAAATTTTCCTTATGAAGAAAAGTATACTGTCTTTGACATTTGTCTTCACCTTGGTATGGGCAGCTATGGCCCAGCTTAAGACCCCGGAGCAGTTTTTGGGCTACAAGCCCGGAGATCGGTTCACCCCGCATCACCGTATGGTGGATTATTTTGAGTATGTGGCTTCGCAAAATCCAAACATCAAACTGATCCAATACGGTGAAACCAATGAAAAACGTCCACTGATCATGGCTATCCTTTCCAGCCCGGAAAACATGGCACGTCTGGAGCAGATCCGTACCGATAACCTCAAGCGTGCAGGTCTGATGGAAGGTGCGCCAAGCACCGAGATTCCAATCAACTGGATGTCCTTCAATGTGCACGGTAACGAATCGGTCGGCATGGAAGCAGCGATTTCCACATTTTACACACTGGCAGATCCGAAAAATCCCAAGTCTCAGGAATGGCTCAAAAATCAGGTCATCATCTTAGATCCTTGCATCAATCCCGATGGCCGCGACCGCTATGCGATGTGGTACAATCAGAAAATGAATACCCGTCTCCAGCCAGACCCGCAATCCATGGAGCACAATGAACCTTGGCCGGGAGGGAGAGCCAACCATTACCTTTTTGACCTTAACCGTGACTGGGCTTGGCAGGTGCAGGTAGAATCTCAGCAGCGCCTCAAGATGTACCAGCAGTGGATGCCACAGTTGCACTTGGATTTTCATGAGCAAGGCATCGATCAGCCCTTTTACATGGCCCCGGCAGCTGAGCCTCTTCATGAGCAGTTGACTCCTTTCCAGCATGAGTTTCAGGATATCTTTGGTCGCAATACGGCCAAGTATTTTGATCAGATGGGAAGATTTTACTTCACCAAGGAGCGCTTTGATCTTTTGTATCCCTCCTATGGCGATACCTATCCGATGTACAACGGTGCCATCGGGATGACCATAGAGCAAGGGGGTAGCGGACGTGCAGGCATCGGGGTTTACAATTCGATAGGAGACACAGTGACCCTCAGCGGACGAATTGCCGGTCATTACACCGCAGCGATGTCAGCAGCAGAAGTCACCAGCCAAAATGCCAAAAGACTGGTCACCGAGTTTGCAAACTATTTCAAGAATAACTCGACCAATCCAAAAGGAAAATACAAAAGCTTTATCATCAAAGGAGAAAACAATCCTGCTCAGGTGACCAAGTTGCTTGAGCTTTTGGATAAAAATGGCATCCGCTATGGTAAGGCTGGAGCTAAAGCCGGACTGAAAGGATTTGAGTATCAAAGCGGAAAGTCTGGGGTTATTTTTTCTACTTCAGACAAAGACATTGTAATCAATGCATACCAACCCAAGTCCGTTTTGGCTCAGGTTCTTTTCGAGCCAAATCCAACCCTTAATGATTCCATCACCTATGACATCACGAGTTGGGCGATGCCTTATGCCTATGGCTTGAAGGCCTACGCTTTGGAAACTCGACTGGATGCATCAGGAGCCTATGAGAAGCCTGCTTTCTCTGCCAATGTAGCGAGCAGTACTCCGGTGGCTTACTTGGCTCCTTGGCAAGGTACCCGGGATGCAGCCTTCCTTTCTGCCCTTCTCAACCAGAAAATCCGTGTTCGCTACGCAGAGTATCCATTCGTCGTGGAGGGCAAAAGCTATCCTGCCGGGACATTGATGATCACCAAAGGAGGGAATGAATATGTGGCGGACTTTGACAAAAAAGTAACCGAAACGGCCAATCGCTTTGGGGTTACTTTGGCGACTACGCAAACAGGCTATGTGGACAAGGGAAAAGACTTTGGATCACCAAATATCCGAGTGATCAAAGCCCCTAAAGTGGCCTTGGTCGGCGGAAACGGTACTTCTTCGCTTAACTATGGTGAAGTTTGGCACTTCTTCGAAAAAGATTTGGATTATCCTTTGACCAATCTCGATGCAGCGTCCATGGGAAGCTATGACCTAAGCAAGTACGATGTGATCATTTTGCCTTCCGTATTTGGTGCGGCTCTCAATGGTGGTGCTCAGACTAAACTGACCGACTGGGTAAAAGCAGGCGGAAGGCTGATCGCGATCGATGCCTCCGTCAATCTATTCGCAAACAAAGAAGGATTCAAGCTGAAAACCTTTGACACCGATGAGGAGAAAAAAGCTGCCGATAAGGCCGCTCAGGAGTTGGCTAAAGAGGAAAGATTGGAACCCTACACCGAAGGCGAGCGATTGGATATCTCAGGTGGCACTGCCGGAGCGATCTATGAAATCAAAATGGATGAAACCCATCCGCTTGGCTATGGTACAGGAGGTAAATTCTACACACTAAAAAATAACTCCAACCGATTTGCTTACCTGACTGGTGGAGTGAATGCAGGGATTATTTCAGGAAATGATGCCTACCGTACCGGCTACATCGGATACAAGATCAAATCACAGATGGGCAACTCGATGGTCATCGGTGCCGAAAATCAAGGTCGCGGACAGATCGTTTATTTTGTTGACAACCCGATTTTCAGAGGATTCTGGGAAAGCGGCAAATTGGTTTTGAGCAATGCCATCTTCTTAGTAGGGCAATAAATTTGAGATCGAATTTTAAATAAATAGAACCTGCTGCAGGAATGTGGCCGGTTTTTTCGTGCAAAAGGAAAATTGAGGGTTTCCAAAAGCATTTTTAATCCTGTGATTATTCCCTATCTTTTTCCTGAAATTTTGAAAGGATTCAAAATCCTTGCTCAAAGCCTATTTTGATTCACTCATGAGACATATCCTACCTCTTTGGGGATTAGCTTTTTTACTTTTTGCCTGCGGCAAAAATAAGCCTGGCTCTGAGCTGCAAAGTGATACCGTTTTACCTCCGAAAGAGATTCTGATTTCTCAACTTCCGGATTCTTTACAACCTCAACAGGTCTATTTAAAAGACACTCCTCGGCCAAGGTCAATTACTATTCCGAAAAGTGATGGTGGATATTATTCTTTTCAAGACCCTAATGGGGAATACTTGTCATTTCCCCTTTTGGCCCCAAGGTCTCAGGAGTTGTTGATGCTCAAAGATCCAAATGGAGAGGTAATTAAAAATGAGAACGGATTGCCTTACCTTCTCGGTGAGGGTGGTATTTCTCAATTCCGAACCTATTCTACCGATGATGGACTTGCCCTGGATGCGATAAATTGTTCTTTACTGGACAGCAGAGGGCATCTTTGGTTTGGCACCAATGGAGGTGGGGTAAGTCGGTACGACGGAAATTCCTTTACCAACTATACCACCTCCCAGGGCCTGACGGGAAATACTGTCCGAAGTATCTATGAGGATAGCAAGGGGGCGATTTGGTTTGGGACGATCTCAGGTGTCAGTCGGTTTGATGGATTTTCATTTACCAACTTCACGTTTGAGGATGGCTTGGCCGATGATGTGGTTTTTGGAATTACCGAAGATCAAAATGGCCACTTGTGGTTTGGAACAGGAGGTGGAGGCGTAAGCAAGTTTGATGGCAGCACATTTACCAATTACACCAAAGCAGATGGTTTGGCAGATGACGTCGTGATTGCTGTGGCCAAAGATGACAAGGGCCATATTTATTTTGGAACCAACGGGGGTGGGTTTAGCCGTTTTGATGGCAAGTCTTTTACCAATTTTACCGAATTAGATGGCTTGGCAGGAAATCGTGTCCGAAGCTTTGGCATGGCTTCCGACGGTTCTATTTGGATCGGTACGATAGGCGGCGGAGTCAGCCGATTTGATGGAAAAGTGTTCCGAAATTACTCCATCAAGGATGGCTTGGCTGATAATATTGTAAGATCCATTTTGGAGGACCATAATGGACATATTTGGTTGGGTACGGAGCGAGGAACCAGCAGATTTGACGGCAAGTTTACTACCTATACCCGTGATCAGGGCATGCCAGCCAACAGTGTCTTGACTATCGCATTGGATGATTCGGGAAAGCTGTGGTTTGGAACCGATGGAGGTGGCGTTACCCGCTTTGACGGAAGTTCATTTACCAGCTTTACAGTCAATCAAGGCCTTGGAGGCAATATTGTACTCAGCACTTTGGAAGATAAGTCTGGCAATCTTTGGTTTGGAACTGCCGGAGGCGGACTCACCAGATTTGATGGGAAGGGATTTACTACCTATTCTCTATCCCAGGGATTGGCAGGTGAGATTGTCTACTCTATCATTGAGGATAAAAATGGGAATATCTGGATAGGTACAGGAGGCGGCGGAATCAGTAAGTATGATGGCAAAACTTTTACTACCTATACCAGCAGGCAAGGACTACCTTCGGATGAGATCTTGGCGATCGCAGAAGATCAAAAAGGTATTATTTGGATAGGAACAGACGGAGGAGGGATTACTAGATTTGACGGGGAAAGTTTTGTCAACTACGGAACAGACCAAGGATTGGCAGGTCAGGTCATTCTTACCCTTTTGCCTGAAAAAGAAGGCGGTATTTGGATAGGTGCCGTTGATGGCGGAGTGAGTTATTTTGATGGGAAAAAATTTACCAACCTCACTACTGAACAAGGCTTGGTCGACAATGAGATCATGCAATTGAAGAAAGATCAGGAGGGCAACCTTTGGATTGGAACCTTGCATGGTCTTGGGTTTTTGCCCAAAAAATCCATTTCTGAATTTTTAAAGGGCAAAGATCAACTACAGGCCTTGTCCACATTGAAGTCCTTTGGAATAGAGCAAGGATTGCCGGATAATGTGATTTTGCAAATAGTCCCAATGCGGTCCGGTAAAATGGCGGTGGGTACCAATCTTGGAATTGCATTTTTTGATCTTCTCAAAGCCGATGGAGAAGAGGAGTATAAATTGCAAAACATTGAGATTTTTAATTCGGAAACCGGCTACCCAGTCAAAGACCTCACTGATGGGCAAAACGCCATGTTTGAAGACAGTAAAGGGGTGCTTTGGGCAGGAACAGGTAGTAATAAGACAGCATTGGTCCGCTTTGATTACAATGCCTTGGTTAGAAACAATAAACTCCCAAAGGTCTTTTTGAAGCAGCTTCGGATCAATGAGGAAGTGATTTCGTGGGAAACCCTCAAAAAAGGAGAGGAATCTAGCTTGGTTGATTTTGATGAGCTAAGTACCTATGGCAAAATTCTAAGTGATGCAGATCGATCAGCTTTTCAGAAGCGCTTTAAAAATCTGGAATACGACCGCCTGAGTCCATTTTTTCCGATTCCTTTGGAGCTGGAATTACCTTACCGGCATAACCACATCAACGTGGACTTTGGCACAAATGAGCTTGCAAAACCGAATCTGATCGAATACCAATACATTCTGGAGGGATATGATGAGGAGTGGAGCCCTGTCCTCAAGAAGACCAGTGCGACGTTTGGTAATATTCAGGAAGGGGAATACACATTCAAGGTAAAGGCAAGATTTATTGGACCAAGTAGTGGCCAGGCAAGTCAATGGACTGAACCGATCAGTTATTCCTTTAGTGTGCTTCCTCCTTGGTATCGTACGTGGTGGGCATTTGCGATCTATGCAGTGGCCTTTCTCTCGCTCATCTATCCAGTACATAAATACCAGCGAAATTTGGTGATCAAAGCCGAGCAAGAGAAAGCCAGGGAGCGGGAATTGGCGCAGGCAAAAGAGATAGAAAAGGCATACACCAAGCTGGAAGCAGCTCACGAAAATCTCAAATCCACCCAAGCACAGTTGATTCAACAGGAAAAACTTGCCTCTCTTGGTCAGTTGACCGCAGGGATTGCACACGAGATTAAAAACCCTCTCAATTTTGTGAACAACTTCTCAGGATTGAGTCTCGAATTTATAGACGAAATAGAGGAAGAGCTTGATAAAATGGAATCTACAGACGCTGTAGAGAACGTCCGAGACCTCCTAACAGATATCAAAACCAACTTGACCAAAATCAAGCATCATGGCGGAAGGGCTGATGGAATTGTGAAATCCATGCTTATGCACTCCCGTGGTGGAAGTGGTGCCATGGAACCTGCCGATCTCAATGAAGTGATCAAGGAATATGTCAATCTTTCCTTTCACGGAATGCGAGCTAATAAAAATCCGATCAACGTTGACATCGCACTTGATCTTCAGGAAGACTTGCCAAAAATCCCGCTGAATTCGGAGGACTTCAGTCGCGTGATTTTGAATCTGACCAAAAATGCCTTCGATGCCATGCGTGAAAAAATCACAAAAGCAGGGCCTGATTATAAAGCCAAACTGGAAGTCCGGACAAAAGATTTGGGAGATAAAATCCTTATTGAGGTGGAAGATAATGGGCCCGGTGTGCCTGATGAAATCAAGGACAAACTCCTCATGCCGTTTTTCACCACCAAAAAAGGTACAGAAGGCACAGGTTTGGGATTGAGTATTACTCACGACATCATCAAAGCCCACAAAGGTGAATTGGATATTACTACGCAAGTAGGCGAGTGGACAAAATTCAGCTTGACTTTGCCCAAAACGCAATGAATAGGAGACTCAAATTGAGGAAAATGAGTGCCTGCCATTCGAAGAATTTTTCAAAGTATCGGCGATTTGGTTCTTGCTTTTCTAAAGGATAGATTTTAAAATTATTCATATTTCATTTTTAACCCTGTTTATTCACTTTGGAACCTAATTCCCCAAGAAAGTCCCACTATCAAAGGATTTTATTTCGTCTGTTTGGCGATGCAGATCTTGAGTTTATCGACCAAATTTTATCCTCCGGTAAATCGCTAGAACTTGAAACAGGCCAGTTCCTTTTTCATCAAGGGGATACAGGCAATTCACTTTACATAGTTCTTTCGGGAAGATTTAGGGCTTTGGCCACACAAAACGACAATGTGCTCCATGCGTTGGGAGACATTGGGGAAGGCGAGCCGATAGGTGAGTTTGCTTTATTTACTTCAGCTCCCCGATCTGCATCCGTAGTTGCCATCCGTAAATCAGTCGTTCTGGAATTGACTGAGTTCGAATATCTCAAGCTGGTAAGTAAAAAGCCGGAGTTTTCTACGCTTATGGCAAGGTTTGTAATCAACCGAATGCGAAGAAACTCCCTACAACAGCATTTGGAAAGTTCTGCCAAAAATATTGCAGTCATGAACCTTCAGGCAGATCGGGATATCACTGCCTATACGAGTGCTATCCAGCTGGAATTTGAGGCCTTGAATGTTCCCATCCAGGTGTTAGATCATGATTCACATGCCTCTTGGGACACGCATGATTTGTATCGGGCACTGGAAGACCATGAGGGATTAAACTTTCTAGTATGTAGTGAAGCCGACTTGCACTGGTCACAGCAATGTGCCATCTATGCCGATTTGATTGTGATTGCCACCGATTTTTACGCAGAAAGTGAGCTGTATGAAATAGAAAAAAGATTGGGTCTGTATTCCCAGAACATTCTGAATAAAAAGATCTTCCTGCTTCTACTTCATCCTGAAAATGCCCCAAATCCAGTCAATACCAGACGATGGTTTGAAAATAGGAAGCTCGATTTGCATATTCATTACCGATTAAATCATGGTCCGGATATCCGTAGATTTGCCCGAATACTGACCAATAAAGCCATAGGTTTAGTATTAGGCGGTGGAGGAGCCAAAGGGTTTGCGCATTTGGGGGCTGTCTTGGCGCTTAATGAAATGGGTGTGGAAATCGACTTTTTAGGAGGTACCAGTGCAGGAGCACTTTATGGTATTACTACATCTTATTGTGACTTTGATCCGGAGAAGATTAGATTTTATGCCAATGATTCAGCATCAAATAAGCTGACCCGCAATGATTTCACCTTTCCCATCCTGTCGATTATGTCCGGGAAAAAAATGATCAACTACCTGAAGAAAATGATGGGAGAGACTCACTTGGAGGATTTTTGGGTGACTAGCTATTGTGTGTCCACCAATTTTTCAAATGCTTCTACCCGAATACATGATTCAGGAGTGGCCTGGAAGCAGATTGCCGCGAGTATAGCCATACCCGGTATTTATCCTCCCGTGGTGATAGATCATCAACTTCATGTAGATGGAGGAGTAGTGGATAATTTGCCTATTGAAACCATGTACAATTATCCGGTTAGGCACATTATCGCCATTTCCCTTACCCAGCTGAGGTCACAACCGGTAAAATTTGAAGAGATCCCTTCAGCCGGCACCTTGCTGATGGATTCTCTTCTCGGGAGAAAAAAATACCGACTACCTGGCATCACCTCAATTTTGGTCAACTCGCTGACGCTAAATAGCCGACAAAAGCAAGAAATGTCCAAATCCGGGGTAGCTGTCTATTTGGAAATGGAGCTCAAAGGGATTGGGATGCTAGATGACTCCAGGTGGAAAGAGATCGTACAGAAAGGCCACGATCAGATGAAATCAGCTCTGGAATCTTTGCCTGAGGAAGAGAAATTCTGGGTGAGAGAGCCCTGATTCAGTAAATTTCTAAGTTTAATTAATTCAGGGTATTGCTAATCTTCTGGTTTTTTTCAAATTAGGATTGAAAATAGAATCCATTCGGCCTACTTTGGAAAAACGAACTGTTTGAAATGACTTTTATTAACCTCATTTCCTTATTTCTCCTTTACTACCTTAAAAAAAGTAGTGAGTCCGATGGGCTGAGAGAGGACCTAAAAAAATACCTCAACTACGGCATGTTTTTGTCGGGGTTGTTGGCAGTGTTGACTAATACGGAGCTACCTCCTGTTTACCTTTATCAGTTTTTTTCCTTTTTGCTGGTCGGGGGCATTATTTATTTCATTGTAAATACCCCAGTTTTTGACAAGCATAAAAATCTTGCAATTACTCCTTTACCGATTATAGGTATTTCTCTTTTGCGCTTTTTGGTGAAGTTATATGATGAGGACATCTATGAATCGATAGAGTCCTATATCGATGCTGGGGGTGTTTTTGCCTTTATCTGGGCAGTCACCATGTGGTTAAACCACAGAAAACAAATCAAGGACAAGAAGCTCGAGCAGCTCATAGCAAAGGAGAAGGAGCGTCAATTTCACCTAGCCCAAGAAAAAAAGAATGAGCTGGAGCGATTGGTCAGTGAAAGGACTTTTGAAATCAACCAGCAAAAAGAGGAACTGCAAGAGGCCCTAGATAGTCTGAGATCAACTCAGGAGCAATTAATTCAGCAGGAGAAACTGGCCTCTCTGGGTCAATTGACCGCCGGGATAGCTCATGAGATCAAAAACCCACTGAATTTTATCAATAACTTTTCGGAACTCAGTCAGGACTTTCTTGATGAAATTGAGGAAGAACTTCAGAAGTTGCCCAATTCCCCCGAGGTCGAAAATATCCAAGACTTACTGAGTGACGTGAAGTCCAACCTTGGCAAAATAAGACATCATGGCTCGAGGGCTGATGGCATAGTCAAATCCATGCTCATGCATTCTAGAGGTGGTACAGGAACCAAAGATCCAACAGACCTGAATGCACTTATCAGGGAGTATTCCAACTTAGCTTTTCATGGCATGCGCGCCAATCCCAATCCCATTAACGTGGATGTTCAGCTTGAGCTGGACGAGTCCTTGCCAAAGGTGGATCTGAATTCTGAAGATTTCAGCAGGGTAATTCTAAACCTTGTCAAAAATGCGTTTGATGCGATGAGGGAAAAAATCGCAAAAGAAGGGAGTGATTATAAAGCCAAAGTTACCGTCCGAACAAAAGATCTCGGCGATAGGGTCTTGATCGAAGTTGAAGACAATGGTCCTGGAGTGCCTGATGATATCCGCGATAAGTTGTTGATGCCCTTTTTTACGACTAAAAAAGGAACAGAAGGTACCGGTCTTGGATTGAGTATTACCCATGATATTATTAAATCCCATGAAGGTAATCTTGAAATAAGCTCCAAAGTAGGCGATTATACCAAGTTTAGCATTGAATTACCCAAAGTCAAATCCTGAATTTTTACGATATGAAGATTTTAATAGTAGATGATGAGAGAGATGTTGAGGACCTTTTTCGTCAAAAATTAAGGAAGGAAATTCGAAGCGGTCAGCTCGAGCTCGTGTTTGCATTTTCAGGTCAAGAAGCGTTGGAAATCTTGGGTAGTGAAAATCCTCCACAGGTGGTTTATGTCTTTTCAGACATAAATATGCCTGGGATGAGTGGCCTTGAAATGCTGGCCATAATCAAGGAAAGATTCCCACAAATCCATGTAAGCATGGTGTCAGCATATGGTGACAGCGAAAACTATAACAAAGCCATAAAATCCGGGGCGAAAGGCTTTTTTACCAAACCGGTTGATTTTGAGTCTCTCAAAAAAGAGATTTCTAATCTTCAAGGAGGGTAATAACCCTATTTTCTTTGACTTCTGTGAAGAGAAAAGTCCGTCACAATTCCATTCATATCTAAAAAGAGCGAAATCCGATTTTTGTCCTTCAGAAAGCAAATTAATTGGTGTTGAATTGGAATATAAAGCTAAATTAGAAACGGGAATGGCAAGCGCTCAAGATTTATGCTGAACGATTAATTTATTTTAAATCAGTAAGTTGAAAATCTTATCGAGAATCCATTAGGGATTGATGAACTGGATTCTTTGGGAGGTATTGAGGTCTCTACTTTGGTCAGAATTTAGCAATCGGGTTGAGCTTTAGGCTAACCATTACCAAATACATCTGAAAAGACACTTTAACTTTTTAAAAAATGAAAATTTTGATAGTAGACGATGAGCAGGATGTAGAAATCATGTTTCTTCAAAAATTCAGACGTGAAATAAAAAGTAAGCTGTTGGAAGTTGAGTTTGCATTTTCTGGTCAGCAAGCGCTTGAATTTTTGAGTAAATCCGATTCTCCCGATGTGGTTTATGTTTTTTCTGACATCAATATGCCAGGTATGAGTGGATTGGAGCTTTTGGAAAACATCAAATCCAAGTTTCCCCAAATTCAAGTGAGTATGATTTCCGCTTATGGAGACAGGGAAAATTACAACAAGGCAATAAATTCGGGAGCCAAGGGATTCTTTACCAAACCTGTAGATTTTGAATCTCTAAAAAATGAAATAGCTGAATTGCTTACGAATAAATAACATGGCAAAAATACTGGTTGTTGACGACGAGGAAGATTTGGAAATGCTCTTCAGACAGAAGTATCGACAAAAAATCCGTTCGGGAGAATACGAGATGCTCTTCGCTCTCAATGGACAGCTTGCATTGGATACTCTGAAAGAAAATCCTGATGTAGATATCATCCTCAGTGATATCAATATGCCCGTAATGGATGGGCTGACTCTTCTTTCCAATACCAAAGAGAAAAACCCCCTTACCAAGACAATCATCATTTCAGCCTATGGAGATATGGAAAACATCCGAAAGGCGATGAATTTGGGTGCTTTTGACTTTGTAACCAAACCGGTGGATTTTCAGGATTTGGAGATTACCATGGAAAAGACCCTGAACTACATCAATCAGGTGAAAGGAACCATCCAAGCAATGAGGGAAAATAACATACTCAAAATGTATGTAGATGAGACCGTACTCAACTTCATGGGCGGAAAGGAAATCGAATCAGCTCTCATGGAGAATGAGACCATAGAAGCTACGGTAGCATTTATTGACTTGGTGGGATTTACCAAAATTTCAGAGTCAGAAGAACCCAATACAGTAGTAGGCCTGCTCAATGAATACTTTGATCTGATGGTCAAAGAGATCATTGAGGAAAAGGGAAGCGTAGACAAGTTTATCGGAGATGCCGTAATGTCTGTTTTCCAAGGGCCAAATCATACCGAAAGAGCGGTGAAGGCCTGCTTGGCAATTCGGGAAAAAATGAATGCCATTCCTGAATATTCGCTCAAATCACATTTCAAACCGCAAGTTTCTATTGGTATCAATTCCGGAGAAATGGTGTCAGGAAATATTGGTTCCAAGTCTTTGAAGAGACTGGATTATACCGTAATCGGAGATGTAGTCAATGTGGCTTCCCGATTACAGAATGCAGCCAATCCCAGTCAGATTTTGATCTTGGACAAGTGTGCCGAAAATCTGTCAGGGAGTTTTGCTTTAAATGCTGTGGGTGAACTTGCACTCAAAAATAAATCCAATCCAGTACGGGTTTTTGAAGTAAATTGATCAGATAATCTGGCTCATTATGCTTCCTTTTCTAAAAAAAATCCGACATCAGCTCGTCCAGGAAAACAGATTTTCAAGATATCTCCTCTACGCCATAGGGGAGATTTTTTTGGTGGTAATAGGGATTCTGATCGCCTTGCAGATCAACAATTGGAATGAGGAGAAAAAGATCAGAAACTATGAACTTAAAATGCTTAGGGAGCTAGCCAATGTGATCAAAAAGGATGAAGGTTATTTTGGCTCGATGGTGGAAAGGCTAAATCAAAAGGGTGAAGCTGTGGATAAGTTACTCCAATTAAGGGAATCCAAAATGGCTATCCGCGACTCCATTAGCAAGTATTTTCAGGTGACCAGATACGAGACTCTCTTTCAATACAACTCAGGACCCTATGGCTCAATCAAATCCAGTGGGATCGAGAAGATTTCCAATGATTCTATCCGAACCCGAATGGTGGATTTGTATGAATTTCTAATTCCAAGGACTGAGAAAATCTTGGAGAGATTAGAGGGTTCAAATTCCAAAGAAGAGGAATTGATGGAGTCTCTTACTGAACGTGTATTGATAAATAGAAACGGTAACCAGATCATTCAAAGAGTAATAGCTGATCCTCAAGTAATTTATAAGCCTGATTTTCTTCAGTTCATCCAAGTGCACAAGAGTAACACCTATGTCGCCCAATCCAGGATAGAGGCAATATTACCCGCAATGGCTCATCTAGATTCCCTTATTGAAATAGAGCTATCCTCCAGAGATGACAAATGATGTCCGTTAACGGTCTATTTTACACGGGATTGTGAAAATCTTTTTGAAAGAGAATACTTCCTGTTAGATTCATTGCCCAAACCCAAATTAGAATGAAAAAACTTACCCAACCGGCAATTTTGATTGCTTTGGGAGCGACAATCAGTGCTGCGGCAATCATGCCCAAATCCACTGAACTGTTTTTCCCAACTCTCAAAGTTGAAAAAACTATCCTTGCGGACAGCACCAAAAAGGATTCTTTAAACTATCCAAAATTCAAGGATTTGCCACTTAAGCCCGAACGTGAAGTCAAATTTACTACACAGGAGGGTACATGGATGAGTGTCGATGTCAGTCCGGATGGCAAGACGATTGCCTTTGACCTGATGGGAGATATTTATACCATACCTATGGAAGGCGGTAAAGCCAGTCCCTTGACCAGTGGCATCGCCTATGAAACCCATCCTAGGTATTCCCCCGATGGGAAAAAAATACTTTTCACCTCGGACCGTGCCGGAAATGATAACCTCTGGTACATCGATATGGAGAAAAAGGACACAGTGCAGGTGACCAAAGATAAAAACGGCGATGTACCGGGTGCACATTGGACTCCTGATGGTAATTACATTGTGGTATCCAAGGGCCGTAGAATTTCAAAACTATGGATGTATCATGTCGATGGAGGCGGAGGAATCCAACTCAACGACAATCCTGCAACCATGAAAACCATAGATCCTTTTGTAAGTCCTGATGGCAAGAGGGTGTATTTCTCTTGGAGAACAGGCTCTTGGAATTACAATGCACTGCTTCCACAGTACCAAATAGGTACTTACGACTTTGATAAAGGAAAAATCACCAGTATCACTTCCCGCTATGGATCGGCTTTTACCCCTACGCTGAGCAAGGATGGAAATTGGATGGTCTATGGCTCTAGATGGCAGGAAAAAACCGGTTTAGTTATCAGAAACATGAAGACTGGTGATGAAAAGTGGTTGGCTTATCCTGTGCAGCGTGACGAACAGGAATCCATTGCTCCCCAGGGGGTATTGCCTGCGATGGCTTTCACTCCTGACAGCAAATTTGTCATTGCTTCCTACGGTGGAAAGATCTGGAAACTCCCGGTAGATGGTAGTGCGGCTTCAGAGATTCCTTTTGAAGCAGATGTAAAATTGGCTATGGGGCCTCGATTGTATTTTAACTATGCGATCAAGGATACTACCCATAAGTTAGCTACCCAAATTCGTGATGCCGTTCCTTCTCCAGATGGTAAAAAGCTGGCATTTACGGTTTTAAATAGGCTGTACGTGATGGACTATCCAAATGGAAATCCAAAGCGAATCACCAAAAATGAGTTTACCGAAGCCATGCCCACCTGGAGTCCTGACGGTACTCAATTGGCTTTTGTCACCTGGGAAGAAAAAAATGGAGGAAGCCTATACAAAGCTACTCTTACAGGGAATGGCTCGATTATTAAGCTTTCTACCGAATCTGCACTATACTCAAGTCCAACTTGGGCTCCTAGAAACCGAATTGTAGTATTCAAAGCTCCCAATAGAGCACAAATGGAAGCCGAAGGACCATTCGTGGATGGAGCTGAAGCGGAGATGATTTGGATTCCTGCTGCGGGTGGACCCGCGCGGAGAATCATGGATGCAGGTAACTATGGCAATGCCCATTTTACTCAAGATACTAGCCGAATCTTCCTCAACGGTCCTGGAGGATCTCTGCTAAGTATCAAATGGGATGGTACAGATGAGAAAGTTTTGGCAAGAATCTCAGGGATCACGCCATTTGGCTCAGCAGCTGATCCAAATACCGACCATTCAGGTCATGACCATTTGCCTTCAGATGTAAGGTATGTGATGGGTAAGCCTTATTCCAATGCGGATGCTGTCAATTACTGTATGCTGCCTTCTGGTGCTAGCAATCGTGAACCTCAGATGATGCCCGCCAGCGCAAGCACCATCTTGATGGCTCCGGTGGGAAATAAAGCACTCGCACAAGTAAATAATAATGTCTATGTAGTGACGATTCCTTCTGCGGGAAAAGTGCCTTCCATTAATGTTTCTGAACCGGCTGCAAGTAATTTTCCATCACGTCAGCTGACTGAAATCGGTGGGGAATGGCCGGCATGGGAAGCCAATGGCAAAAAAGTACATTGGTCGTTGGGCAACGGACATTGGGTATTTGATATCGAGCGGGCTGAGTTTGTCGAGGATTCGGTGAAATCTGCCAAAAAAGCCAAAACCCTTGCTGATGCAGACAGTGTATCTGCCTTGAAAGCTAAAGGTGAAGCAGCTGTGAAAATGGCCGATTCATTGGCAAAAGCAGATAAAAAGCGAATCGATTCCCTGTTTAAAGAAGATAAGGTCAAGTTCAAAGCTGATAGTGTCCACAAAGCCAAGCTCAAAGAAAGAGAAACGTACAAGCCTACAGAGCATCAGGTCAAAGTCTACTTTGCGAAAGACACGCCCAAGGGAAGCATTCTTTTGAAAAATGCCAGAATTGTCACCATGAATGGATCTGAGGTTATTGAAAATGGGGACATTCTCATCGAAAACAATAGAATAAAAGCAGTGGGCAAATCAGGAACCCTGGATGCAGGAACAGCCAAAGTCGTGGATGTGACCGGCAAAACGATCACTCCTGGATTTATTGACACCCATGCGCACATGTGGCCAACTTGGGGCTTACACAAAAACTCCGTTTGGATCTATGCCGCAAATCTGGCTTATGGTGTTACTACGACAAGAGATCCGCAAACTGCTACCACTGACGTCCTGACCTATGGAGATATGGTGGAGGCGGGGATGGTTCCCGGACCTAGGGTCTATTCTACCGGACCCGGAGTAGGCTATTGGATGTATAACCTCAAGTCGCTCGATCAAACTAAAAATGTGCTCAAGCAATACAGTAAATACTACAATACCCAGTACATCAAAATGTACCTAGTGGGTAATAGACAGCATAGACAGTGGGTGATTATGGCAGCCAAAGAACAGCAGTTGATGCCAACCACCGAAGGGGGACTAGATTATAAATTAAATATGACCCAGCTCTTTGATGGGTATCCGGGTCATGAGCACTCAATTCCTGTATTCCCACTTTATAGCGATGTGACAAAAACCATTGCTCAAAGCAAAATGGCATACACGCCTACTTTGTTGGTTTCTTATGGAGGTCCTTGGGCAGAAAACTACTATTATACCACCGAAAGTCCACTTCACGATCCTAAGCTTAACCGATTTACACCTTATAATGAGCTAAATGAAAAGGCAAGGAGACGAGTAGGCGGTTTGGGAGGTTGGTTTGCACCGGAAGACCATGTGTTCCAAAAACATGCCCAGGGCGTAAATTCTATTGTAAAACAAGGTGGCTTGGCTGGTGTAGGATCTCACGGACAGCTTCAGGGTTTGGGTTACCATTGGGAGCTATGGTCTGTGGCGAGCGGAGACATGAGCAATCTGGATGCGCTTCGTGTAGCCACCATCTTGGGAGCTGAATCATTGGGATTGGATAAGGAACTGGGAAGTATCGAGGCCGGAAAATTGGCTGACTTGGTGATCATGGATAAAAATCCTCTGGAAAATATCAGAAACACCAATACGATAACCCATGTGGTAAAGGACGGACGCCTTTATGACGGCAATACTTTAGATGAATTACTTCCTACTTCCCGTAAACTTGATGTAAGTCAGTGGACCAAGGAAGCTCCAAAAGTGACCACCTCAGTGAAGGAATAAATACCTTGAAAAAAGGATTGAAGGCCGGCGATCAACTTAGCCGGCCTTTTTTAATTTAACCACCAGATGGTTGCATTCAATACTGTTGCGAAAGAAACCCACAGAAGGTAAGGAACCATAAGTCCCGATGCCCATCCACTTACTTTTTTGAATTGGAAAATACAGAACAGGATGCTAGCCCATAGTGGAATAATCACGACTAATCCCAATATGGGACTTTGAGCACCAAAAAAAGCAGGAGACCAAAGTGCATTGAGTACCAACTGAATGAAGTAAAAAGAAAGTAATTGCTTTTTTAGTGGGTGCTCGCTTTTCCAGATTAGAAAGCAGCTGATTCCCATTAATACATTGAGTGTAGTCCAAACGGGCCCAAATAGCCAGTTCGGTGGATTCCATTCAGGGCGATTGATGGTGAGGTACCATTCTCTTACAGAGCTTAATGTGAAAAAAGCACCTAAACCACCTGCCAATTGTGGAAGAAGAAGACTGATGAATAATTTGATGGGATTAGAAATAAGGTTAGACTGTCTCTAGAAGTGATCGGAAAGAAACGGCCTTATCCTGATAGCGTTCTTTGGTTTTGATGCGGAGAGCCGTGGCGTGGGTTTTCTCGTATTCCATCATCTTTTCCATTGACTCAGTGAAAAACTGAATGGAGTAGTTGACAGAGCCGTCCTCTGAGTCATGAAGAAGTTTATAGAATTTGTGATCCAGAAAAATTCCTGTCTCCATTACTTCAGGAATATGGATCGATTTCATCCAAGTGATAAAGTCTTCTTCGATATCAGCGGTAACGTTTGTGGTAATATTATACAAGATCATAATCAGTCTTTTGGCTTTTATTTACTTTTTTTGGTAACAATTATTTCTAGGCAAAGTTAGGAATCCCGAATAGAATCCGCCTCTAGGCTAATTTAATATGCACAAATTCAACCCCGAACGAGGAAAAAGTAAGCTTTCCAAAGAGCTCATCGGCAAAATTATCCTAGTAGCACTTCATGTGGTTGGGGTAATTGGTCTTTCCTTACCTGAGTACCAAGAACTTTTTTTGATGCTTACTCCAGCCCACTTATTAACCACTATGGTATTGATGTTACTTTACCATAAAGGTTGGAATGATGCCTTTCCAATTTTCGCCGCCGCAGCATTTTGGATAGGATTTGGATCAGAGATTATTGGAATTCATACGGGCTACCTTTATGGGGATTACGTCTATGGACCCACTTTGGGACCCAAACTATGGGATGTTCCACTAGTAATTGGCGTCAATTGGTTTATACTAGCCTATCTCACAGGCTCAGTTTTTCACAAAATACCCAATGACTGGTATGCTGCATTTTTGGGAGCTACAGCCATGACTGCCCTAGATTACATCCTTGAGCCAGTAGCAGTCGCCTTGGAATTCTGGGCGTGGAAGTGGGAGACTATTCCTGTAAGCAATTATTTGGGATGGTTTGGTGTGTCGTTTCTAGTGCATTTGATCTATCGAAAAGCCAACTTTGAGAAGTCTAATCCCATTGCTGTCTTTCTGCTGATCACTTGGATTCTTTTTTTCACCATTTTAAATTTCACACTCATCGGATAAGAAGCAGGAGTCAAGTTAGTATTGCTAACTGAAAAAATCCTTTTCAAACAAAGCAGTTAGAATTTGGTTTTGCAGATAATGATTACGGCAATAGCGTTTATAGTCCTTGGGTTTGCGGCAATGGAATTTTCAGGATGGTTTATTCATAAATTCCTGATGCATGGCCCATTATGGGTAATTCATAAGACACATCATCAGCCATCCAAGTCCTTTTTCGAATTGAACGACTTATTTTCAGTTCTTTTCGGAAGTGTGGCCATTGTACTTATTTTGCTTGGAGTCAGTGAATTGGACTATAGATTTTGGATGGGGATGGGAATCAGTCTTTACGGATTCCTTTATTTCATCCTTCATGATGTGATGGTCCATAGGAGGCTAAAATGGTTTGATCGGCCTAAAAATTCTTTTCTAAAAGGAATTTTCAAGGCACATCAAGCACACCATAAAACCAACCAAAAGGACGATGCAGTTTCTTTTGGCTTATTTGTAGTACCCAAAAAATTCTTTAAAAACGAAGAAAAGTGAGCACGTATTCAATCAAGGATTTGGAACAGCTGTCTGGGATTAAAGCCCACACGCTTCGTATTTGGGAACAACGGTATAATTTGTTGAACCCAAAAAGAACGGATACTAACATTCGCTTTTATGATGACGATGACCTCAAGCTGATTTTGAATGTCGCTCTTTTGAATGACAATGGATTTAAAATCAGCAAAATCGCTTCGATGGCATCTCATGAAATCAGAGATGAAGTAATTAAGCTGACTGAGCGCTCACTTACTCATGACGACCAGATCCATGCACTTACCATCTGTATGATCGAGATGGATGAAGAGCGTTTTGATAAAATTTTAAGTACCAACATTATCAAGTTAGGATTTGAGCAGACCATGCTCAATATCATCTATCCTTTCATGTCCAAAATCGGGGTACTATGGCAAACCGGAGCAATCAACCCGGCTCAAGAGCATTTTATTTCTAATCTGGTCAGGCAAAAATTAATTGTAGCTATAGATGGACAAATTTACCATGGTGGAGGAAAGAAGTTCTTGCTTTTCCTCCCAGAGGGTGAGCTTCATGAAATTTCGATTCTCTTTGCCAGCTATCTCATCAAGTCTAAAGGCCATAAAGTAATCTATCTGGGACAGAGTACTCCAAATGATGATTTGCTATCCGTCTTTAAACTTCATCAGCCGGAATACCTGCTTACGGTTATCACCACCTCTCCGTCTTCAGAGTACGTACAAGAGTATGTAAATGCCCTTTCGGAAAGATTTTCTTCCTGCCAAATATTGGTGACAGGATACCAGGTTATTGGTCAGGACTTGGTATTTCCAAAAAACGTACGACAAATGAATTACATCCGAGACATTAAGGATCTTCTGGAAGAACTTGAAGAAGTCTCTCAAGAAAAATAGTTAAACAAAATTGATTTTTGTTTAAACAAAGGCGCTTCTTCAAAAAGCGCCTTTTTTCGTTCATTTGGGCCTTTTGTTCCTAAAAATTATACTTTTGTTACTTTTTGTTTAACGTTTAAAAAAAAATATTCTACAAAACGTTTGCATTTTGTTTAATACTGTCTAGATTTGATTAAACAAAACAAAGCAACCATGACAACTCTAGAATTTAGCTACTCTCTTCAAAAGCTGTCTAGCTCTTTGAAGCCTTTTGCGATGAAGTTGACCCGTGATGTGGATGATGCCAATGACCTATTGCAGGACACCATGGTAAAAGCATTCACTAACAGAGACAAGTTCACCGAGGGTACCAACCTCAAAGCATGGTTATATACTATTATGAAAAACACCTTCATCACCAACTATCAGCGAATGGTGAGAAGAGGTACATTCGTAGACACGACAGATAATCTTCATTACATTAATTCTAGTGATGCCTTGATTGAAAACGGGGTATTCGGAAGCTTCACCATGGACGATATTCAGGTGGCTATCGATAAGCTGGATGATGTCTATAAAACTCCATTTTTGATGCACTTCAGAGGTTTCAAATACCACGAGATCGCAGATAAGCTTCAAATCCCGATAGGAACTGTTAAAAATAGAATCCATATTGCCCGTAAGCTTCTTAAAGAGGACTTGATGGTTTATAAGCATAAAAACTAATTCTATGTCAAAAAAACACGTGGTGGTAATCGGATCCGGATTTGCCGGTCTTTCCGCAGCCACGCACTTGGCAGACAAAGCAAATTGTACAGTAACCCTTCTTGAGAAAAATGATTCCCCCGGTGGAAGAGCTAGAAAGTTCGAGCACCAGGGGTTTGTTTTTGATATGGGGCCAAGTTGGTATTGGATGCCGGATGTATTTGAGCATTATTTTTCCCAGTTTGGGAAAAAGCCATCCGACTATTATGATTTGATCAGGCTGGATCCCTCCTATGCAGTAATCTATGGCCAAGAAGATGTCCTGGATATTCCTGCTGATTTGGGGGAATTCAAATCGATGCTGGATCGCATTGAGCCTGGCGCAGGAGCCAATTTGGATAAATTTTTGGCCCAGGCCAAATACAAATACGAGGTGGGAATCCATGACTTGGTACAGAAGCCAAGTAGATCCATTTTCGAATTTACCTCGCCGGGTTTATTGGTAGACATGGTCCGAATGGATATTTTCCAATCCATGTCCAAGCATGTGAGAAAGTTTTTTTCTCATGACAAAATCATCCGATTGATGGAATTCCCGGTGCTTTTCCTTGGTGAAACAGCCGAAAATATTCCTGCACTCTACAGTTTGATGAATTATGCAGATATCGCCTTGGGTACTTGGTATCCAAAAAAGGGCATGCATGAGATCATCAAAGGCATGGTTCAATTGGCTGAGGAAAAAGGTGTCAAAATCAGGTATTCAGCTGAAGTTGAAGAAATCGAGATCTCAAATGGTTTAGCAAAATCAGTTAGGCTAAAATCTGGGGAAAAAATACAAGCAGATGTGGTCGTGGCAGGAGCAGACTACCACCATGTGGACAGACACTTACTCAATCCTACATACAGCAACTACTCTGAAGATTATTGGGATAAGAGGGTCATGGCGCCTTCGAGCTTATTGTTTTACCTCGGTATCAATAAAAGATTAAATAATCTCAGACATCATAATCTCTTCTTTGATGAGCCTCTTGGACCGCATGCAGACGCGATCTACACCAATCCAAGATGGCCAGACAAGCCACTCTTCTACGCCTCGGTACCTTCTATCACCGACCCTACCGTAGCCCCAGAAGGTATGGAAAATGTGTTTTTGCTTATTCCACTAGCTCCGGATTTGGATGATTCGGAGGAGATGAGGGAGAAATATTACCACATCATCATGGACCGATTGGAAAAAATTTCGGGCCAAGAGATCCGCTCTCATGTGATCTACAAAAGGTCCTATGCGCACAGCGATTTCAAGTCAGATTACCATGCGTTCAAAGGCAATGCCTATGGATTGGCGAATACATTGCTTCAAACCGCGATTTTAAAGCCTGGACTGAAAAACAAAAAAGTCCGAAACCTGTATTATACAGGTCAGTTGACGGTGCCCGGACCAGGCGTTCCTCCGTCGCTGATTTCAGGAGGTGTGGTAGCGAAAGAGGTGATGAAAGAAAACAATTTGTAGACAAAAAGGTATATTATAGCAATGGATGCAATCGCGCTTTTTGACCAAACCACCCTTGAGTGCAGTAAGCTGATCACTCAGCGATACAGCACGAGCTTTACTCTAGGCATCAAGACCCTGGACAAAAAGTTTCATCTTCCGATCTATGCCATCTATGGCTTTGTCCGATATGCAGATGAAATCGTGGATACTTTCCATGATAAAGATAAACAGGCACTATTGGATCAGTTTAAAAAAGATACCTACGCGGCCATCGATGCCGGAATCTCTTTGAATCCAGTGCTTCATGCGTTCCAACTTATGGTGAATAAATATCAGATCGACAAAGACCTGATAGAAGCTTTCCTACACAGCATGGAGATGGATCTTGATTTTAGGATTTACAATGATTCTAAGTATCACGAATACATCTACGGTTCGGCAGAGGTAGTGGGTTTGATGTGTCTGAAAGTGTTTTGTGAAGGAGATCAGGCTATGTATGAGCGTCTTCGTGAACCTGCCTGCAAGCTTGGTGCTGCCTTTCAAAAGGTGAATTTCCTGAGAGACATCAAGAGCGACTACGAAGAAAGAGGCAGGGTCTACTTTCCAGGAGTAGACTTTACCCAATTTGACAAATCTGCTAAGATGCTGATCGAGGAGGATATCCAAAAAGACTTCAATGATTCACTGATTGGTATTGAAAGGTTGCCAGCTGGCGCTAAAATGGGGGTTAAAGTTGCCTACCTCTATTATCAAAAGCTTTTTGATAAGATCAAAGGACTTCCTGCGGAAGTGATCACTCAAAAAAGAGTTAGAATCCCCAATTCTCAGAAACTTTCTCTTTTGGTGGGTACTTATTTTGAAACCAAACTTGGGATTCTATAATGGAAAAATACCTCTATTTCGGTGTCCTGTTGTTTGCGATTTCCTACCCCTTGGTTCAGTCGTTCGAGCGTCGGATTCGCTATGCGACCAAATGGAGTATGCTTTTTCCAGGGATGCTGGGCACAGCATTCTTTTTCATCGTATGGGATATTTGGTTTACCAAAATTGGAGTTTGGGAATTTAACCCAACTTATATTTCAGGCCTTTTTCTTGGAAATCTGCCCATAGAAGAAGTGTTGTTCTTCTTTATCATTCCATTTTCCTGCGTCTTTATCTATGAAGTGCTGATTTATTTCTTACCGAAGGATTATTTCAAGCCTCTAGGAAAGCCGTTTGTCTGGGTTTTGGTGCCTTTTCTATTTGTGATGGGACTAATCCACCTTGATAAATGGTATACTTCAGTCAATTTCTTAGTGGGGTCTATTACCTTACTGGCCCATTACCTGTATTTCAAAGATCGTTACCTAGGCAGATTCATCTTTGCATACATCATTCATTTGATTCCTTTGATGCTTTGCAACGGCATTTTGACAGGGGGAATGACTGAAGAACCGGTCGTTATTTACAATAATGCCGAAAACCTTGGAATTCGCATCTGGACTGTACCTATCGAGGACACTGTCTATTCCATGACGCTATTTCTGATGAATATCAGCTTCTTTGAACACCTGAGAAGTCAAAAAACAATTCAGTTAACTTGAAGTTTAAAGACGAAATGAAAAATCTCCAAGTACAAATCGACGACCACTCCGGCTTTTGCTTTGGTGTAGTCTATGCGATCGAAATGGCTGAAGAAATCCTGGATGAACAGGGATACCTGTACTGTCTTGGAGATATTGTACATAATGACGAGGAAGTCAGCAGACTCTCCCGAAAAGGGCTTAAAATCATTGATCACGGAGATTTGCATGGACTGAGAGATGAAAAAGTGTTAATCCGTGCTCATGGCGAACCGCCATCTACCTATGAGTTGGCAATCAAAAATAATTTGACCCTAATCGATGCCTCTTGTCCTGTCGTTTTGAAGCTCCAAAACAGGATCAAAAACTCATTTGATAAGGATGAGACAATCTATATCTACGGCAAGCATGGTCATGCAGAAGTGATCGGATTGCTTGGTCAGACCAATAACAAGGCGGTAGTTTTTCAAGATATCTCCGAATTGGACATTGAGACCCTCCCAAAAAATATTACCCTATACAGTCAGACGACCAAAAGCACAGATAAATTCTACGAAATCAACAATATTCTGAAGGATAACGGCATCACAGTCAATACCAATGATACCATTTGCCGTCAGGTTTCCAATCGTGATAAGGAGCTGAGAGATTTTGCAGAAAAGTTTGACAAGATTGTTTTTGTCAGCGGTACCAAATCCTCCAATGGCAAGGTGCTTTACAACGTCTGCAAAGAGAAAAATCCAAACACCTATTTCGTCTCCAATCCGGATCAGATTGAGGCCTGTTGGTTTGGCGAAAATGAGACGGTTGGGATTTGTGGTGCTACTTCTACGCCGATGTGGCTGATGGAGCAGGTTAAAGAAAGGATATTGACTTTTTAAACCATGAAAGGCGTCAATAGCCCTACTTCCACGATAGATCCGAAAGGACTCGTGATCGGCTGGTCGATCATTGTACTTTGGGCAATATCATTGGTGTTTTTGCTGATGTGGGATTTTTCTTGGGCTAGTCCATTGACTTACCTTGCTGTATTGCTTCAAATGCATCTTTACACGGGTTTGTTTATCACGGCTCATGACGCCATGCACGGAGTAGTCACCTCTCACAAAAAGCTGAACCACCTTACCGGTTGGATAGCCGCAGTATTATTTTCTTACAACTTTTACTGGAAGCTATTTCCCAAGCACCACGAGCATCATCGCTACGTCGCCACTGACCAAGATCCCGATTACCATGCTTCTGAACGATTCATTCCCTGGTACCTCAGTTTTATCCGTCAGTATGTCAATGTGTGGCAAATACTTCTGATGGCCGTGACATTTAATATTCTGAAGCTCTTTTTGCCTACGGAAAATCTCATCATCTTCTGGATGGTGCCTGCAGTGCTATCCACCCTACAACTATTTTATTTTGGGACGTATCTTCCACACAAGGGGGAAAGTGAAAACAAGCACCATTCCCACTCTCAGTCAAAAAACCACCTTTGGGCATTTTTGAGCTGTTACTTTTTTGGATACCACTTTGAGCACCATGATTCTCCGGGCACACCTTGGTGGAGGCTTTGGAGAGTGAAAGAGGGACAAACTGCCTGAAATCACGTATCAAATCAAAATTTCTATAAAAAAATCAAACAAAAGGCGCCTTTCTGGATTTAGCCTTCAAACCAACTATTCATGAGGACAGCAATACTCTTTTCTGCGTTTTTTTTCCTTTTCGGAACGGCCTTTTCACAAGGAATAATTCGAGGAAAAATCACCAATCCAGTTAACAATCAGCCCGTAGGTTTTGCCAATGTACTGATCCTAGGTACTGAATTGGGAGCCATTTCTGACGAAAACGGGAACTATGAGATCCAGAATGTCCCTCCCGGATTGTATAATGTCCGAGCGAGTTTCGTAGGATTCAAGACCTCCACCGTATTTGAGGTACAGGTTACTTTGGCCAGGCCAGTTCAGTTGGACTTTAGTCTGTCTGAAGATGCAGCAGAGCTCTCTGAAGTAGTGGTCAGCAGTGAATTTACCCGCTCGGAAGAGACGCCGCTATCTGTGAGGAAATTGAATACCAATGAAATCGAACGATATCCAGGCGGTAATCGGGATATTTCGAGGGTAATCCAAGCTTTACCGGGCGTTGCCAGTACGCCAAGTTTTCGAAATGACATCCTCATCCGTGGAGGCGCTCCCAATGAAAACCGATTTTACATAGATGAGATCGAAGTGCCGGTGATTAATCACTTTGCCACGCAGGGATCTTCAGGCGGACCGGTTGGGATTCTGAATGTAAACCTCATTAAAAATGTGGATTTGATCGCAGGTGGTTTTCCTGCCAATCGCATGAATGCACTGAGTTCGTTTTTTGAAATCTCCCTGAAAGAAGGACGACGTGACAAAATGTTTACTCAGCTGACCGTAGGAGCTTCTGAACTGACGCTTTCCAATGAAGGACCCTTGACACCGAAAACGACCTACATCCTTTCTGCCAGAAGGTCTTATCTGCAAGGACTCTTTCGGGTTTTGGGATTGCCTTTCTTGCCTACTTTCAATGATTTTCAGTTTAAAACCACCACCAAAATCAATGAAAAGACGGAACTGACATTTATCGGAATTGGCGCAATAGACCAGTTTTCGCTCAATTTTGACATCCCGGAGGATGAAACACAAGAAGAAATCGAAGAGCGAAAATACCTCCTAAATGTGCTTCCGATACAGTCTCAATGGAACTACGCCACTGGTGCCAAATTGAAGCGTTTCCGAGAAAATGGTTTCTGGACTTTTGTCCTCAGCCGAAATATGCTGAACAACGAGTCTTTCAAGTATGCCGGAAATGATGATAGCTCGGAGCGAAATCTTCTTTTCAACTACCAGTCCCAAGAATCTGAAAATAAATTCCGCGCTGAAAACAGCATTTTCGGAAAAGGATATACGCTCAAGTATGGGGTGAATTACGAGTATTCCCGATACCTGATAGACAACTTTGACCGAGCGACTCTTTCCACTACAGGAGGTGTGATTGACGTCTCTTCAGTTTCTAATTTCAATACCTATGGGGCATTTATTTCAGGTACCCGAAATTTGAAGGCTGACAGACTTTTGCTCAGCGGGGGTATTAGAGTGGATGGATCTGACTTTGGTAAGACGGCTTCCAATCCACTCAATCAGTTTAGTCCTCGTTTTTCTGTTTCCTACCAGCTGCGGCCAAATCTTTTTGCTACTGCCAATGCGGGTATTTACTATCAGCGGCCATCTTACACCATCTTGGGTTTTCAAAACAATGAAGGTGCGTTTGTCAACCAAGACAATGATGTTAGATTTATCAGAAATGCCCAATTGATCGGTGGGATCGAGTTTTTGGTTCCAGAAAAGTCCCGACGTTTTACGGCTGAGGTATTCTATAAAAAGTATAGCAATTACCCGAGTTCGGTCAGAAACGGGATTTCCCTTGCCAACCTCGGAGCTGACTTTGGAGTCATCGGAAATGAGGCCGTGCAGTCTAATTCTGAAGGACGTGCCTATGGGGTAGAGTTCCTTGCTCAACAGCGCTTGCTGAATAACTTCTATGGAATTGCCTCACTGACCCTTGTAAGGAGTGAATTTACCAATCCTAATACGGACGGCTTCATCCCATCTTCTTGGGACAATCGCTTTATCGTGAGTTTGACGGCAGGAAAGCGATTTGGCAAGAATTGGGAGATTGGGGCCCGATGGAGGTTCTTGGGAGGTACTCCCTACACTCCAAATGATATCGCAGCTTCCTCGCTGATTAGTACTTGGAACTTGAGAAATTCTGCCATTTTGGATTTCAATCGGATCAATGGAGTGAGATTGGCCTCATTTCATCAGTTGGATTTGAGGGTGGATAAAAAGTATTATTTCCAAAAGTGGAATCTCAACTGGTATTTTGATATCCAGAATGCCTACAATTTCCAAGCAGAACAGCCGCCCTTACTGATTGCGACCAGAGATGCTCAAGGAAATATTCCTGTAAATCCTGCAGATCCAAGTCGCTACTTACTCAGAGAGCTTTCCAATCCAGCGGGAACCCTGTTGCCGACGGTGGGCATTATTGTAGAATTCTAAGAGTTCTTACCTAAATATTCCAAAAGCCGGACGATTCGTTCGGCTTTTTGCTCTTCTGTATTTGCCGAATAGATCATTTCCAGCCATCTGGTTTGCTCCTCGGATGTCAGGCTAAGGTATAGATCAAGCTTTCCGGGATCATCGAGTAAGCAATCTCTTAATTCCTCAGTCAGTTGGGTAGGAATGCCATTTCGGAATAGTTGAAGAATTACCTTTTCCCCGTCTCCCTTCTTGATTTGGGTGCGGATTTCTTTGGAAATGGGTAAAAACAAGAAGCCATCTCCCATGGGCATGAGGGTTTTTTCGCTGAATTCAAAGCTGTCCACACTTCCTGATACCTTCAGCATGCCAAAATGTGTTTTTGCGCCTAGTTGGGAAAGGGGTAGCCTGACAAAAGTCCATCCGCCTTTTCCCGAGAATTTTTCCAAAAAGAACTCGCCTTCGATTAGTTTTTCCATAAAAAAAGCCGTCCAATTGAACGGCTTAAAGGTATTGATTTTCTTAGAGTTAGTTTAATCTCCAGCGCACGTTTAGACCAAAACCTGCACTGAACTCGGTCACTTCTACCAAAAATAAATAAGGTCTGAAATCCAGACCAACTGTGATCGGAACTTCGGAAAAAGCATATTCAGCTCCTACCTCACCTGCTCCGCCAAATCTGAAATTTTCGGAAAGGTAAATGGACGGACCAAATCCGGCGTACCATTTAAAGTCTGTATCCGGGATGTCTTCATAAATAGGGTTCCAGAGTGCATCTACACCTAGACCATTTCCGCCAAAGCTGACATTGGCGTGAATTCGGCTAAAATCACCTGTAGCGAAGATACCGTCGATGGCTACATTGTTACCATAGAAGTTTCCAAATCGAAGACCTACTTCCTGTGCTTGTGATTCGATAGTGGTCAAAAGAGCAAGGCCCAAGACAAGAGCGAATAGTTTGATTGTTTTCATATTGTTTAAAAGTTTGGCGAATAAATAGCGAAAATTAAGCCAAAAAGGCTTTTTACTTCAATTTTGATCAGATGGTATGAATGGAATGACCGATTCTTACTACTTCCGATACTAGTAAGTCCATGTCCTTCATTCGGGTACGCTGATTGACATTGGCCACACGAAGAGTATATTTTCCTTTTAAAATCGTGGAGCTCGGTGAGGCGATTCCTTCTTCCTGAAGTCGTAGTAATATCTCCCGATTCAGCCTTCTCAGTTGATCTTCATCCCAGTCGGCTCTTTTCATTCGAAAGCAAGTAATGCTCATCGAAACAGGAGCTGTCAGTTCTAAATCTGGATGCTGATTGACCAAATCAGCCAGATACTCTGCTTGCCGGTTATTTTGGGCGATCATCTTCGCGTATTTTTCACGCCCATGTTCTTTTAGGGACATCCAGATTTTCAGGGCTTTGAATCCGCGTGATAGTTCAAATCCATAGTTATTGATAGAATCCAGCCCTCCAGAAAGTCCCCGACTCTCTTGTAGGAGGTAATTTGGCGTGATTGCAAAGGCTTCTCGATGTTTCTTAGCATCCCTGATTAAGGTGCAACCCACTTCGTACGGCACGTACAGCCACTTGTGGAGGTCAAAGGCTAAGCTATCTGCAGCCTCGATCGCTTTCAATCTTTCGGAATAGTTGGGATCCAACTTGGCCAAGGCCCCATAAGCTCCATCCACATGAAACCAAAGTCCATATTTTCTGGAAATTGCAAGTAGCTCCTCCATCGGATCAATAGCCCCGGTATTCACTGTACCCGAAGTGCCGACAACGCAAAAAGGTAAAAGCCCCTGACTCAAATCGGACTGAATTTGGGTTTCCAACTCATTTACCTTCATTTCAAAGCGGTCATTCACACCGATTTTCCGGACCGCATCTGTACCCAAACCAATGATTTCTGCGGCTTTTTGTATGCAGGAGTGAGTTTCTACGGAGCAATAAAGCACCAACTGTGCGGAGGCAGCCTTGAGTCCTCGTTGTCTGATTTTTTCTTCTCCAAAAGAATTTCGCGCCACAGTCAATGCCGTGATATTTGCCATCGATCCGCCACTGACCAAAATCCCGGATGCCTCGGAAGGAAAGTTCATCAGTTGCTTGCACCAATTGACGACCTGACGGTCTACGTACATGGCAGCATGCTCTCCTATGGTCGTATTGGGATTCATCCCCGAGGCAAGTAAATCGGCAAGCGTACCTAGTGGAGTCCCCGTACCCTGAATCCATGCAAAAAACCGAGGATGGACATTGCCTTTGTTGTAAGGAAAAATATACTTTTTGAAGTCCTCGTACACTTCGTTTGGATCTTGACCCGTTTCAGGGATGGGTTGATCCAAAAAGTCTTTTACTTCTGCCGGGATTGGTTTCCAAATCTTTTGATCTCGGATAGACTGCCAATAGTCGAATAAATCATCAATCATCTGATGACCAAGCTCCCTCATTTGATCCCAGTTTTCGGGATCAAGGGTCAGGTCTTTTTTAGGTTTGGGATTTTCCATCTTTTAAGTTTGAGAAAAGGAAGGGTGAAGCGCTTCCTATTTTTTGAAAATGAAATAGACTGCCAAAATCAAAAGTACCGCACCTATGAGATGATTAAGCTTTAAGGTTTCATTTTTGAAAGCGATCAAGGTGAAAATCATAAACACCACCAAGGTGATCACCTCTTGAAGTACTTTCAGTTGGACGAGCGAAAAAGGTCCTCCATTGCCGGAAAAGCCAATTTTATTGGCGGGCACCTGAAAACAATATTCGAAAAGGGCAATTCCCCAACTGATTAAAATAACCGAAACCAGTCCGAGTTTGCTGAACCATTTCCACTCAGCAAATTTCAAATGACCGTACCAAGCTAAGGTCATGAAGGTGTTGGAAAGGACTAGGAGTCCGATGGTGAGGAGAGCTTTCATTGACTTTGAAGTAAATTCCTCAAAAATAGGTAGGATGTAGGTTCTGATAGTTAAAAAATCAACTGATACATTTCCTCCAACTTACTTACCTGGAGAATCTGTATTTTAAACTTACTCAAGTCAAGTCCCTTTACTGCGTATTTTGAAACCACGATTTTTTTGAAACCCAGCTTTTCTGCTTCAGCGATGCGGTTTTCGATGCGGGAGACCGCGCGGATTTCTCCACCGAGCCCCACTTCTCCCGCAAAACAGATCTGCTCCGATACTGGTGTATCCTCATAGCTGGAAATCAACGAAGCGCACACTGCCAGGTCTAGTCCAGGATCGTCCACTCTCAGGCCACCTGCCACATTCAAAAACACATCCTGCTGCCCAAGTCTCATTCCTCCACGTTTTTCCAACACAGCCAAAAGCATGTTCAGTCGCTTGGCATCGTGGCCTGTGCTACTTCGCTGAGGCGTACCATAAGTCGCCGGACTGACCAAAGACTGGATCTCGATCAACAGTGGGCGATTCCCTTCCATCATGGCGCCGATAGCCACACCGTTCAGTACTTCTTCGCGTTGTGTCAACAGGATTTCCGATGGATTGGCTACGGATCTCAGCCCTTCAGCGCGCATCTCGTAAATGCCGAGTTCGTGGGTGGAACCAAAGCGGTTTTTGGATGTGCGGAGAATCCTATAAGTCAAGTGCCGATCTCCTTCAAACTGCAAGACCGTATCCACCATGTGCTCGAGGACTTTCGGCCCGGCGATGGAACCGTCCTTGGTAATATGACCGATGAGGAAAACAGGTGTCCCAGTCTCCTTCGCAAATTTCATCAGCTCTGCGGTACACTCTCTCACCTGCGATACCGATCCAGCTGCGGATTCTACATACTGGCTGTTGAGTGTCTGAATGGAGTCGATGACCAAAAAGTCTGGCTTGAGTAGTTCAATCTGCTGGAAAATCTGTTGGGTATTAGTCTCAGAAAGGACATAGCAATCCGGGTTTTTGGCCGACATGCGATCTGCCCGCATTTTGATTTGGGCTTCACTTTCCTCTCCTGAAACGTATAGTACTTTTTTCCCTTTTAGGGTCAGCGCAATCTGAAGCATTAGCGTGGACTTTCCGATTCCGGGTTCGCCACCGATAAGGACCAAAGAACCTGACACGATTCCTCCTCCCAGCACCCGATCCAATTCTGGATCGGAAGTGATCCAGCGCGGTTGCTCCTCGTAGTTGACCTCAGCGATTTTCTTAGGGACACTGGCTTTTTTGAGCCCTGAACCTTGGGGCTTCCAACTCCCTTTTCCTACTTCTTCTTTCTGGAGAATTTCTTCTACATAGGTATTCCATTCCCCACAAGCAGGGCATTTGCCAAGCCACTTGGGACTTTGAGCGCCGCAGTTCTGACAGAAAAAGGTGGTTTTGACTTTAGCCATATAGAGGTACGAATTACGATACTTCGACTTCGCTCAGTACAAGTTTTTGATATACGACACTCTTGAAATATTTTCCTTTATCCTTGATTATAAGCACTTATCTAGGCAATTCATTCTAAACACAAAGGACTTTTCTGAAAAATCGGCTTCGACTACGCTCAGCCTGACTGTACTTCGGCAGTCTTGCATCTTGTGTCTGATATCTAACTTCTTCCTAATGCGCCTGCAGCCAATCTGTGCCTACGCCCACTTCCACTTCGATCGGAACAGGTAGCTTGATTGCATTGGACATCAGCCCTGGAATGTGCTTTTTGAGTAGCTCAACCTCATCCTTATGCGCATCGAAAACCAATTCATCGTGCACTTGGAGGATCATTTTGGATTTCAGTTTCTCTTTCTTCATCCAGTTATGCACATGGATCATGGCAACTTTGATGAGGTCAGCGGCCGAACCCTGAAGCGGCGCATTGATGGCGTTTCGCTCGGCAAAGCCTCGCATGGTCATATTGCGGCTGTTGATGTCGCGGAGGTAGCGCCGGCGACCAAGGATTGTTTCCACGTATTCGTCTTTTCGCGCTTTCTCGATGGCGCCATCCATGTATTGCTTTACTGCTGGGAATTCGGTGAAATAGGCATCGATGATTTCTTTGGCCTCCCCTCTCGGGATGGAAAGTCGCTGTGCCAAACCAAAAGCTGAGATGCCATAAATAATCCCGAAGTTGGCCGTTTTGGCTTTTCTTCTCATATCCGAAGTCACCTCTTCCAAAGGCACTTTGAAGATTTTGGCTGCGGTCGCGACGTGAATGTCCCGACCGTTTCGGAAGGCTTCGAGCATGGATTCATCCTGAGAAAATGCTGCCATCAGGCGCAATTCGATCTGAGAATAATCCGCTGAAAGCAACACGTGGTTTTCATCTCTTGGGACAAAAGCCTTCCGGATTTCCCGTCCTCTGGATGTTCGGATTGGGATATTCTGAAGGTTGGGATTGATCGAGGAAAGTCTACCAGTTGCAGCAACAAACTGATTGTATGTCGTATGAATCCGTCCTGTCTTGGAATTGATCATGGTAGGAAGGGCATCCACATAGGTAGATTTCAATTTCACCATCTGTCGGTGATCGAGAATGGCCTGCGCGATTTCATGTTCGTTGGCCATTTTGCTGAGAATCTCCTCACCGGTGGCATATTGTCCTGTTTTGGTTTTTTTGGCTTTTGGGTCAAGTTTGAGTTTTTCAAAAAGTACTTCGCCCAATTGCTTTGGTGATGCCAGATTGAATCGTACTCCAGCCAGTTCATAGACTCGCTTTTCGATCTCTTTGCTTTCCTCTTCCAAGGCTACTGACAATTCCGCCAAGCTACCGGTGTCGATTCGCACTCCTTCAAATTCCATATCGGTCAGGACTCGAATGAGTGGGTTTTCCACTTCATCAAAAAGCTTTTTCAGTCCATTGGATTGGATAATGGGATCGAGTTTTCCTTTTAGGCGAAGCGTGATATCTGCATCCTCCGCGGCATAAGCAGTGACTTCATCCTCGTCTACATCCCGCATGTTTCCTTGACCTTTTCCCTTTTTGCCGATGAGCTCAGTGATGGAGACCGGTTTGTAGTGCAGGTATTGCTGTGCCAGCCAGTCCATGCCATGTTTGCCTTCCGGCTCGATCAGGTAGTGGGCAAGCATGGTGTCATAGAGGGTACCTTTGACTTCGATGCCATAGTTTTTCAGCACCAGCATGTCGTACTTCACATTCTGACCGATTTTGAGGATGGATTCATTTTCAAAAACAGGTCGCAGAACTTCAAGAATTTCCTGCGTCTCGGCTTGGTCCGAAGAGACAGGGATGTAGTAAGCTTCACCTTCGATGTAGGAAAAAGACAACCCAACCAGTTCGGCTTTCATGGCGTCGAGATCGGTGGTCTCTGTGTCAAAACAGATTTCCTTTTGCAAAAGCAAATAATCGACAAGTTCTTGTACGGCGACTTTTCCTTTGATTTTGTGGTAATGGTGGACATTGCTATGGATGGTGTCCAAGATGACTGGTGTAGAAATGGTAACCTCTTCTTCGGAGCTTTCCTCTTCTTCTACATGGGTAGGCGCTGGAGCTGGAGCTCCAAAAAGATCCATTTGTGCGGGTGCGGCTATTGCAGCTTTTTTTCCAGAGGAATCCTTGAAAATGCGGCTTGCCAGCGTGCGGAATTCCAGTTCGGTAAAAATCGCTCGGAGCTTTTCCTCATCAAATCCCTCATATCTCAGATCCACTTCATCAAAATCAACCGGCACGTCGATTTTGATCGTGGCGAGTTCTTTGGACAAAAGCCCTTGTTGAGCAAAATTCTCTACGTTCTCTTTCTGCTTTCCTTTGAGCTTGTCGACATTGGCGATCAGGCCCTCCACGGTACCAAATTCCTTAAGCAACTTTACGGCAGTTTTTTCACCGATGCCAGGAATACCCGGAATGTTGTCCACCGCATCGCCCATCAGGCCCAAAATATCCCGCACTTGATCCACATGCTCGATGTCCCACTTTTCGCAGACCTGCTTGGGCCCCATGACATCCACGCCATTGCCCATGAAAGCTGGCTTGTAAAGGAAAATATGGTCATCCACAATCTGTCCGTAGTCTTTGTCCGGGGTCATCATGTAGACAGTAAAATGATCTCTTTCTGCTTTTTTGGCTATCGTTCCGATGATGTCATCTGCCTCAAATCCATCCATTTCCAACACGGGGATCTTGAAGGCTTTCACAATTTCTTTGACCCAGGGGATAGAAATGGTGATGTCCTCCGGCTGCTCGAGTCGGTTAGCTTTGTAAGGCTCGTATTGGACATGTCGAAAAGTCGGTGCCTTCGTATCGAAAGCTACAGCGATGTGGCTCGGTTTCTCTTTTTCCAATACTTCCAGCAATGTATTGGTAAAGCCTAGCATCACCCCTGTATTTAATCCTTTGGAATTGATTCTGGGATTTTTGCTAAAGGCGAAATGTGCCCGGTAGATTAAAGCCATTGCATCCAACAAAAAAAGTTTATGTGCTTGTTTCTGAGACATTTTAGGTTAACTTTATATAAAAGGAGAGCATTTTTTCCCTTCCAAGTTACAATTTTTCTAGGAGCCGATTGATCGCTTTTATTTGGGGGATTCACATTAAGAATGGATTTCGAGTAGAGTTTTCCGATTACTATAATTTCACCTTTTAAAACTTAATACAATGAAAAAGCTAGTAGCAGTTCTTGCCCTGTTTCTCAGTGTACAGTTTTTACATGCTGCACCTGGGAAAAACCCAAAAGAAGAGCTTACAGAGGCTCAGAAAGTTCGGTTGACGGAAATCGAAAATAGAATCGAGGTAATCAAAACCATGGATTTTAGTTCGATGAGTAAAAGTGAAAGAAAAGAAGTCAGAGTTGAGCTCAAGGAAATGAAAGATGAAGCACGCGAACTTGGAAGTGGAGTTTACCTTTCCATTGGTGCCATCATCATTATCATCCTTCTTTTGATCTTGATTGCCTAAAAAGCGAATTCTTACCTCAAAAAAAGCCCTTGACAGTATGTTTTGTCAGGGGCTTTTTGGTTGACTCTGTTTTTAAATCAACTTAGATTTTTCACTCGCGACACTTTGAACAAGGATTTCCACTTTTTCTCAGGTAATCCAATTGTTGCTGAAGCAATAATTGGCTGATGTTTGGCTCTTTACTAGTCGATGAAAAAAAGTAGGTCATAATTTGGAGTTATGGCCTTTTTTTATGGATATTGTATCTAGTTATTAGACTAGATATGGGTTATCCGACTAAAGTACAGCTCA